>DASWAE010000028.1:0-60826 GCA_036391275.1 Trebonia sp.
TGACCGCGCGCTGCTAGACGAGCGACAGCTGGCCCCGGCGCACCACGTCGATGAGCAGCCCTGGGTCGACGCCGCGCTCGGCCGCCTGCTCCAGGCAGGCCGCCACGTCCTTCTTCATGAACCGGCCGATCCTGGCTTCGAAGGCCGCCATGTCGCCGCCGCCCTCCGCGGCGCGGCGGCTCGCCTGACTGCCGCCGCTCATGTGCTCGAGCGCGCTCAGTAGCTGACCTGGCGCCACGCCGAGCGCCTCGCCGAGCCTGACCGCCTCCGCCGCCAGCTGCGTGTTGGCCGCGAAGAGGAAGTTGTTGACCAGCTTGACCGCGAGCGCGCTGCCAAGTCCGCCGGTCTCGATCAGCGGGTCGCCGTACGCCCGTATGGCGTCGGCGGCCCGCGCCCTGGCGGCCGGCTCGCCGCCGAGCAGGACGGTCAGCCTGCCCGCCCTGATCTCGTGGGGTCCGCCGCTCACCGGCGCGTCCACCACGCGGATCCCGGGGAAGCGCTCGGCCACCGCCCGCAGCACCGACTCCCGGCCGGTCACGTGCGAGGCGAACACGGCCCCGTCCGGCAGCGCGGCGGCGAGCGGCGCGGCGACCTCGTTCAGCTGCTCGTCGTTGAACACGCAGACCAGCAGCACGTCGGCCCCGGCGGCCGCCTCGGCCAGCTCCGCCGTGGTCCGGACGTCGAGCCCGGCCAGTTCGTCCCTGACCTCCGCGCGCCGCGCGTACACCACCGGGTCGTGCCCGGCGGCGGCCAGCCGCTCGACCATCGGGAAGCCCATCCGCCCCGCGCCCACGAACCCGACCCGCAAGGAACCCACCGCTGCCTCCTGTCGCCTGTCTCGCCGCATGCCGCGCCGCGGCCGTGGCCCTTGTTCTGGCTATCCGCGCCGTGCCCGTCCGCGGCCGTGCCCGTCCGCGCCGTGCCCGTCCGCGCCGTGCCCATCCGCGGCCGTGCCGCCCTCGCGCCGTGCCCGTCCGCGGCCCTGCCGTGCTCGTACTACCCCGACCTATAGTAGATTATTTAGTTATATGATTTAAGGCAAGCTCCGCTATGCCGCTGGCACCAGAACGGTTTGGAGGCCTCATGTCCGATGCCGCTAACGGGTCCGCCGGATCAGCGCCCGCCCGGTCAGCGCCCGCCCGGTCAGCGCCCCGCCCGCCCGAGGACGACTGGCTGGGGACGCCCTACCTGAGGTTCGACCGGCACCCCCCGTTCGCCCACGTCACCGTGGACCGGCCGGCGGCCAGGAACGCGCTGACGCAGGCGATGTACTTCGGCATCCGCTACGCGGTCCGCCGGGTGGACGCCGACCCGGAGCTGGCGGGCCTGCTGATCACCGGCACCGGCGACGTGTTCATCCCCGGCGGCGACCTCGGCCAGCAGGCCACCGACAAGTGGGCCGACTTCAACGCGGCACCGGGCACGTTCGACGTGCTGCCGTTCGACGTGCTGCGGCAGAGCGCCAAGCCGGTCGTCTCCGCCGTCAACGGGATCTGCCAGGGCGGCGGCCTGCTGATCGCGATGTGCTCCGACCTCGCCGTGGTGAGCGAGCGCGCCACCTTCCGGGTGCCGGAACTGCTGCGCGGCATCTCCGACACCTACTACGCGCAGCTGCTCGTCCGCCTCATCGGCCCGGTACGCACCCGCGACCTGATGTTCACCGGCCGCCGCCTCACCGCCGCCGAGGCCCTCGACTGGGGCCTGGTGAGCCGGGTCGTCCCGCACGACGAGCTGATGAAGACGGCCACTGAGGCCCTGATCCAGGTCGTCCAGACGGCGCCCGAGGCCCGCCGGGACATCAAGCGCGTCCTCGACCAGTACGTCGGGCTACAGGACCGGATGGCGTTCTTCGACAGCCTGCAACGTCCCGAGTCGAAGGAGGGCTTCGCCGCCTTCATCGAGAAGCGCTCGCCGAACTGGGTACCCGAGTCGCTCCGCCGCGACACCCGCGCCTTACCGGACGGGTCCGCCCGCCCCCACCGCCCGGGCCGCCAGCTCTTACTACCTCGGCCCAGTATGGAATGGCTACGCCGCGCGGCGCGGTGGTGGCGCATGGTTCCGCAGGACCTGTCTGCCGTCGGGGCTGCGGGCCTCCATGTTCCCATCGGGATGAAGGGTGACTTCCCAGCCCCATCGGTGGATGCACGTCTCGTGGTGGAACTCGCAGAAGAGCCCGCAATTCCAAATCGACGTTTCGCCGCCGTCGCTCTTGTGCCTGATGTGGTGCACGTCGGATGCCGCGGCGGGCCGGTCACAGCCGCCGGGCCAGGCGCAGTGCTGGTCGCGGAGGGCGACCGCGCGGCGGATGTGGCCCGGTATCGAGTCGGCGAAGCCGATGTCCAGGGGCAGCGACGGGGTGCTGTAGGGATGCTCGAGCAGGCCGGTCCGCAGCGCGGCGGCGAGCCCGCGCGACCCGGACACGAAGTCGATGGCCAGCCGCGCGATCGCGTACCGGTGGGCTTGGCGGGCCTCGGGCGAGAGCAAGGCGTGGTCCGGGGCGGTTGAGGCAAGCGCGATGATCTTGTCGATCACTGTCATGTCGCCATGGCCGGTTACGACCGGGACAGTTAGTGCGTCGCAGGCGGCGACCTCGGCGTCCGTGCCGGTGAGGTATGCGGTTCCCGGGTCGGAAGGCTCGCCGAGCCTTGCCCTGAGCCAGGCGTCTTCGAGATCGGCCGCGCCGGGCATCTGGCGAAGCTGAGAGATCGGGATGTGCACGATCACCTGGGTGTCGGCGCCTGCTCGTTCCGGGATCAGCCGGCCGCGGATGAGCATCGCGCAAGCCTCGGCGAGCGCGTCGTGGAACCGCTGTCCCTCGCTCCTGTCGTCTTCCCGGCCGCGCTTCTTGCCGAGGGCCTCCACCACAGCGCTGACAGCGGCGGCGCACTCGGGGGTCAGGTCTCCGCGGATCACGCCCGCGCCGCCGAACGTCCGGCCCAGCTTCAGGTGGCGGTCGCGGAAGTCGAAGTCCTCCTCGGGGTCGGGCTGCGCGGAGCGCCACTGCTCGATCGCGGCGGCGGCGATCGTCGCCAGGTCCTCGAGCACCGCCCCGGCCGCGGCCGCCTCGAGCAGGATCTTGTCGGTCTCGTCGCGCATCTCCGCCGGGAGCTTCGTCGTCCAGCGGGCGATGGCGTCAGCCCACGACTGGGACAGGTCTCCGGCCGCGAGTGCATCGTGCAGCCCTGGCCGCTGGCTGAAGTGGCGCATCTGCCGGACCGCCGCGCGGGCGTCCCGCTTGGTCATCCGGCCTTTGGCGGCCAGCCAAGCGGAGGAGGAGCCGTAGCCGTCCGCGTCGTGCGCGTTAGCGGCATCGAACCGGCGCAGGAACGTAGCGTGCGCGGCGGCGAGCTTCCCTTGCAGGTCGCCGAGCGCGGTGAGCACCTCGCCGATGGCGGCAGGGTCCATGTCGCTGGCCTGCGGGGAGTTGAGGTAGCCCAGCCCGGCCCTGGCCAGCCGCAGCGCCTCGCGGATGCTGCCGCACCCGGCAGCGTCGGGCGAGTCTGGATCATGCGTGCCCATTCCGGATCACCTCCCCGGGAAAAACGAGACGGGCCGGCCAGATCATCGATCGGTGCCGTGCCCGTCAAGCCCCACTATAGCAAGAAGATTCGAGTAGCACAAGGTGAAGCATACTGATCATTTCCGTTTATCCGGCCGCCGCCGTTCGCTCCCCCCGCGGCCGCCCGCCCGTGCGCGCTAGCATTCCTCACCTAGATAAATTAGATTACTAATACCTGTGAATCTGCGAGTGGATCGCGAGGAGCCATGACCACAGCCGTCATCGTCGACATCATCCGTACCCCCTCGGGCAAGGGCAAGCCAGCCGGCGCCCTGTCCGGCGTGCACCCGGCTGCCCTGCTCGCGCAGACGCTGACCGCCCTGGTCGAGCGCAACGGCCTGGACAGCGCGCTTGTCGACGACGTGATCGCCGGCTGTGTCGGCCAGGTCGGGGAACAGTCGCTGAACATCGCGCGCACCGCCCTGCTGACGGCCGGCTTCCCGGAGAGCGTCCCCGGCACCAGCGTCGACCGGCAGTGCGGGTCAAGCCAGCAGGCGGCCCACTTCGCCGCCCAGGGCGTGATCGCAGGCGCCTACGACATCGTCATCGCCTGCGGGGTGGAGTCGATGAGCCGGGTACCGATGGGGACATCCCGGGCGGGCCGCAACCCGGTCGAGCCGCTGGCCGGCCGCTACCCCGAGGGCCTGGCCAACCAGGGAATCGGCGCGGAACTCATCGCGGCGCGGTGGAAGCTGGACCGCGAGGCGCTCGACGCCTACTCGGCCCGGTCCCACGCGCGCGCCGCCGCCACCGCCGCCAGCGGCGGGTTCGACAACGAGATCATCGGCGTCAAGCTGCCCGACGGCGGCACGCACACCGTTGACGAGACCGTGCGGGCAAGCACCACCGTCGAGGGCCTGGCCGGGCTGAAGCCCGCCTACTACACCGAGGCCTACGCCGAGCGCTTCCCCGAGATCGCCTGGCGGGTCACCCCCGGCAGCTCGTCGCCGCTCACCGACGGCGCCTCGGCGGCGCTGATCATGAGCGAGGAGAAGGCGGCCGAGCTCGGCCTGCGGCCCCGGGCCAGGTTCCACGCCTTCGCCGTGTCCGGCAGCGACCCGCTGCTGATGCTGACCGGCGTCATCCCGGCCACCGAGAAGGTGCTGCGGCGCAGCGGCCTGGCCATCGACGCCATCGACGCCTACGAGGTCAACGAGGCGTTCGCACCGGTGCCGCTGGCCTGGGCGCAGGAGTTCGATGCCGACCAGGACAAGCTCAACCCGCGCGGCGGCGCGATCGCCCTCGGCCACCCGCTCGGCGGTTCCGGCACCAAGCTGATGGCCACGCTGCTGAACTACCTCGAGGCCACCGGCGGCCGCTACGGCCTGCAGACCATGTGCGAGGGCGGCGGTATGGCCAACGCCACGATCATCGAGCGGCTCTGACGGCCCCGCGGCCCGCGCCGCGTGAACGGGGCCGCCGTCGGGCCGGTCGCGGTCGAACAAGATGGGAGGGGTCATGGCGGCGGTACGCGGGCTGGAACCAGGCAAGCGGGCGGCGCTGGTCGTCAACGAGATGCAGAACGCCATCGCCAACCGGGCCTACATTGACACGCCGCTGACCGGCCAGGTGGCGGCGCGCGGCATCGTCGCCCGGGTCAACGGCCTGACGGCGGCGTTCCGCGCGGCCGGGGCGCCGGTGATCTTCTGCACGATCGCGGCCCGCCGGGCCGACTTCGAGGGCTTCCGGGTCAACTGCGTGCTCGCGGCTAACATCCGCCGCAAGGGGCACCTGGTGGCTGGCACTGCCAACGCGGCCATCCATGACGGCCTGGTCGTCGAGGCGTCCGACATCATCTGCCACCGGTCGCACGGCATGGCCCCGTTCACCGGCACCGACCTGGACGTCACCCTGCGCGGCTGCGGTATCGACACGGTCGTGCTCAGCGGCGTGTCCACCAACATCGCCCTGCCCGGCGCGGCGACCGAGGCGGTCGGGCTCGGCTACAACGTGGTGCTGGCCGAGGACTGCACCGCCGGCGCCACCCCCGAGACCCACCACATGCAGGTGACCCAGCACCTGCCGCTGCTGGCCGCCGTTACGGACACGGAGTCCGTGGTCGCCGCGGTCAGGGCCGCTCAGCCCGCCGGAACGTGATCGCGCGCTCAGCCGCCCCGGGGAACGTGGTCAGCTCCGCCCGCACCCGCTGGCCGATCGCGACGCCGGGGCCGCGCTCGCCGAGCAGGATGCCGGGCAGCCGGGGCCCCTCGTCGAACTCGACCAGGGCGATGACGTAGGGCACCAGGTGCGCGAAGGCGGGCACGGCGGGGTGATGGACGACGATGTAGCTGTAAATCGTGCCGGTCCCCGCCACCGGCGCGTATGCGGTCGGCTCGGCGCAGTGCTGGCACCGTTCCAGCGGCCGGGCTAGCCAGGCGCCGCATCCGGTGCACCGGCACAGCGTGATCCGCCCTTCGCGGGTCGCCTCCCAGAACCCGGCGCTGTCGGCGTCGATGAGCGGCGCGGGCGGCATCTCGTTCACTGGTCCGCCTCATAGATGAGCGCGCCGCCCGCCGGCCCGGCCCCGGCCGTGACCAGGGCATGCCGGGCGCCTGGGACCTGCCGCTCGCCCGCGTCGCCGCGCAGCTGGGTGACCGCCTCGAAATGGTGGTTGAGGCCGTGCAGGTAGCCCTCGGACAGCAGCCCGCCGTGCGGGTTGACCACGACGTCACCGCCGTAGGTCGCCCGCCCCTCGGCGAAGAACGCCCCGGTCTGCCCCTTGGGGCAGAACCCGAAGTCTTCGAAGGTCGCCATGACCGTGCCGGTGAAGCAGTCGTACATGCAGGCGACGTCCATGTCGGCCGGCCGCAGGCCGGTACTCGCCCACAGCCGCCTGGCCGCGTAGGCGGAGTACATCTCGGACAGGTCGGGGAAGTTCGTCCACGAGCCGCCGTGGGTGTGGCCCTCGCCGAAGCCCGCCATCCGGACCGGGGCGTGCCGCAGGTCCCTGGCCCGGTCCAGGCTGGTGACCACCAGCGCGACCGCGCCGTCGGTCTCCAGGCAGCAGTCGTACAGCCGGAACGGCTCGCAGATCCACCGGGCGGACAGGTAGTCGTCCATGGAGATGAGCTGCCGCTGCATGGCGTGCGGGTTGGCGGCGGCATGGCGCCGGAAGGTGACCGCGATCTGCCCGAAGTCCTCGTCGGTGGTGCCGTGCACGTGCTTGTGGCGCTGCGCGAACATGGCGATCCACATCGGCGGGACGACGTACCCGTTCAGCGCGGCGAACTGCATGTCGGCGCGCATCGCCAGGGCGGGCCGGTCCCCGCGGCCGTAGCGGTTCCCGGAGCGGCCGTTGAGCGACCGGTAGACCACCACCACGTCGCAGGTGCCCGCGCCCACCGCCGCGAACGCCTGGCCGACGACCGTGACCGCGAGGTTGCCCCCGCCTTGCAGGCCCATCGCCAGCCCCAGGTCGACCGCGCCGATCGCCCGGGCAACGTCAGGGCCTGACGCGGAATCGCCGGTGTTAAAGTCGATGATCCCGTCCACGTCGGACGGCCGCAGCCCGGCGTCGTCAAGCGCCGCCCGTGCCGCCTCGGCCGCCATCGCCAGCGGGGTGCGGCCGGAGCACTTGCTGAACGCCGTCCGGCCGATGCCTGCGACCGCTGCCTCACGCACCGCGATGACCTCCTCAAGGAAAACTCAATGGGTATCATTATATATTTAGTGATACGATTGAGGGCAAGCCGAGACCGGGAGGACGCATGAGGGCGGCGCGCTGCGAAGAGTACGGCGGCCCGGAGAACGTGGTCGTCCGCGACATCCCCAGCCCCGAGGTCACCCCCGGTCACGTGCTCGTGGACGTGGCCGCGGCGGCGGTGAACTACCCCGACCTGCTGCTCATCGCCAACCGTTACCAGGTCTCCGCCCCGCTGCCGTTCACCCCCGGCAGCGAGTTCGCCGGCCGGGTGGCGGCGGTGGGCGAGGGCGTCACCGGGCTGTCGGCCGGTGACCCGGTCTACGGGTCGACCTTCACCGGCGCGATGGCCGAACAGGTGCTTGTGCCGGCGCGCGCGGTCGCGCCGGTTCCCGCGGGGCTGTCGCTGCACGAGGCGGCCGCGTTCCGGGTCACCTACCTGACCGCCTACCACGCGCTGGTCACGGCCGGGGAGTTGCGGCCGGGACAGTGGGTCGTGGTCCTCGGCGCGGCCGGCGGGGTCGGCACGGCCACAGTCGACGTCGCGGTCCGGCTGGGGGCCAGGGTGATCGCGGCCGCGTCCGCGCCGGAACGGCTCAAGGTCTGCGCGGGGCTTGGCGCCGAAGCGGGCGTCGACTACGTGCACGAGGACCTCAAGCAGCGCATCAGGGAGATCACCGGTGACGGCGCCGACCTGGTGGTCGACCCGGTGGGCGATCGCTGGGCGGAGCCCGCGCTGCGGGCGATCCGCTGGGGCGGCCGCTTCGTCACCGTCGGCTACGCCGGCGGCGACATCCCCCGCATCCCGCTCAACATCGTCCTGCTCAAGAACATCACCGTCCGCGGGCTCGAGCTGCGGACGTGGACCGAGCGGCTGCCGGAGGAAACGGCGCGCGGCCGGCAGGCGCTGACCGAGCTGGTCGCCGGGGGCATGCGGCCCGCCGTGTCCGAGGTGCACGACCTGGCCGACATCGGCACCGCGCTGCGGCGGGTCGCCGACCGGCTCCCGACGGGCAAGGTCGTGATCCGGGTGGAGCCCTGACCGCGGCGTGACGGCTGCGAGCAGGACGCGACAACAGGACGCGACGACAGGAGGAGAGGAATGGCAGAGCCGGTAACGGCCGAACGCCGCGGCCACGTCCAGGTCATCACCATCAACCGGCCGGAGGCCAGGAACGCGCTCGACGGCGCGGCCGCCCGGGCCATGGCGGCGGCGGCCGACGAGCTGGACGCCGACGACGACCTGCGCGTCGGGGTGCTCACCGGGGCGGGCGGCACGTTCTGCGCGGGGATGGACCTCAAGGCCTGGATGCGCGGTGACAAGCCGATGATCCCGGGTCGCGGCTTCGGCGGCGTCACCATCACCCCGCCGCGCAAGCCGCTCATCGCCGCGGTGGAAGGCTACGCGCTGGCCGGCGGGTTCGAGCTGATGCTGGCGTGCGACCTGGTGGTGGCGGCCGAAGGCAGCAGGTTCGGCGTGCCCGAGGTCAAGCGCGCCCTGGTGGCGGGCGGCGGCGCCGCCCTGCTGCTGCCCCGGCGCATCCCGTTCGCGGCGGCGATGGAGCTGCTGCTGACTGGCGAGCCGGTCTCCGCGGCCAGGGCGGCGGAGCTGGGCCTGGTCAACCGGCTGGTCCCGGACGGTACCGCCCTCGACGGCGCGCTCGCGCTGGCCGAGTTGATCGCGGCCAACGGGCCGCTCGCGGTGGCCGTCACCAAGCAGATCGCCCGCGCCCAGGCCGACTGGACGGTTGCCGAAGGCTGGCAGCGGCAAGAAGAACTGTACAAGCCGGTGTTCGAGTCGGCCGATGCCCGCGAGGGCGCGGCCGCCTTCGCCGAGAAGCGGGCCCCGGTCTGGCGCGGGGTTTAATTCAAATCAGTAAACTGATATTATCAATTAATATCGTCCGGCCAGCGGGCCGGGCAATGCTGGCAGCCTACACGGCCAGCAGGTTCACCAGGTCAGGGAGAGCGGCGAAATGGCGGTTCAGTTTCGTGCCGGGCAGCAGCTGGTCAGCGCGGTCGACACCACGGCGGTGATCGTCATCCGGGCGCCCGAGGTTGAGTGCACGCTGACATGCGGCGGTGTGGCGATGACGGCCCCAGACCAGGCAGGCCCGGTCCAGCCGGCCCCGGCCGCGGAGCCCGACCCGTCGCTGATGGGCGGCACCCAGATCGGCAAGCGCTACGTCGACGAGGCCGGCACCATCCAGGTGCTGTGCACCAAGGCCGGCCACGGCACCCTCGCGCTCGACGGCAAGCCGCTGGTCATCCAGGCGGCCAAGCCGCTGCCCGCCTCGGACTGAGCGAGGCTCCGCTCGTGCGCCTGACGCTCCTGCTCGACATGGCCAACGACGGGTTCGGCGACCGCGTCCTGGTGGGGCGCCGGTCCGGCGGGATTACCGCCGCCGGGCTCGCCCGGCGGTCGCACTCTGGTGCCGCGCTGCTCCGCGAGCGCGCCGCCGGCGCGCTCGTCTACCTGGACGTCAACGGCCCGGCCTTCCCGGTGGCGCTGTTCGCGGCGGCGCGGGCGGGGGTGCCGCTGGTCCCGCTCAACTACCGGCTGGGGCAGCAGCAGCTGGACGCGCTGCTCGCCAGGCACCCGAAGGCGCTGGGCATCGGCGCCCCCAGCGCGCTGGCGCACTTCGAGGGGGCCGGCCTTGAGGCCATGACCGCTGACGCGTGGCTGGAACAGACCCGCGCCGAGCGCGGCGAGGTCAGCGAGGCGCCCGGTGACGAGAACCCGGTCGCCGTCGTCATCTACACCAGCGGTACCACCTCCGAGCCGAAGGGAGTGCTGCTGCGCCACGAGAACCTCGTCTCCTACGTGCTCGGCTCGGTCGAGTTCGCCTCGGCCGCGGAGACCGAGGCGGCGCTGGTCAGCGTCCCCCCGTACCACATCGCCGCCGTGGCCAACGTGATCACCAATCTCTACGCGGGCCGCCGCACGCTCGTGCTCGAGGCCTTCACCCCTGGCGAGTGGCTCCGCACGGTCCGCGAGGAAGAGGTCAGCAGCGCGATGGTGGTGCCGACCATGCTGGCGCGGATCATCGACAGTGCGGAAGAACGGTCGGTGCCTTCGCTCCGCTCGCTCTCCTATGGCGGGGCTCCGATGCCGGCCGCGCTCATCGAGCGGGCGGTGCGCCAATGGGCTGAGGTCGATTTCGTCAACGCCTACGGGCTGACCGAGACCAGCTCGACCGTCGCCCTGCTCGGCCCGGAAGACCACCGGGCCGCCATCGCGTCGGACGACCCGGCGGTCCGGGCGCGGCTGTCCTCGGTCGGCCAGCCGCTGCCCGGCATCGAACTGGAGATCCGCAGCCCCGGCGGCGAAGTCCTCGGCGCCGGCCAGGCCGGCCGGATCTGCGTGCGCGGCGACCAGGTGTCGGCCGAGTACGCGGGCCTGGGCCGGGCGGTCGACGACCGCGGCTTCTTCGACACGAGGGACGACGGCTACGTCGACGCCGGCGGCTACCTGTTCGTCTGCGGGCGCGCCGACGACACGATCATCAGGGGAGCCGAGAACATCGCCCCGGCCGAGATCGAGGACGTCCTGCTGCGGCACCCGGCGGTGCTCGACGCGGTGGTGTTCGGCGTGCCGGACTCCGAGTGGGGCCAGCGCATCGAGGCGGCCGTGGTCGCCCGCCCCGAAGCCCGCGTCGACCTGGCCGAGCTGCGCGACTTCACCATGCGGGCGCTCCGGTCGAGCAAGACCCCGGATCGCTTCTGGCTGGTGGACGCGCTGCCGCGGACCGAGACCGGCAAGCTCCTGCGTCGCCTGGTGCCCGGTCTCATCGAGCAGTCCCGGCAGTAACCGCGACCGCGGAACCGCGGAAACCGCGGCACCGGCGTCACTCAAGCAGCGCGACGATCCGCTCGTAGTGCTCGGCGGGCGCGCCGTACAGCAGTTCGTTGACCTTGGCCCGCCGCAGGTACAGGTGCAGGTCGTGCTCCCAGGTGAAGCCGATGCCGCCGTGGGCCTGCAGTGCCTCCCCGGCCAGGGCGGCGACGCCCTCGGCGGTGAACGCCTTGGCGACGCTGGCCGCCACGGTGGCGCCATCCGCGCCGGCGTCCAGCGCCATGGCAGCGTAGTAGGTGGCCGCCCGGGCCCCCTTGAGCGTGGTCAGCATGTCGGCCACCTTGTGCTTCACCGACTGGAAGCTGCCAAGCGGCCGCCCGAACTGCTCGCGCACCTTGACGTAGCTGACAGTCATCTCCAGCAGCCGCTCGCCCACGCCTAGCGAGTCGGCCGCGCTGAGCACCGCCGCCGCGTCGGCCAGCCACCGCAGGCCGGCCTCGTCGGCCACCACGTCCGCCGCCCGGACCCGGACGCCGTCGAGCTCCACGTCGTACCAGCGGCGCGTCTCATCCAGGGTGCGCCGGGGCTGCACCGTGACCGCGGCCCGCTCGACAAGCGCCAGGCGGCGGCCCGGGTCGCCGGACCCTGGCGGCACGGCCGCCGTCACCAGCAGCCAGTCGGCCGCGGCGGCCGACTGGACCGCGGTGGCGCGGCCGCTGAGCACCAGGTCAGCACCGTCGTAGCGGCCGGCCGCCGGCCCGTGGCAGGCCAGGCTGGCCTTGAGGTCGCCGGCGGCGAGGGCGGCGAGCAGCTCCGGCCGGCCGAACCGCGCGAGGGCGAGCCCGGCCAGCGCGCTGTCGGTGAACGGCCCGGGGGCGGCGGCGCGGCCGATCTCCTCGGCCACCAGGCACAGCTCGACCAGCCCCTGGCCCGCGCCGTCGTGTTCCTCGGGCACCGCCAGGCCGGTCCAGCCCAGCTCGGTGCCGCGCTGCCACAGCTTGTCGTCCACGTCCGTGCCGGCGGCCGCCAGGGACCGCACCAGCTGCGGCGGGCAGCTCACGGCGAGCATGCCGCGGGACACCTCGCGCAGGGCGGCCTGTTCCTCCGTCAGCTCGAAGTCCACCTGGGCTCCATGATCTCGTCGGTACTTACGTTCAGGAGTGGCGCGCGATCTCGGCCGCGAGCAGCTCTTCCAGGGAACCGGCGGGCGGCGCGGGCAGGTCGACCGCGCGCTCCCGCGTCGGCAGCAGCACCACCGCGCTGCCCGGGGTGGTGTGCTCGCCCCGCTGGTTCCAGCATCCCACCTCCAGGTGGACCTCGTTGCGCCCGTCCACCTGGACCTTGTCCACGACCTTGCCGCGGACCCAGGTGGTGTCGCCGATGTAGTTGAACTTGCGGTGCTCGCAGCGCAGCCGCGCCAGCCAGCCGTCGTCGCCCATCCAGTCGGTCAGCGCGTGGGTCAGCCAGGTCTCGCGCATCGCGCCGTAGTCGTAGCTCATCGGGATGCCGAGCTCCTGGGCCCGGGACGGGTCCCAGTGCAGCCGCTGCACGGTGTCGGGGATGTTGCGCGCGTTGGGCGGGTACAGCCCGGGGGCCTTGCGCCTGATCTTGCGGGCGATGCCGAAGGCGCCAGGCGGGGTCAGCTGCATGCCCCAGCCCAGGTGCCAGACCACCAGGTCCGTCACCACCAGCGGGCCCTTGACCCGCGGCTGGATCTCCTCGCCGACCTCGACGTCCTCGAAGTACCTGGTCTGCGAGCCGCGGCGGTGCTCGGCGTCGTAGGCCGCGTCGATCTCGGCGATCTGGTCATCGGTGTACGGGTCGAAGCTGACCGGCTGCTTGTCGTCCGAGCGTGACCGCGACGTGTGCCGTTCCGCGTTGATCCAGGTGCCGCGCTGGATGGTGACGACCTGCCCGTGCCCGTTGGCGAACAGGAAGTCGTGGGTCACGTGCGCGGTCCGGCCGCCGAACCGGCTTGGCTTGTCGGCCACGCCGACCTGGGCGCGGATCACCTTGCAGCGGTCGCCGGCCGTCAGCGGCCGGTAGTACTCGAACTCCATCACCGCCTGGTACGACCCCAGGCCGGCGAAGGGGTCGCCCTTGAGCAGCTCCTTCTGCTCGGCGGTGAGCGGCGGGGCCGCGTTCTCGCCCATGCAGTAGGTGAAGTTCGGCGGCGCGATGAGGCCGCCCCAGCGGGTCTTGACGGCGTACTCGGGATCGCAGTAGAGCGGGTTGTCGTCCCCGTACCCGTAGGCGAAGTGCCGCGTGGCGTCGGCGGTCACCTCGGTGATGTGGGCGGGGTTGATGCGCAGGGGAATGCCGATCCGCCGCCGCGAGCGCTCGAACGACTCGTCGGTGAGAACCCCGTAACCGGGACGTTCAGCGGTCATGAGGCTTCTCCTGTCATCGCGGCGCCGGGTTCCCCGGCGGCTTCGCGGAGGGCGTGTCCGTCGAAGTAGTGCTTGCGCACCAGCGGGCGGCTGATCTTGAGCGACGGCGTCCGCGGCAGCTGGTCGACCACCCGGATCGCGACGGGCCGCTGGTACCTGGTGAGCCGGCTCGCGAGGTACTGCATGAGCTCCTCTTCCGTGGCCGGGCTGAGCAGCGTCACCGCGACCGCGGGCACCTGGCCGAGCCGGTCGTCCGGCAGCGCCACGGCCGATGCCTCGTCGACGGCCGGGTGCGCCGCGAGCGCGTCCTCGATGACGCTGGGCGGGATCTTGAAGCCGCCGCGGTTGATGGCCTCGTCCGCCCGCCCGCGGATGAACAGGAACTGGTCGTCGTCGAGGGTGGCGAGGTCGGTGGTGCGCAGCCAGGCGCCATCCTCGCCCGGGAGCTGGCTGCCCCGCGCCTCGAGCAGGCCGGTCTGCCCGGCGGGGAGCACGATGCCCGTCTCCGGGTCGACGACGCGCAACTCGATGCCGTGGTGGGCGCGCCCGACGCTGCCGCGCTTGCGCGGCCCCCACTGCTTCTTGTCCTTCAGCGACCAGCCGGCGATCGCGCCCGCGAACTCGGTCGCGCCGTAGGTGCTGAGCACCGGGATGCCGTAACGCTGCTCGAACTCCTCCGCTAGGTCCGGCGGCAGCGGCGCGGTGCCTGAGCCGACGACGCGCACGCTGTCGAATACGTCGGCGTCTACCCCGGCCTGCAGCACCATCCGCAGCGCGGTGGGCGCCAGCCGGACGTAGACCGGACGGTACCGCCTGACCAGCTCCACCCAGGCGCTGACCTCGAACTTTTCCAGGAGGGCGACGCTGCGGCCCTCGAGCACCTGCGCGACGGCGAAGTACATGCCGCTGATGTGCGCGAGCGACGCCCACAAGATGTCGGTCCCGGTGCGCAGGTGCGGCTCGTGCGCCTCGTCGAGGACCAGCCCGGCGGCGCGGAAGGCCGCCGTCATCCGGTCGTAGGTGAGCGGCACCCGCTTCGGCCGCCCCGTGGTGCCGCTGGTCATCATCAGCACCGCGACATCGCCCGGATCCTGCAGGGACGGGGCCGGCGACCACGAGACGGGCTGGGCCGCCAGGGCCCGGTCGGTCCCGGTCAGCAGCGCGACCGCGCCGACCGCCTTCGATGAGGCCAGCACCGCCTCGCGGGCCCAGTCCGCGTCCTCGGCCACGATCACGTCCGGTGCGAGGTCGACGATGTCCTGCGCCAGGCCGATGTCGCCCAGGTGCGGGCTCAGCGTCACCACCGCGCGCCCGGTACCGAGGGTGGCGATCAGGGCAGCCACCGGCCCGGGCCGGTTCCGCAGCACGATGCCGACGCGCCGGGCGCCGGGATACCCGGCCAGCAGCGACGAGAGGTCGGCGACCGCGTCGGCGTAGAACGACCAGGAAAACGTCAGGCCGGCGAAGAACAGCGCGGGCGCCCCCGGGTCCAGTCGCACCACCTGGCAGATCCGGCGCGACAGCAACGAGTCGGACGCCCGGGAACTGTTGTCGATCATCCGTCCGGTCCTCCAGGCAGCTGACTGGGTTCTGTTCTCACGCGGCCACTCGCTGTCATGAGATTATAAGGTACATTCATATTACTAAACCAAAACATATGGCGTCTACCGACCCGAGGACCCCCGTGCGAGGACCCCGTGCGAGGTAATGCCCGCCTTCCGCCCATCCGTTGTCTTATTCAGGTAGCTCTTCTATCGTGTCAAGATGAATGCGCACCCCTGCCCGAGAGGCAGTGCCTGAGCTGCGATGACAGCCATGAATAACGCGCGCGGGCCGAACGGCCAGGTCGGTCAGCTGGTCCGCGCGCCCAAGACCTCCGAGCTGATCGCGGCCCAGCTGCGCCGCCAGATCGTCCGCGGCGCGGTCAAGCCGGGGGAGAAGCTGCCGCCGGAAACCCAGCTGATGGCGCAGTTCGGCGTTTCCCGGCCGACGATCCGCGAGGCCTTCCGCATCCTGGAGACCGAACGGCTGATCGCGGTGCGGCCCGGCAGCCGCGGCGGCGCCCAGGTGGTGGCGCCCGACCCGGCGGTGGCGGCCCGCTACGTCGGCCTGCTGCTGCAACTGCAGGGCGCGACCATCGACGACGTGTACGAAGCGCGCAAGGTAACCGAGCCGGCCTGCGCGGGCATGCTCGCCCAGCGCCGCACCGAGCAGGACATCGCCGACCTGGCCGCCCTTATAGCCGAGACCGAGTCCGCGATCGAGGGCGGCGACGGCGGGGTGCCCGACCCGGCCCAGTGGTCGCGCCTCACCGGCCGCTTCCACGAGCTGATCATGCAGCGGTCGGGGAACAAGACACTCGCCCTGCAGGGCGCCGTGCTGCACGACATCGTCGCCACCCATACCGCGCTGCGGGTATCGCGCAGCCTCGACGAGGCCGGGTCGGCGGCGCGCTTCCGGCGCGCGGTGCGGTCCTACAAGAAGCTGCTGGCGCTGATCGAGGCGGGCGACGCCGAGGGCGCCCAGCGCCTGTGGCGCAGCCACATGGACTCGGCCGCCGTCTACCTGCTCAAGGACGACCTGCGGGACAAGCCCGTGGTCGAGCTGTTCTCCTAGGTCCAGTCCGCCAGGTCGCGCACGGACTGCAGCAGGCTGTACCCGGCGGGGACCGGCGCCTGCGGGTAAGACGACAGCATGCGCAGCTTGCGCCGGGCGATCCGCCAGGTCCCGTCGTCTTCCCGCAGCCGGTCGCGGAACAGCACCTCGGCCCGGTTGATGTATCCGGGCCTGTCCTTCATCGTCCACCGGACCCACCCGTAGCAGGTGGCCCAGATCCCCCGGCTGTCCTCGCCGACGACGTGGTTGGTGATCTCGTGCACCGTCCACGCGCAGGCGTCGTGGAACGGGATGAAGTTCTCCAGCCACGCCTGCATCCCGTCGAACGCGGCGTGCGGGTAGTCGGCCAGCACGTCGGGGGTGAACACGGTGCGGAAGAGTTCCCAGTCGCGGGCGTCGATCGCCAGGGCATACGCGTTCTGCAGCCGCATGGCCTCCACGGCAACCCTGCTCAAGTCGCTGGCCGGCATCCCAACCCCCAGGTCAGCCCGCGGGTTAATCGGCCAGGATGGCCGTGCCGACCGGCCCGTACGCGCTGCGGGCGGACAGCATGTAGTGCTGGGTGACGGCGCGGACGTCGCGCAGCCGCCGCTGCAGCGGGCAGGACTCGAACAGCCCGGTGGTACCGGAGATGCTGTAGGCGCCCTCGACGACCGACGCCGCCACCGAGGCCGCCCGCGACAGGCGGGCGCGCCTGATGATCGTCGCCGTGTCGTCCGGCGGGCCGAAGGCAACGCTCGCCTGGTCGTCCCGGGCGACCTGGTGCAGCAGCGTCCGCGCCATGTAAAGGTCGGTGGCCAGCTGCCCGGTCATGTACTGGGCCACGGGATCTTGCGCCAGCTTGCTGCGCGACGTGGCCGGGATCTTGTTGCGGGCGATGTCGGTGATGTCGTCCAGGGCCGCCTGGGCGATCCCGACCGCGACCGCCGCGAACTCCGAGCCGAAGCGCGCCCCGAGCTGCCGCTGGTCCAGCGGGTGCCGGGCGACCTTCGGCAGCTCGCCGAAGTTGCCCGTCCACTCGTCCGGGATGAACAGGTCGCTGAGCACGATGTCGTTGCTTGAGGTGCCCTTGAGCCCGCTCACGTGCCAGACATCGTCGATCTGCACCTGGCTGGCGGGGACCACGCCCATCCGGGTGCCTGACCCGTCGTCGAGCACGCCGTGGATGCAGATGTAGTCGGCGTTGTTGGAGCCGCTGCCGAACGACCACCGGCCGCTGAACCGGTAGCCGCCCTTGTCCCGCACGGCCTTGCCGGTCGGGTTGATCACGCCGCTGTGGATGACGTCGGGGCCCTCGGCGAAGATCTTGTCGTAGGTGTCTGGCGGCAGGTAGGCGTAGAAGCTCGGCCCTTCCGAGCCGACCGCGGCGACCCAGGCGACCGAGGCGTCGGCCCGCGCCAGCTCCTCGATCACGGTCAGGCCCTCGTCCGGCCACATCTCGTCGCCGCCGTGGGAGCGTGGCACGTACCGGCGGAAGACGCCCGCTGAGCGCAGCTTCTCCGCGAGGTCGCGCGGCACCGCTCGCGCGTGCTCGATCTCCTCGGCGCGCGCCCTGATCTCAGGCAGCAGCGCCCGCACGTTGTCCAGCACGGTTGCCTGCTGCGGCGCTGATGCCGCGCTTTCGCTCATTGGCTTCCCTCATCGTCAGACACGGGTGAAACCTCGCCACCATCCGCGAAAATATCGTGGCGGCCGGTTGGTGTCACCCCGGCCGTTCTGCTAGACGGGACGCAAAACTGACTGGTCGGTAGCGCCGCCCGTCCGCCTGGCCCAGCTTTTGCCCTCGTCAGTGCATTGCGGTGGCTGGCTGACTGTTCCTATTATGTACTGACCAGTCAGTGTAGACCGGAGGTGAGCAGGTAGTGGCTGCGCTTCAGCATCGCGTTAGCTCGTCCGCTGCCCGGGGCGGCAGCGTCCGGCCGGTCGGCAAGGCACCCGCGGACAGCGAGGAGGACGGTCAGTCGAGCACGGTCGTGGGCCGGCTCGAGGCCATCCTCGCATCGTTCGACGGCTGCGACCGTGCCCTGAGCCTGAGCGAGATCAGCCAGCGGATCGGCCTGCCCAAGTCGACGGTGCACCGGCTGGCGAACCAGCTCTGCGAGGTGGGCTGGCTGGAGCGGAACAGCGGCGGCTACCGGGTCGGGCTCAGGCTCCTCGAGCTCGGCAGCGTCGCCCTGCAGCGGACCGGGCTCCGCGAGGCAGCGTTCAAGCACCTGCACTCGCTCGCCTTGCGCACGGGCATGGTGGCGCACCTGGGCATCCTCGACCACGGCGAGGTGGTGTACCTCGACCGGGTAACCACCACCCGGGCGAAGCTGCCCACCCGGGTCGGCGGCCGCGAGCCGGCCTACTGCACCGCGCTCGGCAAGGTGCTGCTGGCCTACGAGAAGCCGGCCAGCCAGGCGTCCGCGCTCGCAAACCCCAAGCGGCGCACCGAGTTCACCGTCATCGACCCGCGGGCCATCCAGGCCACGCTCGACAGCGCCAGGCAGACCGGCATCGCCTACGACCGGGAGGAAGCCTACAAGGGCCTTGGCTGCGTCGCCTCCCCCATCCGCAGCGGCGACCGGGTCATCGGCGCGATCTCGGTGACCGGCCCCATCGCCCGGATCCGCGCCCACTCACTGGTCCACGAGGTGCGCAACACCGCCCTGGCCATCTGGTCCGGCGACGTGGTCCCGCTGGCCCGCCCCCTGGCCACCGCCCGCTAACCCCCGCCCCGCGACCACTCAGCACCCGCCGCCCCGGCCGCCGCGACCGCCACCGCTCAGCACCCGCCGCCCCGGCCGCCACCACTCACCGCCCGGCCAGCCCGCCCCGCCGCCGCCCAGAGCTATCCCGAACGGGAGCGTGCTCCGCCCGTCACCCCGTCCGCGCCTGGCGGCGGCGGGGACGGTGCCGCAGTCACCCCGCCCCCGTTCGGCGGAATCGCTCACGGCAACCACCAGCCAGCGGCCAGCCGCCAGCCACCCTTAACCGGCCCGTTGCCACAACCAGCCGCCTATAACCGGCCCGTTGCCGCAACCAGCCGGCCCGGCCAGCTACTTCCGCTGGGCCAGCCCCACGGCGATCTCGATGAGCTGGTCTTCCTGGCCGCCGACGAGCTTGCGGCGGCCTGCCTCGATGAGGATCTCGGCCCCGGACACCCCGTACTTGCGGGCCTGGATCTCCGCGTGCTTGAGGAAGCTGGAGTAGACGCCGGCGTAGCCCATGGTCAGCGAGAGGCGGTTGAGCTCGGGCGGGTTCGAGCTCAGGAGCGGGGCGACGGTTTCCTCGGCGGCGTCGACGATCTTGAGGGTGTCGATGCCGGTCTTGATCCCGAGCCGCTCGGTGACCGCGGCGAACGCCTCCACCGGGGTGTTGCCCGCGCCGGCCCCGAAGCGGCGGGTTGACCCGTCGATCTGCTTGGCGCCCGCCCGGGCGGCGAGCACCGAGTTGGCCACCCCGAGCCCGAGGTTCTCGTGGCCGTGGAAGCCGACCTGGGCGTCGTCGCCGAGCTCGGCCACCAGCGCGGCGATCCGGTCGCTGACCCCGTCCATGATCAGCGAGCCGGCCGAGTCGACCACGTAGACGCACTGGGCGCCCGCGTCGGCCATGATCCTGGCCTGCCGGGCGAGGACCTCCGGCGGCTGGCTGTGCGCCATCATCAGGAAGCCCACCGTCTCCAGGCCGATGCTGCGGGCCACCTTGAAGTGCTGGATGGAGATGTCGGCCTCGGTGCAGTGGGTGGCGATCCGGCAGACCGAGGCGCCGTTGTCGGCCGCCTGGCGGATGTCGTCGGTGATGCCGACGCCCGGCAGCATCAGGAAGGCGATCTTGGCCTGCTTGGCGGTCGCCACCGCGGTGGCGATCAGGTCCTGGTCGGGCACGGCGCTGAAACCGTAGTTGAACGACGAGCCGCCGAGGCCGTCGCCGTGCGTCACCTCGATGACCGGCACGCCCGCGTCGTCGAGGGCGGCGACGATGCTGCGCACGTTCTCGACGGTGAACTGGTGCCTGATCGCGTGCGAGCCGTCGCGCAGCGAGGAGTCGGTGACGCGGACGTCGAGATCTGCGCTGTAGGACATGAAAGAGGTCTCCCGTTCTTACGCGCGCGCGGCGAGGATCCGCTGGGCGAACCCTTCCCCGACCCGGGTGGCGGCGGCGGTCATGATGTCGAGGTTGCCTGAGTACGGCGGCAGGAAGTCGCCCGCGCCCTCGACCTCGACGAAGACGGCGACGCGGGCCCGCCCGCCGCTCATCGGGGTGGGGTCGTCGAACTGCGGCTCGGTGCGCAGCCGGTAGCCGGGCACGTAGACGGCCACGTCGGCGGCGATCTCCTTGATGGAGGCCGAGATGGCGTCGCGGTCCGCGTCCTCCGGGATCGCGCAGAAGATCGTGTCCTGCATCAGCATCGGCGGCTCGGCCGGGTTGAGGATGATGATCGCCTTGCCGCGCTGCGCGCCGCCGATCGTCTCCACCCCGCGGGCGGTGGTCTTGGTGAACTCGTCGATGTTGGCCCGGGTGCCCGGCCCGGCCGACGGCGACGCCACGCTGGCGACGATCTCCGCGTACTCCACCGGGACGACCCGGGAGACCGCGTACACCATCGGGATGGTCGCCTGGCCGCCGCAGGTGATGAGGCTGACGTTGGGCTCGCTAGTGTGCGCGCCGAGGTTGACCGCGGGAACCACCGCCGGGCCGAGCGCGGCCGGGGTGAGGTCGACCGCCTGGATCCCGAGCTCGGCGTACTTCGGCGCGTTCTCCCGGTGCACGTAGGCGGAGGTGGCCTCGAAGACCAGGTCGGGCCGCTCGTTGGCGAGCAGCCAGTCCACCCCCTCGGCGGTGGCCCGGAGACCGTTGTCCCTCGCACGTTTCAAACCCTGGCTCTCCGGGTCGATGCCGATCATCCAGCGCGGCTCGATGACGTCGGAGCGGAGCAGCTTGTACATGAGGTCGGTGCCGATGTTGCCCGATCCGACGATCGCGGCGGTGGCCTTGGTCACGGTGTCTTCCCTGTTACTCGAAGCCGGCTAGTTGAACTCGGCGGTCACGGTGCCGAGCCCGGCGAACTCGGCGCGGAACGCGCTGCCCGGCGTGGCGTCGATCGCGCGGGTGCAGGAGCCCGGGATGATGAGGTGCCCGGCCTCGAGCTTCACCCCGAAGCTGGCCACCGTGCGTGCCAGCCAGGCGACGCACCAGGTCGGGTTGCCGAGCACGGCACTGGTGT
Source organism: Trebonia sp. (assembly GCA_036391275.1). Lineage (GTDB taxonomy): Bacteria > Actinomycetota > Actinomycetes > Streptosporangiales > Streptosporangiaceae > Trebonia. The sequence goes on from DASWAE010000028.1 coordinate 21,211, forward strand.
TGCCGCGGGCGACCTCAGTGTCTTTCGAGCTGGCGGGGTCGCCGCGGTACAGCACCGCGTCGATGTTCGCCAGGTCGACGCCCTGTTCCGCCAGCTCGGCGGGGGAGCGGCGGGCCTCGCCGAGGATGACGCCCGCCGATGACGCGTTGTCGGCGATGGTGTCGGGCAGCCTGATCTGCCAGTTGGTGATCCGGCTGTCGATCAGCTCCAGGCTCGGCACGATGTACTCGGTCGCGGCGAGGACGTCTTCCTCGGTGCAGTCGGCACCGGGCAGGGCAGAGCCGAGGATGTAGCCGATCTCGACCTCGATCCGCGGGTAGCAGTACTTGCCGGCCGGGATCGGCGTTTCCTGGCTGAGCACCATCGTGTCGAGCAGGTGCCCGTAGTCCGGCTCGTCGACGCCCATCATCTGCTGCATGACCGGGGAGGACAGGCCGACCTTGTGGCCGCGCACCCGGGCGCCCGCGGCGAGCTTCCGCCGGATGTTGATCAGCTGGATCTCGTAGGCGTCCACCACGTCGATGCCGGGAAAGGTCTCGGTCAGCGGGTCAACCGGCGCGAGGTCCCGCTCCGCCGCCCAGAGCAGGTCGGCGGCCGTAGTGCGCTGGGTGCTATCGAGCATGGGTGTCCGTCTCAATTGTCGCGGTGGTGGCCGCGCTCAATTTAGCTCCGGCCGGCCGGGCCCGGAAATGGCAGTTTCCCGCTCAGTGGGACGTCCCGGTCACTGGAACGCGGCTCTTTGGCCGTGCACGGGCGGTCGTTAGGCTGACGGGACTTACCTATCTGCATGGAGGCATCCAGTGCCGGAGAGCGCCGATTCCCAGTGGGACGAAATCTTCGACGTGGTCGTGGTCGGCAGTGGCGGCGGAGCGCTGACCGCGGCCCTGCTCGCCGCCCGCGGCGGCGCGAGCACCCTGGTCGTCGAGAAGGACGAGTTCTTCGGCGGCACGACCGCCGTGTCGGGCGGTGACATGTGGATCCCGAACAACCGCTTCATCAAGGACCGGGACTCCCGCGAGGACGCGCTGGCGTACATCCGGCGGCTGTCTGACGGCCGCGCCTCCGACCCTGAGCTGCAGGAAGTCTACGTCGACACCGCCCCGGAGATGTTCGAGTACCTGCTCGAAACCACCGGGTACGACTCCGAGCCGCATATCCAGCTCGACGACTACTACTCGGTGATCGGCGACCGCATCCCCGGCGTCCGGCACTTCCCGCGCACCTGCGCGGTCAAGCCCTACCCGGCCGGGGCCGAGCTCGGCGAGGAACTCGCCCGTAAGATCGCCTCCGGCCCGTGGATCCCGCCGCAGGAGGTCAGCTTCCCCGAGCAGCGGCGCGGCCAGGTCGGTGCCGAGGAACTGGCCACCCGCCAGCGCGAGGTCTGGCGGGCCAAGGGCGGCGGGCTGATCGCCCCGCTGCTCAAGGGCGTGGTCGACGCCGGCGGTGAAGTCCGCGCGTCCACCCCCGCCGTCGAGCTGGTCACCGACGGCGCCGGCGCGGTGGTGGGACTCGTCGTCGAGGGCCCGGCCAGTGATGGTCAGCCCGGGCCGCGCCGGATCGGCGCCCGCCGCGGCGTGGTGCTGGCCTGCGGCGGCTTCGACGCTAACCCCGAGATGGTCAAGACGTTCATCGGGTACGAGGTCAGGCCCGTGAGCCCGGCGCCGAACACCGGCGACGGGCACCAGATGGCGATGGCGGTCGGGGCCAAGCTCGGCTCGATGAACACGTTCTTCGGCTACGGCGTCATCTACGAGCCGTGGGAGAAGGGCCGCGACGGCAAGCCGGTGCCGCAGATGATGATGGGCCTCGGGGCGGGGTCGATCATCGTCAACTCCCGCGGCCACCGCTTCATGCACGGCGGTTACACCTACAACGACTTCCCGCACCCGTTCGGCTTCTTCGACCAGCGCAACCCCGGCTACACCAACCAGCCCCCGGGGTGGGTCATCTTCGGCAACGACATCGTCGAGAAGGGCGTCATCGGGTCCAAGCCGGGCGTCGCGATGAGCATGACCGGCCCCAACGGCGAGGAAGCGCCCCACTGGCTCAAGCTCACGGGCTCGATCCGCGAGCTGGCGGAGCAGATCGGCATCGACCCGGACGTGCTCGAGGCGACCGTCGAGCGGTACAACACCTACGCCGAGAAGGGCGAGGACCCCGACTGGGGCGATCCCGGCCAGACGCACGTGCTGACCGGCCCGGACACCGTGAACCGCAAGCCGATCACCGGCCCGGTCTTCGGTGCCATCCAGCAGTGGCCGGGCACCCTCGGCACCAACGGCGGCCTCCGCGTCGACTCCCGCGCGCGGGTGCTCGGCTACCGGACGCCGGTCATCGACGGGCTCTACGCGGCGGGCAACACCGCCGCGTCGGTGCTCGGCGCGATCTACGGCGGCGGCGGCAGCTGCATCGGCCCCAGCGTCACGTTCGGCTACATCGCCGGCCGCCACCTGGCCGGCCAGGCATCGCGGGACATCGGGACGGTGCAGGGCCAGTGACGGAGCTGCTGTCGTTCGAGGAGACCAGCCGTTTCCTCGACACGCCGAAGGGCAAGCTGCACTACCACGTAGCGGGCGACGGGCCGCCGCTGCTGCTGCTGCACGGGTCGGGGCCCGGCGTCAGCGGGTGGGCCAACTTCCGCGGCAACCTGCCGGTCCTGGCCGAGCGGTACACCACCTACGTGCTCGACTTCCCTGGGTTCGGCAAGAGCTACTCACCCGACGCCAACCCGCTGGCGGTGGGGCCGGCCGGGGTGCTCGACTTCCTCGAGGGGATGGGCCTGGGCCCGCTGCCGGTCATCGGCAACTCGATGGGCGGCAACGTCGCCGCCCGGATCGCGGCCGAGCACCCGGACCTGATCACCCGGCTGGTCTGCATCGGCGGCGTCGGCCTGTCACTGCTCAGCCCGTCGCCCCCGGAAGGCATCAAGCTGCTGGTGGAGTTCGTCGAGAACCCGACCCGTGACCGCCTGGTGCAGTGGATGGAGTCGATGGTCTACGACACCGCCATCCTCACCGACGAGTTCGTGGAGATGCGCTGGCAGTCGGCTACTAATCCGGCAGCTTCAAGTGACATCAAGAAGCTCTACAACCGGCAGATGCTCGAGGGCATGCGCCGCGGCCGCGCCTTCGGCGCCGTCGACGCGGTCTCGACGCTGACCAAGATCCAGGCACCGACGCTGGTGATCGTCGGCCGGGACGACCGGGTCACGCCGATGGAGGGCGCCCTGGCCGCCATGCGGCTCATCCGCCAGTGCGAGCTGCACGTCCTGTACGACTGCGGGCACTGGGCGATGATCGAGCGCAAGGACGAGTTCGAGAGCACCGTCCTCGCCTTCCTGGCCCGCGGCAGCAAGCCCTAACCCGCCCGAGGGCTCCCTGGCTCCCGGGAGCCCCTCATCCCGGCGGGGCCCCATCCCGGCGGGCCCCCATCCCGGCGGGGCCCCATCCCGGCGGGGCCCCATCCCGGCGGGGCCCCATCCCGGCGGGAACCCTGACCCCGGCGGGATCCCTGACCCCGGCGGGAACCCTATCCCGCGGAACCTCACCTCGGCCGGATGGTTGTGGCAACGCGCCGCCTATTACCGGCCCGTTGCCACAACCATCCGGTGGCGCGATCGGGACAGAGCGCCCGTAAGGACGCAATGTCATAGTCCGGTGACACACTGCTCGCATGAAAGACCAGGAGGCGCGGCAACTGCTCGCGCTGATCGAAGCGCAGGGACAGGTGGTTTCCCGGGCGCAGGCGCTGAGCGGCGGAATGAGCCGCCACGCGGTCGCCCACCGGCTGAGCCCGGGCGGAGCGTGGCGCCGCCTCCTCCCCGGCGTTTACCAAACCTCCACGGGAACACCGACCCGGGTTCAGCGAGAGATCGCGGCGCTGCTGTACGCCGGTCCTCAATCCGTGATCACGGGCGGCTACGCGCTGCTTCATTACCGCCTCGCGGCCCCGCAATCCGATCACATCGACGTCCTCGTCCCCCAGCAGGCACAGCGGCAGAGCACCGCTGACGTCCGGCTACACCGGACCGCGCGGCTGCCCGAGATGGTTGACATGCTGCCGTATCGGCGATACGCCCTTCCCTACCGGGCGGTGGCCGATACCACGCGCTGGCTGACGAGCATCCGCGAGGCCCGCGCCGTGATCGCCGGCGCGGTACAGAACGGCGCCTGCACGGTCGGCCAGCTCACGGAGGAACTGAACGCAGGACCAGCTCGCGGCTCCGCGCTGCTCCGGTCGGTGCTCTCCGAGGTCGGCGCGGGTGTCAGGTCCGCGCCGGAGGCTGAGCTACGGGAACTCATCAAGCGGGCGGGGCTGCCCCAGCCGATGTTCAACCCGCGGCTCTACCTGCCCGACGGCACCTTCCTCGGGAGCCCCGACGCGTGGTGGGCGGAGGCGGGCGTGGCGGTGGAGGTCGACTCCAAGCGCTGGCACCTGAGCCCGGAGGACTGGGAACGGACCATGAGCCGCCACGCCAGGTTCGGCGCGCACGCCATCGTGACGCTGCACTTCACGCCGCACCAGCTCCGGGCCGACCCCGCGTCCGTGATCGCCGCGATGAGAAACGCCTACCAGGCGGGGATCACCCGACCGCGCCTGCCCGTCACGGCTCTCCCGGTCGCGGCCTGACTCCCGAAGCTCCGAGGAACTCCGGTCCGCTCAGCGGCGCACCCAGCCGTAGTCGTACCACACGGTCTTCAGGCTGGTCACCGGCGTGCCCCAGGTCTCGATGTAGGTGACGCCCTCGGGGCCGGCGGTCATCGTGTACGGGGTACCCGCCCGGCTGGTGAAGAAGCAGCCCGGCTTAACGATCACGTGCTGGTCCTCGGCGGGGTCGCCGAACTGGATCTTGTACTCGCCCTTGAAGACGATGATCGTCTCGTCGATGTTGTGCAGGTGGCGCGGGACGGTGAAGTTCGGCACCACCTTCAGCGGGTTGCGGTAGAACGTCAGGAACTGGATCGGCTTGGTGCTGACCCACATGTTCTCCGCGAACGTCGCCGCGAAGTCCACCGGCGCGTCCTTCAGCAGGCCGCCGTCCTCCCAGAAGTACGAGGGGCTTTCCTGCTGGCCCGTCAGCGACATGGGGATCCAGCCGGTGTCGGTCAGCAGGCTGTCTACAGAGAATGGCATGGGGTCAATATAGGAGCGGCGTCCTCCCCTGTCACCACCGCCGTTCTGTTGTTCGGAACGCAGAAAACGCAGGTCAGGACGCGTCCCACCCAGCGGGACGTGCTGGTTGACCCGGTGCGGCCGGCTCGACAACCATGGGCCTGTGCCTATCTCCTTTTTCGATCTCCTCGCCGACGAGGGCTGGGAGCCGCTCGACTTCTTCCAGGGCGACCCGACGTTCTACTGGCATGACGGCGGGTTTATCGCGAACGCGCCGGTTGACATCGCTGCCACCATGAACGGCGCGATGTGGCGGTCGACCAACGTCGAGCCTGCCTTCCGGTGGCAGGGACGGCGCATCCGCCCGAACTTCACCGTGCCCAAGCGGCACGTGAACCACCCGCAGCTGATGATCGTGGTCGGCGGGCAGCTGACCGTCGAGTACGGCGTCAACGGCGAGGAAGTCAGGCAGCTCGGCCCGGGCGAGTTCTGGACCGGTGACGCCGGGGTGCCGTTCACCATCACCTCCGGTCCCGAGGGCGTCACCTACCTCGAGTGCTGGGACCTGCAGCCGCTCGGCCTCATCGAGACCACCTGGTACGACGACGGGCACTGGAAGCGGCTCGAACACGGGTCGAACAAGTTCCCCCAGCCCTGACCCCGCCCTGACCCCGCCCTGACCCAGCCGTAGCCCCAGTCGCTAGGAGAATCACAAGTGCCAGTTCTTTCGCTCGGCTATCTCAGGCTGGACGCCACCGACCTCGACGCGTGGAAGACCTTCGCCGGTGACTTCCTCGGGCTGATGCCGGTGCACGCCGACGGCGACGAGTCGCTGCGCTACCGGATGGACCACTACCCGCCCCGCCTGGTGGTGTCGCCCGGCCCCGAGGCCAGGGCCACCGCGATCGGCTTCGAGGTCTTGCACGAGCGGGACATGCGGCAGGTGGCGGCCGCGGTCGAGAACGCGGGCATCAAGGTGACCGATGGGTCGGACGATGAGGCCGACGAGCGGCGGGTCACCGGGTTCGTCCGGTTCGACGACCCCGGCGGCAACCCGATCGAGCTGTTCTACGGCCCCGTCCTTGACCACGTGCCCGTCCGGACGCCCCACCTGGTGAGCAAGTTCGTGACCGGCGACATGGGCATGGGCCACGTCATCGTCACCGGCGAGGACGGCCGGGCGCTGAAGGAGTTCTACACCGAGGTGCTCGGCTTCTACGAGCGCAACACGATGGGCCCCCGCGAGCGCACGGTCTACTTCATGAGCTCCAACGACCGGCACCACACCCTCGGCGTCACCTCGGCCCCCGGACGCGGCCGCCTGATTCACCTGATGGTGGAGACGGAGTCCTTTGACGACGTGGGGCTGGCGCTTGACCGGCGGGAGAAGTACGGCATCCCGTTCATGAACACCCTCGGCAAGCACACCAACGACGAGATGATCTCCTTCTACGTGTACTCGCCCGAGCTGTACGCGATCGAGTTCGGCTACGGCGGCCTCCGGGTGGACGGACAGCAGCCCGTCTACAAGATCACGGCCGGGCAGCACTGGGGACACAAGTTCTCCCCGCCGCCCGGCGCCCAGAACCCGTTCAAGTGACCCGGAGGTTTCCATGACTGACCTGAGCGGGCTCGGCATCCCCGCCCTTGAGTGGGGCGAGGTGTTCCACATGGGGATCCGGGTGGCGGACCTGGCGGCGGCACAGCAGGAGCTGACCGACGCGATCGGGGTGAGCTGGACCAAGCCGGCCACGATCCCGATGAAGGCATGGGCCCCCGGCACCGGATACGGCACCTACGACCTGACGATCTCGTTCACGGTCGAGGGGCCGGTGCACATTGAGCTGCTTTACGGGTCGCCGGGCAGCTACTACGACGTGCGCGACGGCGGAGCAGGACTGCACCACATCGGCGTGTGGGTGGACGACGTAACGAAGGTCAGCCAGGACCTGGCCGGGCAGGGGTACACGGTCGAGCTGGCGGGCAAGTCACCCGAGGAAGGCTACGGCGCCTTCACCTATATCCGCTCGCCGGGCGGGGTCCTGTTCGAGCCCGAGTCCGGGCTGCACGGCGCCAAGGAGCGGTTCGAGCGGTGGTATGCCGGTGGAAGCCTCTTCTAGCGCCTTCCGCGAGGCCATGGCGTCGTTCCCCAGCGGGGCGACGATCGTCACCACCAGCGACGCCGACGGTCGCTGGTGGGGCTTCACCGCGAGCTCGTTCTGCTCGGTGTCGATGGAGCCGCCGCTGGTGCTCACCTGCCTGGCCAATACCGCCCAGTGCTTCCCGGCGTTCGCCGAGGCGGCCCGGTGGAACATTCACGTGCTGCAGCACCGGCACGCCGACCTGGCGATGCGGTTCGCCACCCGCGGCGCGGCCAAGTTCGACGGGGCCGGCTTCCAACCCGACGCCGACGGCCTGCCGTTCCTCAAGGACGTCAGCATCTCACTCCGCTGCGCCACCTACTCGAAGGTCGACGGCGGCGACCACCTGGTGCTGATCGGCCGGGTGGAGGAGGTCGGCCTGCGCGAGGAGCTGCCGTTCGTCTACTTCCGCCGCAAGTTCCATGCGTTGCCGGTCGCCGACGACAAGGCGGCCGCCCCGCCCGCCCGCCCGCAGCCCCCGGTGGTCATCGAGCTGGACCTGGGCTGGATGTAGCCGGGCCAGGCGGGATGCGGCGAGCGGCCGCCAACCCGATCAGCGTCTTCCCGCCGCCAGGCGGTATCACGAGGTAGGCCGTTTCCCGCGAGGGATCAACCTTGGCGAGGGCCCGCTCCTGATGCGGCCAGAGCGGCCGGGTAAGTCGCGCATCCCCGAATATGGACATACGCGGGGAGTGAAGACCGCGGGCACGGCCGCAGAATGCTCATACCGAACGGGGGCGTGGTTCCCCATCGACCGCCCGCTGCTTGCCTCCCCTGACCGCGCGCCGCCCGGCGCACGTCATCCCCGAGAACGAGGCCGGGCCGCAAGGTCGTCCTTGCGACGGACGAGGGCTACACCGCCCGGTTCCTACCGTCGAGGGCACCGACTTACCCACCGGAAAGGAAGAAGCGGGCATGGGAATCTACCGGATGGCTGTCATCAAATGCACGTGGGCCGATACGGCGTGGGATGGCGCAAGGCCGGCCGCGCAGCTTTACAGCGACGAGGTTATCAACCGGCTCTTCCTGCCGAACGACTACATGTGGGGCATCGCTAGCTTCTGGCAGAACACCTCGTTCGGCAGCCTCGACCTCACCGGCTCGGAAGTATTTCCCTGGGTGAAGCTGGGACTGCCTACCCCGGCGCCCGGGGCGGCGCCCATCGACCGCGGAACAGTGGCGCAAGCGGGACTGGCGGCGGCGCAGCGGGCCGGGTTTCCCCTAGATGACTTCCAGGGCCTCATCTTCTGGGTGGTCGGGGGATCTCCGCAAGACGGCGGCGCCAGCCCTTCCAGGCTGGCCGGGCGGTGGGCTTTCGCGACTCTTTACGAGGCTGCCGTCAACACCGTCTACTGCCATGAGTACGGGCACGCGATGGGTTTCCGCCACTCGTGGGGACCGGGCGTGTCTATCGCATCCGACCATGAACAGCCGTACTACGACCCTTACGACATGATGTCCGCCCAGACTTTCGGCGGCCAGCAAGCCAGCTTCGGCATCCGTGCCGACCCTCTCGGGCCGCCCGGCGGCGCCACCGACCCCTTCTACACCGCGGTAGGGCCGATGCCGGCGATGGCCGAGCTCTACAACGAGATTCCCGACTTCGCCAAATCCGCGAACGTCCTGGACCTAGGGGTGATGGACAGCTGGTGGGACCGGTCATTCCGCCTCCGCGCCCGGGACCTCGGTGCGGGCACCGATCCAGTCCTGGCGATTGCCCGGTCGGCCGACGGGGCCAGCGGCGACCGGCTGGCGTTCCTCGTGGAACTGTGCCGGACGGCCGGCTACGACCGTGCCTACGGCATCGCCGTTCCCGGCGCGGCGCCCGCGGGCGTAGTCGTCCACAGCTTCATCAACCTCCGCGAGTACCCGACCACCGTCCAGGACTTCGACGGCATGCCCAAGGTCGCATACGAGGGCAATATCCCGGCGCCGCTGACGCCGGGCCGCTCCTGGGACGCTGCCACAGCCAAGATCACGATCCGCGTCACGGCAGCGACGGCGGACATGAGCACGGTCGACCTGAGCATCACCCGCCGCCCCGTCTGGCTCGAGCTAGACGACAACCCCGCCACCGTCCAGATCGTCGCCGGCGCCGACGGCCGGCTCTTCCAGCGACACCAGGACGGCAGCATCTGGGCCTACACCGGCACCCCCCACAGCGGGTGGCTCCAGCTAGACAACAACCGCGCCACCGCCACCATCATCACCGATGGCGGCAGCGAGCTCTACCAGCTGCACGCCAACGGCGAGATCTACCGTTACAACGGCACCCCCATAACCGGGTGGGACAGGCTTGACGCCAACCCGGCCACCGTCGAGATCGCTGCCAGCGGCACGCGGCTCTACCAGCGGCACGCGGACGGCCGGATCTGGCGTTACGACGGCAGCCCCAACTGGACCGAGCTCGACAACAACCCGCACACCGCCCAGATCATCGCCGACGGCTACGACCTGTATCAGCGGCATGACGACGGCAGCATCTTCCGCTACACCGGTACCCCTTACACGGGATGGGAGCAGCTAGACAACAATCCCGACACCGCCGCCATCGCCGCTTCCGGGGACTCCCTCTACCAGCTGCACCGCTCGGGTGCGATCTACCACTACAACGGAACGCCTATGACCGGGTGGGACAGGCTTGACGCCAACCCGGCCACCGCCCAACTCGTCGTCTCTGGCGTCCTCGTCTGCCAGCGGCACGCCGACGGCTCGATCTTCCACTACGCCGGCACCCCCTACACCGGATGGCGGCAAGACGACGACAACCCGCAGACAGCCGACATCACCGTCGGCGGCGGCCAGGTCTACCAGCTCCACCGCACCGGACGGATCTGGCAGTACCTGGGGTGACAGTCCGGACGTCGGCACCCCCGCCCCGCAGCCAGGAGGCGGCCGGGGCGACCAGGCAGCTAGCTCCGGCAATTGCCTGTACCGACCAGTTGGTCTATGTTCGAGCTATGAGCAGCGCCGGGATGCCCCCGATCTCTTGCGTGTTCGCGCCGTCACTGGACACCCCGGCGCGCCACCTTCCCGCCAGCCTGAGGCCAGCCTGACGCGGGGGTGGCGCCGCGGCACGCGCGGCTGTTAGCGTTTTTCTGACCGGACAGTACAAAGCAGTAAGGAGACCAGCCGTGACGAAGCGGTGGGTGCGACGGCCGGAAGGCTCGACGTGGGGCGACTGGGGCGAGGACGACGAACTCGGCCGGATCAACCTCATCACGTCGGAGAAGGTGCTCGAGGGCGTCAGGGAGGTGCAGGCGGGCAAGAGCTTCTGCCTGAGCCTGCCGCTCGACTTCCCCGGCGGCTCCTCGCTGAACCAGCGCCGCTACCCGCCCATCATCCGGCCAACGGAAGACCTGGCGCACAAGCCGGACACCTTCTACAACGTGGTCGCCAAGGACTCGATCGCCCCCGAGTACATCGACGTCTGGTCCGATGACATGGTCACCCTGTGGACGCAGTACTCCACTCAGTGGGACGCGCTGGTGCACCAGGGGGCGCTGTTCGACGCCGACGGGGACGGCGTCGACGAGCCGCTTTACTACAACGGCTACAAGCCGCACGTGGACATCATCGGGCCCCAGGAGGACGCCAAGGGCGACGGCAGCGGCAGCGTCGCCTTCGCGCGGCACCTCGGGCTCGAGCACATGGCGGCGCACGGCGTGCAGGGCCGGGCGGTGCTGATCGACGTGGCCTACCACCTGGACAACACCGAAGACTGGGTCGCGGTCCCGATGAAGACCATCCGGGAGATCATGGCGGCCGACAAGGTCCAGGTCCGGCCCGGCGACATGGTCATCATCCACACCGGGTTCACCAAGAAGATCCTCGAGTGGGACAAGAACCCCGACGCGTCGCGGATCCAGGCCATGTACCCGTACCTCGACGGCGAGGACCCCGAGGTGCTCCAGTGGATCGCCGACTCCCAGCTGTCGGCCCTGATCGCCGACAACTACGCGGTCGAGGGCTGGCCCGCGCCGAGCCCCGAGCCGCACACGCTGATCCCGGTGCACAACCTGTGCCTGTTCAAGCTGGGCATCCCGCTCGGCGAGATGTGGTACACCCAGGAACTGGCCACCTGGCTGCGGGCGAACGACCGCAGCAGCTTCCTGCTGACCGCCCCGCCGCTGCGGCTGCCGGGCACCGCGGGCGGCCCGCTCAACCCGATCGCGACGGTCTGACCCGATACAGTAGTCCCATATCAGATAGTCAGCTATCCATGGAAGGCCGGCGTGGCTCCGAACGTCGAGCGGGACCCGATCCTTGAGGCATACCACCTCTGGACCGACCAGGGCTGGGAGGACAGCGCCGCGGGCTGCACCGCGGTGACCTCGCTGATGCGCGTCCACCAGATGATGACCCAGCGGGCCGACCAGATCCTGGCGCCGATCGACCTCACCTTCGCCCGCTACGAACTGCTGGTCCGGCTGTACTTCCGTGCGGGGTCGCTGCCGCTCAGCCACCTCGGCAAGGCCCTGCAGATCCACCAGACCAGCATCACCAGCCTGGTGGACCGGCTGGAGAAGCAGGGGCTGATCAAGCGCGCCCCGCACCCCACCGACCGGCGCGTCACCATGGCCCAGATGACGCCCGCGGGCCGGGTCCTGACCGGCAAGGCGATCAGCCTGCTCAACTCGGAGTTCTTCCTCGACCTCGGCCTCACCGGCCGCGAGGCGCACCTGCTCATCGGACTGCTGATGAAGGTGCGCCGCTCCTGGGACGACATCGAGAACCCCGAAGGCTGGGAACCGTTCCAGGCCGGCCTCGACTCGCCGCCGGCTGACTAGGAAGGAAGACGCCGATGGAAAGCGCGCGGCGGGTCATCGCCATTCTGGGGGCGGGCGGGACGCTCGGCGCCGCCCTGTCACGGCACCTGGCGGCCGAACCGGACACCGACCTGGTGCTCAGCGACCTGAGCGAGGACGCGCTGCGGCAGTCGCGCGACGGCCTCGCCGGAAGCGCCGGGGGAGTGGCGCCCGGAGAAGTGATCACCGTGCAGGCGGACATCAGTGACTTCGCCGCGGTCGAGAACGTGATCAAGCACACGGTCGACCGCTTCGGCCGCCTCGACGTGCTGATCAGCAACGCCGGGGTGCTCGCGCCCAACGGCCGGATCCACAACCTCACCACCGAGGACTGGGAGCGGTCCTACCGCGTCAACGTGCTCGGCCCGGTCAACGCCATCCGGGCGGCCGTCCCGGTGATGCGGGCGCAGCGGTCCGGGTCGATCATCCTCACCGCCTCGGTCGCGGGCCTCACCGCCTGGACGCACTCCTCGCCCTACTGCGTCACCAAGGCCGGGGTCATCCAGCTGGCCAAGGTGGCTGCGGTGGAGTACGCCCGCGACGGCATCCGCGTCAACTGCGTCTGCCCGGGCACGTTCCTGTCCGGGATGCACGCCGACCTGCCCGCCGCGGCGGTCGACGCGATCGCGGCCAAGCACCCGCTCGGCCTCGGCACGGCCGGTGACCTGGTCGGCGCCTACTCCTACCTGGCCAGCGCCGCGTCGCGCTGGACCACCGGATCGGCGATCGTGGTCGACGGCGGCTACGCCGCCCCGTAAGCCCTCCGTTTTCCCTTAACGATTCCCATCGAGGAAGGACGCCGCTTGAGCGAGGCACGGATTCCGCCGAGGCCGATCGATGACTGGGACGCGGAGATGGACGACGCGCTCAACGCCATGCGGTCGCCGGGGAGCACGCGACAGCCGGGGGAGCGCCGCCAGTCCAACGTCATGGGCGTTTTCGCGTGGCATCCCGCGCTGGCCAAGGCGTTCTTCACCTTCAACCACCACCTGTTCCACTCCACCTTGTCCGGGCGTGACCGGGAGCTGGCCACGGTCCGGATCGCCTGGCTGCGGCGCGCCGAGTACGAATGGGCGCAGCACGTGCGCATGGCCAAGCGGGCGGGGGTGTCGGATGAGGAGGTGGACGCGATCTCGGCCGGACCGGATTCTCCGGTCTGGGGGCCGCGCGACGCGGCGCTGCTCCGGTCGGTTGACGAGATCGCGGCCGACCACTGCATCAGCGACGAGACCTGGAAGCAACTGGGCGAGCACCTCGACCGCAAGCAGCTGATGGACCTGGTGTTCACCATCGGCGCGTACGACCTGCTGGCGGCGGCCTTCAATACCTTCGGCGTTCAGCTCGACCCCGGCCTCCCGGGTTTCCCGCCCGAGAGCGACGGCTAGCGGAAGTCCCCACTTGCTGAAGAATTACAATAAGTATACTATTAGATATGAATCAAGAGGAGTCTAGGCTCGGCCCAGCCTAGACTCCTCTTGTGACAGGCCGTGGACCGACCGGTCAACCAAGTTGTCATAGGGGACATGAAATTGGCAGTGCCAGCGCAGCGGCCCGACCAGCAGGCCGACGTGGTCATCGTCGGCGCCGGGATCCTGGGCATCAACCAGCTGTACCGGGCCGTCCAGGCAGGGTACTCGGTCAGGCTGCTCGAACAGGCCGAGGGCGTCGGCGGCACCTGGTACTGGAACCGCTACCCGGGCTGCCGGTTCGACTCGGAGAGCTACACCTACGGTTACCTGTTCTCCGAGGAACTGTGGCAGGAGTGGGACTGGTCGGAGGAGTTCGCGCCGCAGCCGGAGACGGAGCGGTACCTCAACCACGTGGTGGACAAGTTCGGCCTGCGCCGCCACATCCGGTTCGGCAGCAAGGTCAACTCGGCCACCTGGGACGAGGACGCGAAAGAGTGGACGACCGGTACCGAGGACGGCTTCCAGGTCCGCTCCCGGTACCTGATCGCCGCCACCGGCGTGCTGTCGGTGCCGCAGTACCCCGACGTACCCGGCCGCGAGGACTTCGCCGGGGAGACCTACCACCCGGTGCGCTGGCCGAAGGACCCGGTGGACCTCCGCGGCAAGCGCGTGGCCGTCGTCGGCACCGGCTCGACCGGCGTCCAGATCGGTCCGGCGATCGCGGACGAGGTCGAGTCGCTGGTGATGTACCAGCGCTCGGCCACCTGGGCGACGCCGCTGAACAACCACCCGATCTCGGCGGAACAGCAGGCGTACCTGAAGGCGAACTTCGCGCCGATCAAGGCCGAGCTCGACGCCTCGGTCGGCGGCTTCCTGCACAAGCCGGCCGGCAAGAAGTGGACGGACGACACCCCGGAGCAGCGGCAGGAGTTCTTCGAATCGGTCTGGAACAGCCCCGGGTTCGCGAAGATCAGCGCCAACTACGACGACCTCATCTTCAACAAGGAAGCGAACGCCGACTGGTGCGCCTTCATGGCGGACAAGATCCGGTCGATCGTCAAGGACCCGGCCACCGCGGAGAAGCTGATCCCCACCGATCACCTCTACGTCGGCCTGCGGCCGCCGTACGTCACCGGCTACTACGAGATGTACAACAAGCCCAACGTGGAGCTGGTCTCGCTCCGCGAGACGCCGATCGTCAAGGTCACCGAGACCGGCATCGAGACGTCGGACGGGCTGCGCGAGTTCGACGTCATCATCTGGGCGACCGGCTTCGACTTCGGCAGCGGCGCCATGCTGCGGATGGGCATCACCGGCGCGGGCGGCCTGCAGCTCAACGACTACTGGGCCGACGGGCCGCTCACCTACCTCGGCGTCATGACCCACGGGTTCCCCAACTTCTTCTTCCCCGGCGGCCCGCACGGCGCCGCGGGCAACAACCCCCGCTACGGGGAGCTGCAGATCATCTTCGTCCAGGACCTCATCGACTACGCCGGCGCCCACGGGCACCGCCGTATCGAGGTGCCGAAGGCAGACGAGCAGGCCTGGATGGACATGATCGCCCAGCTCGAGGCGTACTCGCCGTTCCAGAAGCGGGGCCAGTACTACGGCGCCAACACCCCCGGCAAGCCCAAGGTCTACCTGCTCAACCCGGGCGGCCGGCCGAAGCTCGACGAGTTCATGGCCAAGGCGGTCGAAAGCGGCTACCAGGGCTTCTTCGAAGGAGAAACGGGATGAGTGGACTGCGGCTCGACGGGCGCGTCGCGGCGGTCACCGGGGCCGGCCGGGGGATCGGCCGCGCCTACGCGCTGCTGCTTGGCGAGCTCGGCGCGCAGGTCGTGGTGAACGACCTCGGCGGATCGACCCTCGGCACCGGCGGGGACGCTGGCCCGGCCGACGACGTGGTCAAGCAGATCGAGGCGGCCGGCGGAGCGGCGGTCGCCAACTACGCCGACGTGTCCACGGTGGACGGTGGGAAATCCGTCATCGATACTGCTGTCGAGCACTTCGGCGGCATCGACATCGTGGTGAACAACGCCGGGAACATGGTGTGGGGGTCGCTGCCGGAGGCGACGATCGAGACGATCGACGCCCACTACAAAGTGCACGTCCAGGGGTCGTTCAACACCCTGCACGCGGCCTGGCCGTACTTCCTGGAGAAGAACTACGGCCGGGCCATCCTCACCACCTCGGTCGGCATGTTCGGGCTGATGGACAACATCGGCTACGCGATCGCCAAGGCGTCCATGATCGGGATGGCCAAGAGCCTGACGGTGGGCAGGAAAGACGCCAACATCAACATCAACTGCATCGCGCCCAACGCGATGACCCGGATCGCCGGCCGCACCGACGAAGAGCAGGCCCAGGCCGCCCGGGCGGCGGCGGCGATGCCGTCGATGGACCCGGTCAACGTCGCCCCCATGGTCGCCTACCTGGCCCATGAGACGTGCCGGGTCAGCGGCGAGGTCTACCTGGCCGGCGGCGGCCGGTTCGCGCGGCTGTTCGTCGCCGTCAACGACGGCTACCTGCACCCCGGCCTGAACGGCGCGACCATCGACGACGTGGCCGCCAACTGGGCGCGGATCAACGACGAGGCCGGCTACTACGTGCCGAGCGACCTCAACGACTGGGCCGGCCACTACATGTCCCACCTGCGGCGGTAGCGCGATGAGCGGCATTCTCTCCGGAAAGACCGCCCTGGTCACCGGCGCCTCGTCAGGGATCGGCCGGAGCGCCGCCGTCGCCCTCGCGGCGGCGGGGGCGCAGGTGGCGCTCGTCGCCCGCCGGGCCGGCCGGCTGGCGGACCTAGCGGCCGAGATCGAGGCAAACGGCGGCAAGGCCCTCGCCCGGGCCGCCGACGTCACCAGCGAGGCCGACGCCACGAGCGCGGTGGCGGACGCGGCCGCTCACTTCGGCGGCCTCGACATCCTGGTCAACGCGGCCGGCATGACCCAGGTCGGCAAGGTGGAGAACGCCGACCTGGCCGACTGGCGGTACGTGATGGAGCTCAACTTCTGGGCGGCCCTTTACACGTCACGAGCGGCGATACCGGCGCTCAAGACAAGCGGCGGGGACATCGTCAACATCTCCTCCACCGCGGGCCGCCGGGCGGTCGGCGCGACGTTCGGTCCCTACGCGGCCAGCAAGTTCGCCCTGACCGCGTTCAATGAGTCGCTCCGGGCGGAGGTGACGCTGGCCGGCATCCGGGTGTCCGTCATCGAGCCGGGCGCGACCGCCACCGAGATCCACGAGCACATCAAGGACGGCAAGGTTCGCGAGTTCACCCGGCAGCACGTGGAGAAGGACGGCGCGATGCAGCCGGAGGACGTCGCGGACGCGATCGTCTACGTGGTCAGCCTGCCGCGCCGGGTGAACATCTCGCAGCTGGTGATCCGGCCGTCGGTGGACGCCCGCGTGCTATGACCCCCGTGCTGTGAACCCCGTGCTGTGAACCCCGCGCTGTGAACCCCGTCAACAACCGAGAAACCAGGAGCACCGACGTGGACATCGACGGCATCGACTACACCGACCCGTCGCTCGCGACCGATCCCTACCGGCACCTCGACTACCTGGCCGCGCACTGCCCGGTCTACCGGGAGCCGCATCACGGGGTGGTCATGGTGACCGGGCACGAGGAGCTCATCACGGTGCTGCGCAGCCCCGACGTGTTCTCCTCGGCCACCCTCATCGCCGGCCCCGACCCGTGGGCGCTGCTCCCGTCACGCCCGGAGGGCGACGACATCACCGAGTTCGTCAACGCCCACCGCGAGTACCTGCCGCAGAACGACCAGATCGTCACGGCTGACCCGCCGGCCCACACCGCGCAGCGGGCGCTGCTGATGGGGCTGATCACGCCCAAGCGGCTGAAGGAGAACGAGGAGTTCATCTGGCGGCTCACCGACCGGCAGCTTGACTACCTGCTGCCCCTCGGCACCGCCGAGCTGATGACCGACTACGCGCAGCCCTACACGCTGCTGATCATCGCCGACCTGCTCGGGGTGCCGGAGGCGGACCACGAGATGCTGCTCGCCAAGCGCGGCATGGGCCGGATGCCGGGCATGAGGCCAGCCGCCGATGCTGAGCCCAAGCCGGCCACCCACGGGCACAACACGCTGGACATCTTCTACGACTACTTCTCCGCGAAGATCGCCGAGCGGCGGGAGCAGCCGCGGGGCGACGTGCTGACCGGCATGGCCCAGGCGCTGTTCCCGGACGGCAGCGTCCCCGAGCCGATCGAGGTCGCGCGGATCGCGTCGAACCTGTTCGCCGCCGGCCAGGAGACCACCGTGCGGCTGATCGCCACCGCGCTGCGGCGCATCGCCGAGGAGCCGGAGACCCAGGCGCAGCTGCGGGCCAACCCCGACCTGGTTTCCCGCTTCGTCGAGGAGGTGCTGCGCACCGAGGGCCCCATCCTCGGCGAGTACCGGCTGGCGCTCAAGACCACGGAACTCGGCGGGGTGCACATCCCCGCGGGCACCCAGGTCTTCCTGGCCAACGGGGCCGCCAACCGCGACCCGCGGCAGTTCGAGTGCCCGGCCGAGTTCCGGCCGGCCAGGGAAAACGTCCGCCGCCACATCGCCTTCGGGCACGGCGTGCACACCTGCCCCGGCGCGCCGCTCGCCCGGTCGGAGACGCGGATCACGATCGAGCGGATGCTGGAGCGGACCACCGGCATCCGCATCAACGAGGCCGCGCACGGCCCCGCGGGCAACCGCCGTTACACCTACCTGCCGACGCACATGTTCCACGGCATCGCCACCCTGCACCTCGACTTCACGGTGAAAGACTGACGGTCATGGCCTCTACCGCTCACCGCGAGATCCGCGTCGACCGGACCCTGTGCATGGGCTCCGGCCAGTGCTGCTGGTACGCGCCGAACACGTTCGACCAGGACGATGAGACGATCGCGATCGTGACCGACCCCCAGGGCGACAGCGAAGAAGCGATCAGGGCCGCCGTCAGCGGCTGCCCGACCGGGGCGCTCTCGATCGTCGAGAACGAGGACCAGTAAGAGGAACGGAGGCGGCTGCCCCCGGCCCGCCGCCTCCGCTCCGCGGCCCGGCCGTCGCGATGACCCGGCCGCGTTCTTAGCGTTCCGCTGAGCTGAACTCCAGCGTTGTCGGCTGCGCATTTCGGGACAAGAATGCCGTGAACAGCATCGGCCGTCGATATGACCAACCGGTCGGTACATATATAGGACGAGGTTAATGGTGACTGATATCCGGCAGGCGCTTTCCCGTGAGCGCACCCGCAACATCGCGGGCGCGGTCGTGGTCGCGGCCATCGTTGCCGTCATCATCGCGGAGTCGTGGAGCGGGCTGCCCGTGACCGGCAGCGCGATCCTCGGGTTCCTTATCACCGGGGTCGCGCTCGGCTCCATCTACGGCGTCGCCGCGCAGGGCCTGGTCGTGACCTACGCGACCTCGGGCGTCTTCAACTTCGCCCAGGGCGCCATCGGCATGTTCCTCGCCTACGTCTACTGGGAGTTCCGGGTCGACATCGGGCTGCCCACGATCGTCGGGATCTTGCTGACGGTGCTGGTCGCCGCGCCCCTCATGGGGGTGCTGATCGAGCGCGGCATCATGCGCTTCCTCACCGACTCCCCGATCGTCGCCCAGCTGGTGGTGACGATCGGCCTGATGGTCGGCCTCATGGGCCTGGCCGCGTCGGTCTGGAACCCCAACACCCAGCACGTCATCCCGACGTTCTTCGGCACCAGCGGGTTCAACATCGGCAGCACGTTCCTGCCGTACTACCGGGTCGTCACGATCGCCACCGGCATCGCCGTCGGCTTGCTGCTCCGCTTCCTGCTGTACCACACGCGGCTGGGCATCACGATGCGCGCCGTGGTCGACAACCGTGACCTGACCGTGCTCAACGGCGCCCGCCCGGCCTCGGCCACCATGACCGCGTGGGCCCTCGGCTCGTCGATGGCCGCGCTGGCCGGCATCTTCCTGGCGGAGGAGCTGAGCACGCTCGACCCGGGGACGCTGACCCTGTTCATCGTCGACGCGTTCGCGGCGGCCATCATCGCCCGGCTGCGCAGCCTGCCCATGGCGTACGTCGGCGGCCTGATCATCGGCCTGACCCTCTCCTTCCAGGAGAGCTTCCTGAGCTGGACCGGCCGCTGGACGTCGGCGCCGCAGGCCATCCCGGCCGCCCTGCTCTTCATCGCGGTGCTGTTCGTCAAGGACGCGCGGATCAAGGGCAGGCCCAAGCCGCGGCGGACCGCCGACCGCATCCCGTCCACCCGCAACGCGGTGCTCGGCTTCGCCGTCCTGATCGTGATCGCGGCCGCCTGCGCCGCCACCCTCGACCGGACCAACCTGCGCATGGTCACCCTCATCGTGCTGACCGCGTTCGTGATGCTGTCCCTCGTGCCGCTGACCGGCTGGGCCAACCAGATCAGCCTGGCCCAGATCACCCTGGTCGGCTGCGGCGCGTTCGCCTTCGTGGAGTGGGGCTTCAACGGCAACGTGCTGGGCCTGCTCATCGCGGCCGCGTTCACGGTGCCCATCGGCATGATCATGGCCGGGCCCGCGATCCGGCTGCAGGGCATCTACCTGGCCCTGGCGACGATGGCGTTCGCCCGCCTGGCCGAGTTCCTGTTCTTCGACCAGCCGCACGTGTTCGGCAACGGCAACCGGCCGGTGCCCAGCCTGTCGGTGTTCGGCCTGCAGGTGGAGAACCCGTTCAGCTTCCTCGGGATCTCGTTCGCGCAGGGCGCCGGGTTCCTGATCTTCGCGGCGATCCTGTTCAGCGTCATCGGCCTGATCGTCATCCTCGTGCAGTCGCGCAGCTTCGGGCGGCGGCTGGTCGCACTGCGGGACAGTCCCGACGCGGCCTCGATGCTCGGCATGAGCCTCACGCTGACCAAGCTGGGCGTGTTCATGTTCTCCGCGGCGATCGCCGGCCTGGCCGGCGGCCTGTTCGCCATCTACTACTCCTCGGTCGGCACCACCGACTTCCAGCTCACCGGGGGCCTGCCCTACCTGCTGCTGCTGGTGGTGGGCGGCCTGTCGACCGTCGGCGGCACGGTCGTCGGCGGGCTCATCCTGGTGCAGTTCGCCTGGTTCAACCAGGCGTTCCCCGACAACACCTTCCTCACCTGGTTCAGCAACCTTGGCCCCGGCATGATGGGCATCGGCATCGGCCAGCACCCGGAAGGCGTCTGGGAACAGAACGTCCAGCAGGTCGCCAGGCTGCGCAGGCGGGTCAGGGGCGGCAAGGACGCGGCGGCCCCGCCCGCGGCGGCCTCGCCCCGCCTGTCCGAGGACCGCGAGCAGACCCGGCTGCCCTCGCCCGCGCCCCGCACCGCCACCGACCGCCCCGCCGTCGAGCTGCGGGACATCAGCGTCCGCTTCGGCGGCCTGCAGGCGGTCAACCAGGTCAGCCTCGACCTGCAGGACGGGCAGATCATCGGGCTCATCGGGCCGAACGGCGCGGGCAAGACGACGCTGTTCAACGTGGCGACGGGCATGCAGGAGCCCAACGCCGGCCGGATCTTCGTCGACGGCAAGGACGTGACCGGCGCCCGGCCGCACCAGTTCGCCCGGCTCGGCCTTGCCCGCACCTTCCAGCGCCTGGAGGTGTTCGGGTCGCTCACCGTGCGGGACAACATCCGGGTGGCGGCGGACCTGCACCGCAGGCGCTGGGCCCGTACCGGGGCGGGCAGCCCCGATGTCATCACCGGCACGATCATCCAGCACCTGAGCCTGCAGGCGGTGGCGGACACCCGGGCGGAGCTGCTGCCGACCGGAACCGCCCGGCTGGTCGAGGTGGCCCGCGCGCTGGCCACCCAGCCGCGGGTGCTGCTGCTCGACGAGCCCTCCTCGGGCCTGTCGGCGGCGGAGACCGAGACGTTCGCCCACCTGCTGCGCGGGCTGGCCTCCACCGGCATCGCGATCCTGGTGGTCGAGCACGACATGGGGTTCATCATGAACCTCTGCCACCACATCGTGGTGCTTGACGCCGGCCAGGTGATCGCGACCGGCACGCCCGCCGCGGTCCAGGCCGACCCGAAGGTCCTCGAGGCTTACCTGGGCACCGGCGAGGAGGCCGAACCGGGCGGCGCCCGGCCGGCCGCCCGGGTCACCGAGCCGGCCAGCCCGGCACGGCCCCCGCAGGAAGCCGACCGGCCGGTCGCGGTGCAGCTCGACGGCGTGTCCGCGGGTTACGGCGGTATCGACGTGCTGGAGGACATCAGCCTCACCGTCCGGGCAGGCGAGGTCTGCGCGGTGCTCGGGCCGAACGGCGCGGGCAAGTCGACCGCGCTCAAGGTCATCTCCGGGCAGCTGGCGCCGTCCAAGGGCACGGCATCGATCAACGGGCACCCGATCGCCGGCGTCCCGACCGAGCGACTGATCCGCGGCGGGCTGTGCGTGATCCCCGAGGGACGGGGAGTCTTCCCGAACCTCACCGTCACCGAGAACCTCAAGATGGGCAGCTTCGCCGGAGCCAGCTACACGGACATCCTGGAGCGGTCTTTCCAGTACTTCCCCCGGCTCGCCGAGCGCCGCACCCAGCTGGCGGGCAAGCTCTCCGGCGGTGAGCAGCAGATGCTGTCGATGGCCCGCGCCCTGGCCGTGAACCCGTCCATCCTGCTGGTCGACGAGTTGTCGATGGGCCTCGCGCCCAAGATCGTGGAGGAACTGTACGAGGTGCTGGCCGGCATCGCCCGGCAGGGCCTGACCATCCTGGTGGTGGAGCAGTTCGCGGCCGAGGTGCTGAAGGTGGCCGACTCCGGCGCGCTGCTCATCAACGGGCGGATCACCTACCACGGCGCACCCGACGTGGTAGGCGACATGATCAGCTCCGCCTACCTCGGCGGCGAGCACACCGCGCCCGCCCCCGAGCGGGTCCGCGAGGCGAGCGGTCCGGTTGCGGCCGGCTGACCCGAGTACCCGGCCCTGGACGACCCGGCGGCCTGGCGGGCCCGCCATCCTCACCACCGGCACCCGCGACATGCTGCTGTCCGACACCGTGCTGCTGCGCCGGGCCCTGCGCCGGGCCGGCGTCCCGGCCGAGCTGCACGTCACCGAGGCGGCCGGGCACGGCGGGTTCATGGGCATGGCGCCGGAAGACCAGGAGATCCGGCGCGAGGTCCGCCGCTTCGCGGACGCCCACTGGGCGAAGGAGACGCAATGACCACCGCTCAGCCCCGCCGGCGCTTCGCGGGCACCCGCTAGGAGAGGGAGTCGCCATGACCACCGCCCAGCACGAGCGGCAGGCTCCCGAGACGCGCACCGCGGCAGGCCGGGTCCGCGGCCGTCACGAGGGCGGCCTGGCCGTCTTCCGCGGCATCCCGTTCGCGCAGCCGCCCGTCGGCCCGGCCCGGTTCGCCGCCCCGCGGCCGGTGACCCGGTGGGACGGGGTGCGGGACGCGTCCGCGTTCGGTTCGCCGCCCCCGCAGTCAAGCACCTACGGTCCCGCCCCGGCGCCGGCCGACGACGAGTGGCTGACGCTCAACGTGTGGACGCCGGCCGCCGACCCGGCCGCCCGGCGGCCGGTCATGGTGTGGATCTACGGCGGCGCCTACAAGGTGGGCTCGGCGGAGATCCCCGCCTACGACGACCGGCAGCGCCTCACCCGCGTCTTCGACCTCCCGCCGCCGGTCAGCCCCTACCCGGAGGAAACCTCCCGCCGCCTCTGGCAGGACCACGTCCCCCCCGCCCCCCTCCCGCTGCCGCCCGCCTGACCCCCGCTGCGCCGCCCACGTAACTCGCGGCCGCTGCGCCGAACTGCCGGACCGCATCATCCCCCGCGATTCCGCGAGTCGGGACCGGACGGACGTGCCCGCTATGGCAGCTTCCTCGAAAAGCCCACCAATCCTGCCACTCCCCGCCAAAGATCAGGAAGGGTTCTGTTGTTCGGAAGGGTTGTTAGCGTGATAGCACTAACAACCCTTCATGATCATGGTCGACCCTTGTCCGCCATGGCGGGAAAGGTGGGGTTTTTCAGTTTTCTGCCATGCGCTCCCGACGCCGGTGGGATGCAAGGGGCGCGTGGGACGCCTGGTCAGAGGCGGGCGGCGCCAAGCCAGCGGCGCGCGGCAGCCAAGGAAAATCAGACCCGCGTCAGTGCCGCCGCGGCGCGCTCGATGGCGTGCCGGTCGGGCAGCCACTGCTGTTCCAGGTTCGGCGCGTAGGGCGACGGGGTGGGCGGCGGGGCGACCCGCATCACCGGCGCGTCCAGGGTCCAGAATCCCTGGTAGGCGGCGAGCGCGGCGATCTCCGCGCCGATGCCGAAGTCGGTGACCCCCTCGTGCGCGATGAGCAGCCGGTTCGTCTTGGCTAGCGACGCGAGGATCGTCTCCTTGTCCAGCGGGGCTACGGTCCGCAGGTCGATCACCTCGGCGCTGGTCCCGCGCTGCGCGAGCGCCTCGGCGGCCGCCAGCGACTCGTGGACCATCTGCGAGACGCTCACGATGGTGAGGTCCGTGCCTTCCCGCACGACCTTCGCCTTGCCCAGGGGTACCAGGTAGTCCGCCGGCGGCTTGGCGCCCTTCATCCCGTACAGCTGGCGGTTCTCGATGAACACCACCGGGTTCGGGTCGCGGATCGCCGACCGCAGCAGGCCGTAGGTGTCGGCCGGGGTGGACGGCATCACCACCGTCAGCCCCGGGACGTGGGCGAGCAGCGCCTCAAGCGACTGCGAGTGCTGGCTGCCCGAGGACCGGCCGCCGCCGAACTGCGTCCTGATCACCAGGCCCATGCGCGCCTTGCCGCCGGTCATGAACCGCAGCTTGGCCGCCTGGTTCAGGATCTGGTCGAAGCAGACGCCCAGGAAGTCCAGGTACATCAGCTCCACGACCGGGGTCAGGCCGGCCATCGCGCCCCCGACCGCCAGCCCCATCACCGCGGTCTCCGAGATCGGCGTGTCGAGCAGCCGGTCAGGCCACCTGGCGTACAGCCCGCGGGTCAGGGCGAAGACGTTGCCGCCCTTGCCGGCGTCGACCCCGGCCACGAACGCCTCCGGGTTGGCCTCGAGCTCGGCTTCGAGGGCCAGCCGCACAGCGTCCATGGTGCGGAAGATCTCGCCGTCGGGGGCGGGCGCCCAGTCCGGCTCGGTGACGGCGGGCCGCGGCGCGTAAACCGAGGAGCGGAGCACCTCCGGGCCCGGCGGGGGCGCCAGCCGGGCGGCGTCCACGGCCGCGTCGATCCTGGCGCGGACCTGCTCTTCCACCCAGTCGAGCTTTTCCGCCGTGACGCCGCGGCTGGCCAGGCGCGCGCGGGCGATGACCAGGGGGTCGCGCTGCTGCCACTCGGCCAGCTCGTCCCGGCTGCGGTACTTCTCCGGGTCGCCCTCGTAGTGGCCGTGCCAGCGGTAGGTGGCGGCCTCCACGAACACCGGCCCGCCGCCCGCGCGGATGCTCGCGACGACGTCGGTCATCACCGCGGCGACCGCCTCGACGTCGTTGCCGTCGACCGGCACGTAGCTGAGCCCGTAGCCGGCCGCGCGGGCGGACATCGGTACCGGGTGCTGGTCGGCGATCGGGGAGAACTCCGCGTAGCCGTTGTTCTCGCAGAAGAACACGACCGGCAGCCGCCACAGCGCCGCCAGGTTGGCCGCCTCGTGGAACGCGCCCTGCGCGACCGCGCCGTCGCCGAAGAACGACACCACCACGGTGTTGTCCTGCCGGAGCTTGGCGGCCAGGGCCGCGCCGCCCGCGATCGGCACGCCCGCGCCGACGATCCCGTTGGCGCCGAAGATGCCAAGGCCGGGGTCGGCGATGTGCATCGACCCGCCAAGGCCCTTGTTGGTCCCGGTGACCCGGGCAAGCAGCTCGGCCATCATCGGTTCCGGCGCCAGGCCCTTGGCTAGGCAGTGCCCGTGGCCGCGGTGGTTGGAGGTGATCACGTCGGCGGCGGTGAGCGGCCAGCACGCGCCGACGGCCGACGCCTCCTGGCCGATCGACAGGTGCACGAAGCCGGGCACCTCGCTGTTGCGGTACAGGTCGGAGACCCGTTCCTCGAACACCCGGATCAGCGTCATCCGCCCGTACGCCTCGAGCAGGCTGTCGGCCGACAGCCCGGCGGGCTCTGCCGCTGGTGGGACCGGCGCTAGCACGTGGTTACCCTTCCGCCTTGCTGTCGAACCCGCGCAGCTCGCGCTTGAGTACCTTGCCCGAGGGGTTGCGCGGCAGCGCGGCAAGGAACACGACCTGCTTGGGGGTCTTGAACCCGGCCAGCCGCGACCGGCAGTGCGCGATCAGCGCCTGCTCGGTGACCAGCTCGTCCGGCTTGAGCACCACGAAGGCGCGCGGCACCTCGCCCCAGCGCTCGTCGGGCATGGCCACCACCGCCGCCTCGAGCACCGCCCCGCACTCGTACAGCACGCGCTCCACCTCGGAGGTGGCCACGTTCTCGCCGCCGGACACGATCATGTCCTTCTTGCGGTCGTCGATGTAGAGGTAGCCGTCCGCGTCGAGGTGGCCGATGTCACCGGTGCGGAACCAGCCGTCGGAAGTGAACGCGGCCGCGGTGGCGTCCGGGTTCTTCCAGTAGCCGGACACCACCTTGGGACCGCGCAGCGCGATCTCGCCTTGCTCGCCGAGCGGCACCGGGGCGTCGTCCGGGCCGAGGATCCGGACGTCCAGGTTGACCACCGGCTTGCCCACCGAGCCGATCTTGGACAGCGTGTGCGCCTGGTCGTTGAAGGTGTCGCCGGACACCGTCTCGGTCAGCCCGTACGCGTCGGCGAAGCGGGCGTTGGGGAACGCCGCGAGCAGCCGCTCGATCAGTGGCAGCGGCATCTTCTCCCCGCCCCCGGTGATGAAGCGGATGCTCGCGGTGCTGCGCTTGCCGAGCTCGGGCGACTGGGCGATGGCGTTGAGCGTCGCGTTCACCATGGCGGGCGCCAGCCAGGCGTTGGTCGGCTGCTCCCGTTCGATGGCGTCGAGCAGGTCCGGCACGTCGAAGCGGGGCAGGATGACCAGGCTGCCGCCCGCCCACCAGGTGCCGATGCCGGGCAGGTCGAACGCGCCGACGTGGTACATCGGCCCGGCCATGAGGGTCCGGTCGGCCGCGCTGAGGCCGAACTCGGCGATGTGCGCGATCGTCTTCCAGTAGAAGTTCCGGTAGCTGACCGGCACCCCTTTAGGATGGGCGGTGGTCCCCGAGCTGTACATGAGCCGGTGCAGGTCATCCTCGCTGACATCGGCCGGAGGAACGGAGGCGCCCTGCTGCGAACCGAGGAATGACTCGTATTCGGCGGCATCCGGCTTCGCGCCTTCGTCCCCGCCGGCCATGACGACCGTCCACCGGGTGGTGAGCCGGCTGCCGATGGCGGCCACCGGGGCGGCGAAACCGGGCTCGGTGACGATGGCGACCGCGCCCGCGTGCCTGATGATGTACTCAAGCTCGGGCTCGGCCAGCCGCACGTTGATCGGCAGGAAGGCCGCGCCGACCCGGTTGACGGCGAGCGCGCTCTCCAGGAACTCGGGGCGGTTGCCCATCAGCAGCGCCACGATGTCGCCCTTGCCGACGCCCGCCGCGCGGAAGGCGGCGGCCAGCGCGTTCACCCGGTCAAGGAGCTGCCGGTGGGTGAGCCGCGTGCCGCGGAAGATCACCGCGTCCTCGTGCGGCGTGCGGTCAGCGTTCCGGTCCAGGGACCGGGTGAGGTTGAACATGACCATCTCCTTCGGCGTCAGCCCGGGACGAGAGTCACAGCAGCGAGTAGCCGCCGTCAACGGTGATCGTGGTTCCAGTGATGTACGCCGAGGCGGCGGACGCCAGGAACAGGTAGATGCCGGGCAGGTCGGCCGCGGTTCCCCAGCGGCCGAGCGCGGTGTGCGCGGCGATGTCCCGCTCGCGGGTCTCGTCACGCTGCCAGAACGCGCCGAGCCCGGTCTCGAACCAGCCGAGCGCGACCGCGTTGGCGGTGATGCCGCGCGGCCCGAGTTCCTGCGCGAGCGATCTGACCAGGGCGTGGACGCCGCCCTTAGAGGCTGAGTAGGCGGCCAGGCGGCCGTGCGGCCGGTCGCCGAGCACCGACCCGGTGACGATGATGCGGCCGCCCGCGCCCATCCGGGCGGCGGCCGCCCGGGCGCCGAGGAAGGTGCCGGTCAGGTTGGTGTCGATCACCTCGCGCCAGGCATCGGGGGTGAGCCGGGTGATGTCGTGGTCCTCGCGGGACACCCCGGCGTTGGCGATCCACACGTCGATGCCGCCGAACCGCTCGTTCATCCGCTCGGCGACGGTCTCGTTGAACAGCTCGTCCCTGACGTCGCCCGGGCACACCAGGTGCTCCCCGGTCAGCTGCCTGGCCACCTCCTCAAGCGCGGGCTTGGACCTGGCCACCAGGGCGATCCGGGCGCCCGCGGCGTCGAAGGCGGCGGCCAGGACGCTGCCAAGGCCGCGCCCGGCGCCGGTAATCACCACCCGCTGGCCGGCGAGACCGGGATGCCCGGGCGCGGGGGCCGGGGGCGCGCTTGCCTCGTTCTCCACGGCCGCTAGCAGCCGAGCTCGCGGGCGATCACGAGATGCTGGATCTCGTTGGTGCCTTCGCCGATCTCCAGCACCTTGGCGTCGCAGTAGAAGCGAGCGACGTCGCTTTCCAGCATGTAGCCGGCGCCGCCGAAGATCTGCACCGCCTCGCTCACCACCGCCGTGGCGACCCGGCTGGCCTTTAGCTTGGCCATGGCGGCCTCCTTCTTGAAGGGCTTGCCCGCGTCGCGCAGCGCGGCCGCGTAGTAAGTGAGCCAGCGGGCGGCCTCGACCTCGGTCGCCATGTCCGCCAGCTTGAACTGGATGGCCTGGAAGCTGGCGATCGGGGTGCCGAACGCCTCGTGCTGCTTGGCGTAGGCCAGGGCCAGCCGCAGCGCTCCCGCGGCGGTGCCGACGGACAGCGCGGCGACCGAGATCCGCCCGACCTCAAGGGCGGACAGGAACTGGCCGAGCCCGCCGCCCGGCTCACCTACCACCTGGCTGTCGGGCACGAACACGTCATCGAAGAACAGGTCCCTGGTGTCCGCGGACTTCCAGCCGATGCCGCGCAGCTTCGGCCCCAGGGTGTAGCCCCCGGTGCCCTGCTCGACGATGAAGCTGCCGTAGCGGGGCTTGCCGCTGGCGTCCGCGCCGGTGCGGGCGAGCACGGTGACGCCGAAGCTCATGTCGGTGCCGGCGTTGGTGATGAAGGCCTTATGCCCGTTGAGCAGCCACCCGCCGGATACCTGCTCCGCCCGGGTCCGCAGCGAGCGGACGTCCGAGCCCGCCCCGGGCTCGGTCAGCCCGAACGCGCCGATCTTGCTGCCCTCGGCGAGGGGCCGCAGCCAGCGCTCGCGCTGCGCGTCGTCGCCGAACAGCAGCAGCGGCATGCTGCCGATGGTGGAGTGCGCCTGCCAGGCCGTCGCCACCGACGGGTCAACCGTTGCCAGGGCTTCGAGCAGCGCGACGTAACCCACCGTGGACGAGCCGATGCCGCCCCACTTCTCCGGCACGAGCGTGCCGAGCAGGCCGAGTTCGCCAAGGCCGCGCAACAGCTCGGTCGGGCAGCGTTCCTCGTGCCACGCGCGCGCCGCGACCGGCGCGATCTCGCGTTCGGCGTAGGTGCGGCCCAGGTTAAGCAGTTCGCCCTCGAACTCGGTGAGTGTGAAGTCCATGGCCCTCTCGCCTAACCGTCCTACACTGACTGGTCAGTACATAATAGAAACAGCGGGATGGCCACCGCAATGAGCAAACCCGGGGGGCCGGCGACTGGTTCCCGGCGTCACGGCGTGTCAGGCGGGAACCGTATCCGCAGGGGCGATCGGCTCGCCGTGCCCGGGTTGACCGGCCGCCAGCTTGACCGGCCCCCGGCTTGACCGGCCCCCGGGTTGACCGGCCTCCGGGTTGACCGGCCCGGGGTTGACCGGCCTCCGGGTTGCCCGGCCTCCGTCGGCTCCTTCGGTCCAGCCGGATGGTTGTGGCAACGGGCCGGTCATAGGCGGCTGGTTGCCACAACCATCCGCCGGAAGGTGGAGTGCCGCGTGGGCTTGAGTTGCCGCGTGGACTGGAGTTCCGCCTGGGCTTGAGTTGCCGCCTGGGCTTGAGTTGCCGTCTGAGCTGGAGTTGCCGTCTGAGCTGGAGTTGCCGTCTGAGCTTGAGTTGCCGCCCGGGCTGGAGTTGGCGCGTGGGCTGGAGTTGGCGCGTGGGCTTGAGTTGCCGCGTGGGCTTGAGTGCCGTCTGAGCTGGAGTTGCCGCGTGAGGCTTGAATTGCCGCCCGGGCTGGGTTTTCGCGCGGGCTCCGGTTCCGCGGGGGTTCCGCGGGGGCGGGGCTGCGCGGGTTTCCGCGGGTTCCCCCGCCGCGACCGGCTCAGCCAGCCTTCTTGATTCGACTGACCAGTCAGTAGTACCATTTTTACTGGTGGTAAGGGATGGCGGAGGAGCCGGGAGTTCGGTGCCTGGGTAGTTTTGGCCCCGCTGACGATAGCCCTGAACGGAGCGCGCCGGCCATAAACCGACCCGTCGGAACAGGTTACTTTAGTAGTCAACAGAAGCTCCCACTAGATGAGGCTGCAGGATGCCGCAAACCAGGGTGAAGGACAAGCAGGGCAAGAGTGCCAAGTGGCAGGCGCGTCGCCACGAGATCGTGGATACGTCCGCGAAGGTGTTCGCCGAGCGCGGCTACCATGCCACGAGCACAACGGAGCTCTGTGAGGCGAACGGCATCGGCAAGGGCGCCCTCTACTACTACATCGGCTCCAAGGAGCAGCTCCTTGCCGCCATCCACGACCGGGTCATGGATGAAGTCATGCTTGGCGCGGACCGGGTGAGCCTGGCAGGCGGAACGCCGACGCAGCAGCTGACGATGCTGGGTGAGGAACTCCTTGACGTGATCTTCCGCTTCCCGGACCACGTCTGGGTGTTCCTGCATGACTTCCCCGCGCTGACCGGCAAGAACGCCGAGATGTTCCGGCAGCGGCGGCGGGCCTACGAGCGGCGGGTCGAGGCCGTCTTCCAGCAGGGCACCGAAGCCGGCGAGTTCCGGCCGCTTGACACCCGGCTCTCGGTCATCGCGTGGCTCGGCATGCACAACTACACGTACCTGTCGCTCCGCGCCGGCGGCCATTTCTCGGTCAAGGAAGTCGCGAAGTCGTTCGCCGACATCTTCATCCTGGGCATCGCCACGCGCGGCTAGCCGCTGGCCCGCAGTACCTCGTCCACGAGGCCCCAGCGCAGCGCTGTCGCGGCGGGAAGCCGGTCGCCGGTCAGCATCAGCCAGGCCGCGCGCCAGCGGCCGATCCGCCGCGGCACGCTGACCGAGCCGCCGGCGCCGGGAACCAGGCCCATGCCGACTTCGGGAAGCGCGAAGAAGGCGTCCGGCGCGGCGACGATCCGCCCGGCGTACGCGGCCATCTCGGTGCCCGCCCCGACGCAGGCGCCGTGCACCGTGACGGTGACCTTGGCCGCGATGCGGTCGATGACCCGCCAGGGTGCCCGGGACACCCGCACCAGGTAGGCCGCCACCAGGTCGGTCGCGGTCCCGAACTCGTCCAGGTCCCCGCCGCTGCAGAAGGCGGGCCCGGCGCCGCTCAGCTCGACCGAAGCGACGGTCTCGTCGGCCTCGCCGGCGAGCAGCGCGTCGAGCAGCGCTTCCCGCAGCCGCGCGCTGAACGCGTTGCGCCGCCCGGGGTCGTTGAGCACGATCGACAGCCGCGCGCCGTCGCGGCTGACGCTGACCGGCTCGGCGGGGAGCGCGCGGTGGCGCGGTGCGCCGCGCTCGCCGAGCCAGCGGGCGAACTCCGGCCCGCCGAGCAGCAGGGAGTACGCCGCGGCCTCGGCCGCCAGGCCGCCGGCGGTATCAAGGGCGGCTGTCTGCCGCACCAGCTGGCCGCACGCGATCGCGGCCCGCGGCGACCGTTCGGCCGCCGCCCGCAGCCGGGCGAGCGCCCCGTCCAGGCCGGGTGAGCCGGGAAGGTCCCCGACCGGGACGGACTCCCGCATCCCGCCGTCCGGCGCCGTCCAGGCGGTCAGGGTCAGCGTCGCCGCGGCGATGAGCGGTTCCAGGCCGGCCGCCGGCGGCCCCGCGAGCACGCCTGCGGTGACCGGCACCGCGTTCGCCACCAGGGCGGCGGCGCGGCCGATCAGCTCCGGTGGCGCGTCGCGCCAGCGGTCGAGCTCAACCACCACGAGCGGGTTGGCGGGCCTCCCGTCCGGCGGCAGGTGCAGCTCGAGTTCCCCCGCCAGTTCGGCGAGTTCGGTGGGCAGGTAACCAGCCATCCACGGCAGTGTGGCACACGGCTCCTGTTAAGAGCGGGCGTAGGCGAGCTCGCCGCCGATGAACGTCGCGGCGACCAGGTTGGACCCGAGTGAACTCAGCACGTCGAGGGGGCCGGCGCGGAGCAGCGTGAGGTCGGCCGGGCGGCCCGCGGCCACGAGCCGCTGCACGCCCGGTGCGGCGGGCTCGCCGAGGAACAGGGCGATCGCCCGGGCGGGCGAGACCGCCTCGTCCGCGGCGAAGCCCGCGGGGCGGCGGACCGCGGCGCGCATCACGTGCCACGGGTCCTCGTTGCCGAACGGGGCGTCGCTGCCCGCCGCGACGTCTATCCCCGCGTCGACGAGGGAACGCAGCCGCCACAGGTCAGGCCGGTCTTGCGGCGGCACGTCGGCGACGTACTGCTCCCCGCGCTCGGCGATGAAGTGCGGCTGCGTGACGACCGTCAGCCCGCGGAGGTCCGGCAGGGAATCGGCGCCGGCCACCGCGCCGTGCTCGACCCGGTCGCCCGGCCGCCGGCCGGCGAGACCGAGCGCGGCGAGCGTGAGCACGAGCTGGACGCGGGTCACGCAGTGCACCGCGACCGCACGGTCGGCCGCGTGCGCGTCCTGGATCCGCTCGGCGAGTTCATCCAGCAGGGGCAGGGTGGTGTCGTCGAGCATGATCTTCACCGGGCCGGCGCTGATCCCTGGCGGCGTGCGTACTTCCGGGGCCGGCATGCAGTGCACGTGCTGCGCGACCTGGCCGCCGGCGAGGAACGCGAGGTCGCCCTCGCGCACGCCTGGCGTCGCGTCCGTGAAACCCGTGATCCCGAGTGATACCGCTTTCCTGCTCACCGCGGCCAGGTCCGCGGCCACCGGGGGCAGCCGCTCGGCGAGCCAGCGGTCCATCCGCCAGAGCCGCCCGGTCGGGCGGCCGGCGTCGTCGCGTTCCACCCCGCTGAGCTCGCACTCGTCGAGGCCCAGCTGGTGGGCCGCGAGCGAGTTGACCACCCAGAGCGCGCCGGAGCGATGCTGCACGCGCACCGGGCGCCGGGGGAGGAGCCGGTCGAGAAGGTGGCGGTCGAGCGGCCCGGCGACCGACTCGTGGTAGCCGACGGCGCGCAGCCATGCCCCCGGCGGCAGGCCCGCGTCCGCCATGCGCAACCGGGCGGCCAGTTCGGCGGCGTTACCGGCCTGCGGCGGGCCGACGGGAACGCTCGCCGCCGCGGCGGCAAGTGCCCGCAGGTGCACGTGGTGGTCATGCAGGCCGGGCAGCAGGACCCCGCCGGCCGCCTGCATCACCTCTTCGCCGGGCTCGGGCCGCAGGTCCGGTGCGCACGCGGCGACCACGCCGCCGGCCAGGCGCACGTCGCTCGGCGGAATGTCCGCCAGCGCCTCCGCGGCGGCCAGATGAGCGTCCCGCGGCCACACCCGCGCGTTACGGATCAGCACGCGGCCCCCCGTCGAGTCATTACCGGAACTCCGTCATCGACCGGACGGGCGGCCGTTCGTGTACCGGGACCGGCCGGGAGACCGGCCGCAGCTCACCGTCCGAGCGGGTGAACTGGTGCAGCCGGGCCGGACCCGCTAGCTCGCCCGGCTCGCGCGCGGGCAGGCCGCGGCGGCGCTCGGCGACGAGCAGCAGTTCGGCCGCCATCACCGCCAGGTCGTGGCTCGCCTGGTGCTTGTGTCCCCGGCTGCCCAGGTCGACCTGCGCGATCGCCTCGAGCCCGTGCTCCTTGGCGGTGTCGAGGAGGACCGCGAGCTCGATGCCGTAGCCGACCGGGATGGGCAGCGACTCCATCAGGTTCCGGCGAGCCGCCCACTCGCCGGCCAGCGGCTGCACGATACCCGCCAGTTCCGGCCACCAGAGGCTGAGCAGTGGCCGGGCGACAAGCTCGGTGACCCGCCCGCCGTCGGCGGTGACCGAGCCGTCACTGCCGGCGTAGAGCCGCTCGTAGAACCCCTTGACGAGCATGACGCGCTCGTCGAAAAGCAGCGGCCCGAGCAGCCCGGTCACGAAGTGCGGGCCCCAGTGCGTCAGGTCGGCGTCTACGAAGACCAGCAGGTCCCCCTTGGTCACCAGCAGGGACTTCCACAGGGCCTCTCCCTTGCCGGGGAAGGCGCCTAGGTCCGGGGCCACCTCGCGGGCGCGGTGCACCGTGGCGCCGGCCCCGGCCGCGGCCGCGGCCGTCTTGTCGGTGGAATCGGAGTCGATCACCACCAGCTCGTCCACCAGCCCGGTGCCGGCGGCGAGCCGTGCGATGCGGGACACCACCTCGCCGACCGTCGGCTCCTCGTTGCGCGCGGGAATGACGACGCTGACCGTCAGGTCGAGCTCCCGCTTGCGGCCGGCCAGCCGCTTGGCGGGCCAGTCTTGCCAGCGGCTCGTGCGGTCGTCCCACTGGGCCACGGTGTCGCCGGGCATCACCGCTCGCCCGCCGGGCGACGGGCGGCCTGGCCGTCGCCGGCGGCCCGGGGCCGGGTGACGCCCGCCGTGAGCTGGCCGGCCAGCTCCGCGGTCCAGCCAGGGAGGCGGGCGGCGGCGAGTACCGGGGTGAACATCCGGGCGTCGAAGCCGATCAGGTGGTAGGCGGGTGCGGTCGGGTAATCGAGGCTGGGGCGCAGTCCCGTCGCCTCGTGCACGGCGGCCGCGAGCGCCTCATAGGTCTCGATGAGCTGCTGGCCGCCGCGAAGCGAGGCGATCATGCCGAGTACGCTGCGCATGGCCGGGACCCGGGCATCGCCGCCGCTGGAGACATCGGGGCAGAAACCCGGGATGCCCCGCCCCGCCGCCAGCGCCGCTTCGGCCCGTGACCGCACGTCGCCGGGCACGACGCCCTCGTTCATCATCTCCATCACCGCTTCCATGGCACTGCCTTGGGCGCTTCCCTTGAGCGCGCCGACCGCCGCTGCCACCGCGCTGTACAGGACCGACAGCCGGGAGGCGCCGGCGCGAGCGGCCAGAGCGGAGGCAATGAAGGTAGTGGGAGTGCTGAAGGGCGCAGGCGCACTGAAGCCGTCCCCGGCGTACAGGATAAGCGACCGCTCGAAAGCGGCGACGACCTGCGGCTCCGGTACCTTGCCGAAGGTCATGTAGAGGAGGTTCGCCGCGTAGCCGAGGTCGGCGCGCGGTGCCACCAGGGAAAGCCCGCGGCGGCGGCGCTGCTCGAACGCGACGAGCGAGGGCAGCACGGCGAACAGGCGCAGCGCCTGCGCGTGAACCGCCGCCGGCAGGGGACCGTGGTCCGCGGGGGCCCGCGCGCCGAGCGCGCTGATCGCCTTGCGCAGCGCATCCACCGGTTGCGTGCTGAGCGGCTGCGCGGCGAGAGCGGCGGCAACGCCCGGATCGAGGGCGCGCTGTGCGCGCTCGAGCCGGTGCTGGGCGAAAAGCTGGTCACGGGTGGGCAGTTCGCCGTGCCAGAGGAGATACGCGACCTCCTCAAAGCTGTGGCGGCGGCAAAGTTCCGAGACGGGGTACCCGCGGCAATTCACCGGGGCGGCGGTCACCGGGCGCCTCCTCTCTTCCATCATGACACTCAATCTAATTAGTATGATATTTAGTAGCACGGCCCTGCGGCAAGCGACGGCGGTCCGCCGCCTGGATGAGCACCCGGCTGACGCCGCATCCGTGCAAGTGCTTCGAGCAGCCGCTGGTCTTCACCAACGAGGCCGCCTTCCGGGCCATCCCCAGTACCACGCCCCGCGCCCCGCGCACCGCCGGCCGCACAGTCACCGGCCTCATACGCCACTTCCACACCTCTGGTGACACAGCCACCAGCGTCGCGGCCGACGTTCATGATCATGAAGGGTTTTTAGCACTCCAGTACTAGAAACCCTTCCTAACACCAAAACCCTTCCTGAAAAGCGCTCTATCGGGGCGGATGAGCGAGCATCAGGCGGCGCACCCTTCCGTCGGTTCCCGGTACCCCCTGCCGTAACACCGCCCGATCCGGCGGTCGCCTCCCCTGGTCGAGGATGTCGGCGCGCAGTTGCGGGGCGGAGGCGCCGATGGCCGACAAGATACGCCGCGGCAGGCCGTTGTCCATGGTGAGGAGCGCGAGGGCAATCTGCTCGGCGCCCACGTGGCCGCCGGGGAGAGCCCCTGCCTCGCGGGGTGAGTGCCGGAGGCATTTCTTAGCCCGGCGGGTGACCGGGAGGTGGCCGGCCACGCGACCGGAACCCCGGTGGCGGCGCGATCTCCGCCGCCCGCGTGACGCCGGGGCGTCCGGCGCCAGGGCACCTGGCCCGAATGCCGCCTCGATCCGGTTCCGCACCGTATCGAGGTCGATGCCGATCGAGGTCAGGGCGTCGCGGTCGAGAGTGTCGAACCGGCTGCCGGCGGCGGTGTTCTCCGGGCCGATCAGGCGGACGAATTCCGCCTCGACGCGCTCAGGGGTGACGTTCCGCTCGCGCAGCACGGCACCGACACCGCCGTCGCCGGAAGCGAGCCCGTACAGCAGGTGCTCGCACCCGATGAAGTCATGCCCGAGCCGGCGCGCCTGCTCCTGCGCGCACAGGATCACCTGCCAGCCATCGCCGGTGAACCGCGCGGGCATCATCGCCTCCCGGTCCGGTGGCCGTGCTTGCGGTGCACGGTCTGCTTGGTGACGCCGAGCCGGGTGGCGATGTCCTGCCAGGACCAGCCGAGTTGCCGTGCGTTGTCGACCTGGAGGATCTCCAGCCGTTCGGTGAGCGCGCGCAGGGCCGCCACCGCGCGCAACCCGACGTCCGGGTCGTTGCTGGCGGCGCCCTCGGCGACCTCGAGTGTGCTCCGCATGTCCGTCAGCTTATGCTGACGAACACCCGTGCGTCAACATATGCTGACGGATCGGCCTCACGCAGCTCACCCTCATCCGCCGGCGCGCCGCATGGAACCGTGACAGCGCCTCGTTCCGTCGAAGCAGTGACGGCAAACCCAGGTAACCCTCCCGGAGGGGCTTCGATGCGACGCGCGATTGTCACCACGGCCGCCGCTATCGTCCTGACCACCTTGGTGGCGAGCGCGGCGGGCTGCGGCGGCGCTGCCGCTACGGGTACGCCGCCGACCGTGCACGCCCAGGCCAGCGGCAGCAGCCCGGCCGCCGTCCGCTCACAGGCCCCAGCCGAACAGGCCCCAGCCGAACAGGCCGAGATGTACGCGCAGGTCCTGCGCAGGTACCTGAGCACGCCCGCGGAGAACTCCTTCCCCGGCCAGCCCTTCACCACGGTCTACGTGATCGACAAGGCCTACCCGGATGCCGCGGACCCGATGGGGACGCACGGGCCGGGAACGCCGATCACGCCGCAGGTCCAGCGCCAGGTAACGGCCGCACTGGCAGGGACGGCGCACGTCACCTTCATCGCCGACCGGGAATCGGTGATCGCGACCACCGACGGCTGCTGGCACGTCAGGAACGGCGGCATCCTGATCACGCTCGGCTCGCCGGCGGCCCACGGCGCTGAGATGCGGGTCGGCATCAACGGCTCCGTCGCCTGCCTCGGCGCGACCTGGCTTACCTACGTGCTGCGGGACCAGCCTGGCGCCGGCTGGCGGGTGACCGGCACGACCGGGACGATGGCGGTCGCTTAGCGGAAGCCCGGCCCAACCGGTGCCCCAAGCCGCGTCACCGGGTGGAAACCGGGTTGTAGCCGGACAGGGTGAGGTGTCCCGCATCGACCGGGAGCGTCACCCCGGTGACCTTCGATGCCAGGTCGGAGTTGAGGTAAAGCGCGGCGTTCGCTATGTCCTGCGGGTCCAGCCACGACGTGCCCGCGAGCAGCGCGTAGTGGTGGCCTGCCTCGGTCATGTCCTCCTCGGTCCCGCCGGGGTGGCCGGCGAACATGTCCCAGGCGCCCTGATGGTTGGTCATCGGCGTCTTGACCGCGCCGGGGCTGATGGCGTTGCACCGGATGCCGTACGGCGCGAGTTCGAGCGCGATGTTGCGCATCAGCCCGATGAGGCCGTGCTTGGCGGCCACGTAATGCGCGGTGTACTGGCCGGCTTCGAGGGCGTTCACCGACGCGGTGATCACGATGGATCCGCTGCGGCGTTCGATCATGTGCGGCGCGACGGCCTTCGCCGCCTTCCAGACGCCGGTCAGGTTGACGCCGATCATCTCGTCCCACTGCTCGTCGGTGAGCTCCCAGAACGAGCCGAGTGTCCAGATGCCGGCGTTCGCGATCAGGATGTCGACCTTGCCGAACGCGGACAGGCCGGCCCCCACGGCCGCGTCGAGTTGCCCCTGCGAGCGGACATCGGCCCGCACCGCGATCGCGCGCCGGTCGTGGGCCTCGACGAGGCTGACCGTCTCCTCGAGGTCGTCCATGGTCGCGAGCTTGTACGAAACGGTGGGCAGCTGATCCGCGACGTCCGCGATGATCACGTCGGCGCCCTCACGCGCGCACGTCACCGCATGGGCCCGTCCCTGTCCCCGGGCACCTCCGGTGATGAGGGCGACCTTGCCGTCGAGCAATCCCATCGCGACTCCCGTCGTAGCCGGCGGCCCGTGTGCCGCACAGGTCGAGAATTACGCCTGTCCGGGCGGCGCGCAATGGCGACGTGTGCGTTACTGGTCAGTGCAGTCCAGCAGATTATGTGAACACACGCTGTCGGCACGCCGATGTGTCCCGCGATGTCGTCTTGGCGGGACCCGGCAATGGCCGAAAGGAGATTGAAGTGCTCAACCGAATTAAGCTGTCGCGTGCGCACGCCCCGGGGCGGGCGCTGGCGGTGATCGCCGTCGGCGGGTGCTGCGCGGTACTCGCCGCCTGCACCTCAAGTAACGCGAGCTCCGCCGCCTCCACGGCGAGCTCGGCCGCTTCCGCGGCTGCCTCCGCCGCGAGCTCAGCCGCCTCCGCGGTCGCCTCCGCCGCGAGCTCGGCCGCCTCCGCGGCCGGCTCCGGCGTGTCCGGGGTCTCCGCCGCGGACTGCGTCATCATCAAGCAGGTCGACTCTTCGGCGATCTCCACCCTGGTGCCGCTGCAGTCCGAGTCCAAGACCAAGGCGGCCGCCGACCTGGCGACCTACCTGACGCAGCTCCAGGCGGACGCGGCCAAGCTCACCTCGGCCAAGGGCAAGAAAGTGATGGGTGACTGGATCGCGGACGTCCAGAAGCTGGCGACGGAGAGCACCGCCGACGCGACCGCCACCGTCACGGGAGGCCTCGCCGAGCTCAGCGCCGCCTGCCCGTGAGGTAGCCCGCCGAACCTGGCCCGCTGAACCCTGCGCTAGCACGGTAACGGCCCCGCGGGCATGCCCGCGGGGCCCGCGAAGGAGAAAGAGCATCCATGACCGAGACGACTCAGTCCGAGCCGGTCCTTTACACCGTCAATGACGGTGTCGCCACGGTTCAGCTCAACCGCCCGGACAAGCTCAACGCGCTCAACGCGGAAATGTTCGAGGCCCTGTTCCGGGTATTCGATCAGACCGACCGTGACGACGGCGTCCGTGCGGTCGTCGTGACCGGGGCCGGCCGGGCTTTCTGCGCCGGGGCCGATCTGTCCGGCGGAGCAGGCACCTTTAACTACACCGCGAGGGCCGACGACCCTGAGTTCCATCGCGACCGGGGCGGGATGCTGGTACTGCGTATCTACCGCTCGCTGAAGCCGGTCATCGCCGCCATCAACGGGCCCGCGGTCGGCCTCGGTGCCACTATGACGCTGCCGATGGACATCAGGATCATGGCCGATACCGCCCGGGTGGGATTCGTGTTCGCCCGGCGCGGCATCGTCCCGGACGGAGCGGCCAGCTGGTTCCTGCCGCGGATCGTCGGGATCAGCCAGGCGCTGGAATGGTGCCTCACCAGCCGGGTGTTCCCGGCCAGTGAGGCACTGGCCGCGGGGCTGACGCGCACGGTCTGCGCACCAGCCGACC
This sequence comes from Trebonia sp., assembly GCA_036391275.1. GTDB lineage: Bacteria > Actinomycetota > Actinomycetes > Streptosporangiales > Streptosporangiaceae > Trebonia. The sequence goes on from DASWAE010000028.1 coordinate 60,712, forward strand.
TGCTGCCGCTCGCCACCAAGCTCGCGGCGGAGATCGCGGCCGGCGCCGCGCCGGTCTCGGCCGTGCTCACCAGGCAGCTGATGTGGCAGATGCTCGGCGCCGGGCACCCGATGGA
>DASWAE010000029.1:0-19117 GCA_036391275.1 Trebonia sp.
GCTCGACTACACCTCGACCGACCCCAAGACCAACCCCGCCCCCGGCGCGGCCATCACCCCGCCGGTCGGCATCCAGTGGCAGAAGGGCACCAAGTACCCGCTCGAGGCCAAGGTCGTCGACAACACGCTGCTGCCCAACACGAAAATAACCGGCGATCTACTGCCCACCTTCTCCTAAATCCCGAACAATCAGGAAGCATGAGTAATCCACTCCTCGAGCTCGACCACGTGACGAAACGGTTCGGCCGCGTCGTCATCGCGGAAGACCTCAGTTTCTCGGTCGGCGCCGGGGATACCGTCGGGATCGTGGGGCCGAACGGGGCTGGCAAGACCAGCCTGTTCGGCCTCATCTCCGGCGACCTTGCCCCTGGCGCCGGCCAGGTGAGCTTCGCCGGGAAGAACGTCACCCGGCTGGACTCGGCCGCCCGGTGCCGCCTCGGCATCGGGCGGACCTATCAGGTCCCCCGTCCGTTCACGGACATGACCGTGTTCGAGAACGTGCTGGTGGCCGCGCAGCAAGGCGGCGGCATGCGCCGCCGGGCCAGCTACGCGGCGGCCTCGTCCGCGCTTGAGCGGACCGGGATGTCCGGTGAGGCGAACGTGCCCGCCGGGCGGCTCGGCCTGCTGGCCCGCAAGCGGCTGGAGATCGCCCGGGCGCTGGCCACCGGCCCGCAGCTGCTGCTGCTTGACGAGGTCGCGGGCGGCCTGACCGACCCCGAGGTCACCGGGCTCGTGGAGATCATCCGCGGCATCAACGCCGAGGGCGTCGCGGTGATCTGGATCGAGCACGTGGTCCGCGCGCTGACGTCGCTGGTCGACAGGATGACCTGCCTGTACGGCGGGGAGTTCATCGGCGACGGCACGCCGGCCGAGGTGCTGTCCACCCCGCGGGTGCGCGAGGTGTACCTCGGCAGCGAGGCCGTCGACGCCTCGACGATCGAGGCCGTGCTGGAAGAGGGTGAGGCCCGATGAGTACCCGCAGTGATCCCCCGGGGGGACGACCCCCCGTACCCCCCGAGGGCCGGCCCGATGGCAAGCCAGGATATCGGGCAGGCGGTAACGGGGCGCCGCTGCTGGAGGTCCGCGACCTCGTCGTGCACCACGGGCAGCTCCGCGCGCTGTCGGGCATCTCGCTCACGGTCTTCCCCGGCGAGGTCTACGCCCTGATCGGGGCCAACGGCGCGGGAAAATCGACCTTGCTCCGTACCATCGCGGGCCTGCACCATCCCACCTCAGGCTCGATCGCCTACGACGGCAAAGACGTAACCGGGCTGCGGCCGGACAAGCGCGCCACCGCCGGGATCGTGATGGTCCCGGAAGGCCGGCGGCTGTTCCCGTCGCTGACCCTTGAGGACAACCTCAAGGTCGGCATGTCCTTCGCCCGCAAGGGCCACTGGACCATCGACCGGGTCTACGAGCTGTTCCCGTGGATGAAGGAGCGGCGCGGGCAGAAGACCGCGCAGATGTCCGGCGGCGAGCAGCAGTCCGTCGCGATCGGCCGCGCGCTGGTCGCCAACCCCCGGATGCTGCTGCTGGATGAGCTGTCGCTCGGCCTGGCGCCGGTGATCGTGCAGCGCATCTACGCCATGCTGCCGCAGGTCCTGGAGTCCGGCATCACCATCCTGCTCGTGGAGCAGGACGTCAGCCAGGCGCTGCGGGTCGCCACCCACCTGCAGTGCCTGCTCGAGGGGCACGTCACCCTCGAGGGCACCCCCGCGGAAGTCACCAGGGAGCAGGTGGAGGCCGCCTACTTCGGCGCCACCGAGGGGAGCGATCATGGCCTGGGTTAACGCCATCATCCAGGGCATCTTGATCGGCGGGCTGTACGCGCTGTTCGCGTGCGGGCTGTCGCTGATGTTCGGCGTCATGAAGGTGGTCAACCTGGCGCACGGCGACCTGGCCGTGATGGCCGGGTACATCGGCGTCGGCGTCATCGCGGTCACCCACGTGCCGGTGCTCTGGTCGATCCCGATCGTCGTCATCTTGATGGCGGTCATCGGGTACATCCTGCAGCGGTCGATCATCCAGGGCGCGATCAGCCGCGGCGAGCTCACCACGCTGATCGTCACCTTCGGCCTGTCGATCATCATCGAGAACGCCCTGCAGCAGTTCTTCACCGCCAACAGCCGGGGCATCGGCGTCGGCGAATCGTTCATCACCGCGTCGTTCTCGATCGGCTCGCAGATCGTCATCCCCTGGCTGTACGTCGTCATCTTCGTCCTGGCGGTGGTCGTGCTGCTCGGCCTGCAGCAGTACCTGTCGCGGTCCAGGTACGGCCGGCTGATCCGCGCCGTCGCCGACGACCAGGAGGCGGCGCAGCTGTCCGGGGCGAACTACCGGCACGTGTTCGGCATCGCGGCCGCGATCGCGTTCGGCACCGTGGCGGTCGCCGGCATGTTCGAGGGGATGATCACCACGATCAGCCCCACGCTCGGCACCGACACGATCCTTTTGTTCGCGTTCGCCTCGGTGGTCATCGGCGGCCTCGGCTCGCTGTGGGGCACCCTGCTCGGCGGCGTCATCCTCGGCGTCGCCCAGGCGGTCGGCGCGCAGATCAACCCCTCGTGGGAGCAGCTCGCCGGGTACGCGGTCTTCCTGCTCGTCCTCGTGATCCGCCCGCAGGGGCTCGTCGGCCAGGGGGCTACCTCATGACGGAGAAACTCGCAGCAAGCTCCCGTTCCGCTGACCTCACCGACGTGCGGGTGACCCGCTCGCGCAGCAACACCTTGTACAGCGGCGTCGGCGCGCTGGTGCTGATCGTCGTGCTGTTCGCTTTCCCCTACTACGTGGGGCCGGGCACCACCGGCATCATGGTGCAGGGGCTGATCGTGCTCACGCTCGCCTCGATGTGGAACCTGCTCGCCGGGTACGCCGGGCTGGTGTCCGTCGGGCAGCAGGCGTTCTTCGGGCTCGGCGCGTACTTCGTGCTGATCCCGGCGATGCACGGCATCACGCCGTGGTTCGGGCTCGTCTTCGCCGCGATCGGCGCCGCGGCGTGCGCGGTGCCGCTGTGGTGGCTGGTCGCCCGGCTGCGGCTCGGCTACTTCGCCATCGCCACCTGGGTCCTCGCGTCGGTGGTCATGCTCGTGATCGAGCAGATCTCGTCCATCGGCGGCGGCACCGGCGAGCCCCTGCCGGGCCTGTCCGGCATGCAGCCGGCGGTGCTCACCGCCTACACCTACTGGGCCGCGCTGACCGTCGCCGTGCTGGCCATCGGCGGGGTGTACCTGCTGCTGCGGTCGAAGGTCGGCCTGACCCTCACCGCGATCCGCGACGACGAGCGGGCCGCGCGGTCCTCCGGCGTGCGGGTCGGCCTGGCGCGGATGGGCGTGTTCATCGCCGCCGCCGCCGGCTGCGGCGCGGCGGGCGGCGTGCTCGCCATCGAGCAGCTCCAGGTGGTACCGGGCACGGCGGGCGGCGTGTTCTCGGTGCAGTGGACCGCCGAGATGGCGTTCGCGGTGATCATCGGCGGCATCGGCACCATCGAGGGGCCGATCCTCGGCACCATCGTCTACATGGTGCTGCAGCAGGAACTGCAGTCCTACAACGCCTGGTACCTGATCGTCCTGGGCGCCGTCGCCATCACGATCGCGCTGTTCGCCCGGCGCGGGCTGTGGGGCACGGTGGTCGACCGGTTCAACATCCGGCTGTTCCCCGTCGGGTACCACCTGTGGGCACCCGGCGAGAGCAGGCGGCGCAAGCGGCGGGAGCCGGCGCACGTCGCTCCGTAAGTCGTGGGTAGCGCGATCGCCCGTGCGGCCGGGGGTTCACGGTTCGCACGGGCCATTCGGCTTTTCCACGCCGGCGCCACCGCCGCCGGCCTGCGCGATCAGGTCAAGTGCCCGTCGTCGGCAAAACGGTCATCTAGGGGCGGTACCGCCGGACTTACCGGTAAACATTTCACAGCGGGTAAAGAAAAAGCGTTCAGGACGCGATTTCTTTACATTGGGTGAAAAGTTTACCCGCTGACAGGAATTTACCGGTAAAGCCGCGCACTTCAGGGGTGCATGGTGTCGCCGTGTTCGCGTCCCGGGCTGTCGCACGCCGCGGAGGCTTCCCGGGCACACTTTACTTAACGGCATTTGGTGACCGAACTGTCACGGGATGACCACCCCGTGGTGCGAAGATACCGGCATGACTGACGAAGCGGTACGGGTGGAGCGGTCGGGGCCGGTCACCACCGTGTTCCTGCACCGGCCGGCCCGGCGCAACGCCGTTGACGGGCCGACCGCGGCACAGCTCGCCGCGGCCTTCCGCGCGTTCGACGCCGACCCGGACGCCGCGGTGGCGGTGCTGCACGGCGAGGGAGGGGTGTTCTGCTCCGGCGCCGACCTGACCGCGTTCGGCACCGAGCGCGGCAACCGGGTGGCCGCCGACGGCGACGCCCCGATGGGGGTCAGCCGGCTGCGGCTGTCCAAGCCGGTCATCGCGGCGGTCGCGGGGTACGCGGTGGCCGGCGGCCTGGAGCTGGCGCTGTGGTGCGACCTGCGGGTCGCCGATGAGACCGCCGTGTTCGGCGTCTTCTGCCGGCGCTGGGGCGTCCCGCTGATCGACGGCGGCACCGTGCGGCTGCCCCGGCTGATCGGCACCAGCCGGGCGATGGACATGATCCTCACCGGGCGAGCGGTCGACGCGGCCGAGGCGGCCGCGATCGGGCTCGCCAACCGCGTGGTGCCGGCCGGGCAGGCGCTGGAGGCGGCCCAGCGGCTCGCCGCCGAGCTAGCCGCGCTCCCGCAGGCCTGCCTGCGCAGCGACCGGGCCTCGGTGCTTGACGCCGAGGGCCTGGACTCCGGCGCCGCGCTGGCGTCGGAGTTCGCGCACGGGCGCACGACGCTTGGCAGCAGCGAGGCGGGCACCGGGGTGGCCCGGTTCGCCGCGGGCGCGGGACGACACGGCAACTCCGGTGCGGCTGTGGGCGGCTGATGATGTCCGGTCGGGTGGCATCGGCTCCGACGTCCCGTAATGAAGGGCGCCACACAGGTGCCCGTGGCCGGAAGGACACAGACGGTGAAGTACATGATCTTGACGTTCGCCTCCCAGCAGCAGTACCAGGAGATGGCGGGGCAGCAGCCGTCAGCGCAGCCCGCGTGGACCCAGGAGGAATGGGCGGCACTGGGCGCGTTCATGGAGGCGTACAACCAGGAGCTGCTGGACTCGGGCGAGCTTGTCGAGACCCGGGGCCTGAGCGCCCCGGTGCACACCCGCCGGATCCAGCTCAAGGACGGGGCCCCGGTGGTGACCGACGGCCCCTACGCCGAGACCGAGGAGGTACTGGCCGGCTACTGGGTCGTGGAGTGCGACAGCTTCGACCGGGCGACAGAGATCGCCGCCCGGCTCGCTAGCTGCCCGGGCCCCGAGCACATCCGGGCCCGCGCCTACCTGGATGTGCGGCCGCTCGATGAGCACCAGCCGGACTACGAGGGCTGAGCACGAAGGCCGGCTGCCGGTGATCACGGCCGAGACCGAGGACCTGCTGCGCCGTCTGGCGCCGCAGGTCCTCGGGGCCGTGGTCCGCCGCTACGGCAACTTCGACCTCGCCGAGGACGCCACCCAGGAGGCGCTGCTAGCGGCCTCGGTGCAATGGCCGCAAGACGGGGTGCCCGCCAATCCCCGCGCCTGGCTCATCACGGTGGCGTCGCGCCGGCTCACCGACCTGCTGCGTTCCGAGCGGGCGCGGCGGCAGCGAGAAGACGCGGTTGCCCGGTGGGCGCTGACGGAGCCCGGCCCCTCCCCTGCTGGTGCGGCCGACGACACGCTGGTGCTGCTGTTGCTGTGCTGCCACCCGTCGCTGCCGGCCGCCTCGCAGATCGCCCTGACGCTACGGGCGGTCGGCGGGCTGGGCACCGCGGAGATCGCCCGCGCCCTCCTAGCATCCGAGCAGACCGTGACCCGCCGGATCACCCGGGCCAAGAAGGCGATCAAAGACAGCGGCGTCCCCTTCTCCCTGCCCGCCCCCGGCGAACTCGAGAGCCGGCTGAACGCTGTCCTCCGGGTGCTGTACCTGATCTTCAACGAGGGCTACGCCAGCACGGCGGGAACCGCGTTGATCCGGGTCGACCTGGCCCAGGAGGCGATCCGCCTCACCCGGACGCTGCAGGCGGCCCGGCCCGGTGACAGCGAGGTGGCCGGCCTGCTGGCCCTGATGCTCCTCATCCACGCCCGGCACCGCGCCCGCACCGCTCCCGACGGGTCACTCATCCCCATGGCCGAGCAAGACCGCAGTATGTGGGACCGGAGGGCCATCGACGAAGGGATCGCCCTCGTCAGCGCCGCCCTGCCCCGCGGGCCGGTCGGGCCATACCAGCTCCAGGCGGCGATCGCGGCCGTCCACGACGAGGCGGAGAGCCAGGAAGCGACCGACTGGCACCAGATCGCCGCCCTCTACGGCGTCCTGCTCCGGATAGACGACAACCCGGTCGTCGCGCTCAACCACGCCGTCGCGGTCAGCATGGTCGCCGGGCCACGGGCGGGCCTGGAGCTGGTCCAGCGTCTTGGCGGCGATGCCCGGATCAACACCGACCGCCGCTTCCACGCCGTCCGCGGCCACCTCCTTGAGCTGGCTGGCGACCGCGGCGCCGCACTTGAGGCGTACCGGGCCGCCGCCCGGGCGGCCACCAACCTGCAGCAGCAGCGCTACCTGAACCGGCAGATCGCGCGGCTGCGTGATGAGATGCTTGGCGGGTGACGTTCACTGCGGTGTCTACCGGCCGGGCCGTGCGGGCCGTGCTGTTCGACGTGTTCGGCACCGTGGTCGACTGGCGGACCGGGGTCGCGGCGGCCGTCCGCCGCTTCGCCGGGGAGCACGGGCTCGAACTCGACGCGGACGCGTTCGCCGACGCCTGGCGGGCACGGTACGTGCCGGGGATGCGCCGGGTCAGGACCGGGGAGCGGCCCTTCGTCCTGCTGGACGTGCTGCACCGGGAGAACCTCGACGGCGTGCTCAAGGACCTCGGGCTCGACCCGGGGCGCTTCCGCCCGGCGGCGCTCGACTCACTGAACCGGGCCTGGCACCTCCTGCCGCCCTGGCCCGACAGCGTCCCGGGGATCACCGCGCTGAAGCGGGATTACATCGTGGGACCGCTGTCGAACGGGAACACTTCCCTGCTGCTGGACATGGCCAAGGCGGGCGGCCTGCCGTGGGACGTGATCCTCGGCTCGGACGTGTCACGGGCCTACAAGCCGACCAGGGAGGCGTACCTGCGGCCCGCCGCCATGCTCGGGCTCGATCCGGGGCAGGTCATGCTGGCCGCGGCGCACGAGGCCGACCTCGCCGCCGCCCGCGCGGCGGGCCTGGCGGCGGCGTTCATCTCCCGGCCGCTGGAGCGGGGACCCGGGATCCCCGGGGCGGGCGTTGCCACCGGGTCGTGGGACCTGTCCGTGTCGTCAATCACCGAACTCGCTGACCTGATGTGATCCGGGCTCGGGTTCAGCTCGGGGGGCCGGGTTTGCGGGCGAGGACAAGCTGGTCCCGCGGGGTGCCGTCCTTGCGCTGGCCGAGAGCCGGCAACGGAACTGTCGTCACGGTGAACCCGGACGCCGTCAGGTCGGCGCGGACCGCGGGCAGCGGCCAGGTGCGGTAGTACATGACGAACGGGGGGCGCCACACCGCATTCCGGACCCGCATGGCCAGGTCGAACCCGAGCAGTGCCCAGTACCAGCGTGAGGTGACCGGCGGCAGCGTGAAGACCGGGAAGGCGAAAAGCCCGCCAGCCCGCAGCGCGCGGTGCACGCCGGCGAAGAGCGCGGGCCGTTCGGCGGGCAGGAAGTGCCCGAATGCCCCGAAGCTGACCGCCAGGTCGAAGGCCCCGGCGAACGGCAGTGCCCGGACGTCGGCCCGCACCCACGTGGCGGCGGGGCAGGCCGTGCGCGCCTGCGCGAGCATGCCCGCGCTGAAGTCGGTGCCCACGACCGGTCCCTCGCACACGGAGCTGAGGACCCGCATGCCCGCGCCGGTGCCACAGCACACGTCCAGCCCCCGGCCGAACGGGCCGAGCGGGCGCAAGGCGCCGGCGGTCGCGTCGAGCACGCCGTCGGGGGTGCGGAAAGGCGAGCGGTCGAACTTCGGGGCGAGCAGGTCATAGCCGCGCTCGACCGAGGACAGCGCCTGTACCGTCAGTTCGCGCAGCGTCGGGCCCCGGGGCGAGAGCACCGGCCAAGTGTACCGTTGACTAATTAAATGAGCAGTTCTTTAATTCTGGCATGGGACGCATCGCGGGCGTTACCGCGGCGGAGACACGCGAGCGGCTGCTGCTTGCGGCCGCGAAGGTGTTCGCCCGGCGCGGGTACGACGGAACGCGGGTCGCTGACATCGCGGCGGCCGCCGACGTGAGCCCGGGCGCGCTGTACGCGCACTTCGGGTCGAAGGCGGAACTGCTGGTGGCCGCGCTGCGCAAGCACGGCAGGCGGCTGCTCGCCGACCTGCTCGCGGCCGACCCCGAGCGGCCGGTCGCCGAGCTGCTGCTGCTCGCGGGCCGGCGGCTCCCCCACCAGGACGACGACCGCGGCTACCTCATCGTCGAGGCGCTGGTCGCCGCGCGCCGCGACGAGGACGTCGCCCGGCCGATGCGCGACTACGTGGGCGAGCGCGGTAACGGGCTCGCCGAGCTGGTGCGCGCGGCGCAGGCCGGCGGGGAGCTCGACCCGTCGCTGTCGCCCGGCGCGATCGCCCACTTCTGCCTGCTGCTCGCGATGGGCAGCGCGCTCGTCACCCCGGACCTCCACGCGGTCACCGATGAGGAGTGGGCCGTGCTGCTCACCCGGGTGATCGCCGGCCTCGCCCCGGCCACCGTTACCGCCAATCCGACAGGAGCCGCGCAGTGAAAGTGCAGATCAATCCCGAGCTCTGTCAGGGCCACGGCCGCTGTTACGACCTCGCCCCCGGCCTGTTCGGTGACGACGACGAGGGCTACGGCAAGGTGCTCGGTGACGGCACCGTGCCGCAGGAGGCGGAGCACGACGCGCGCCTGGCCGTGCTCAACTGCCCCGAGCAGGCGATCGAACTGTCCGAGGAGGGGTGACATGGCCGTCGACGAGCGCTTCACCTTCGAGCCCCGGGAGCCCGGCCAGGAGGAACCAGGTACCCGGAGCGAGGTCATCACCGGGCCGGTCAGCGACTGGGCGACCGACTTCTCCCACGTCGAGCCGGAGTGGGCCGCGGACCCCTACCCGATCCAGGACGACCTGCGGCAGCGCTGCCCGATCGCCCATACCGAGCGGTTCGGCGGCGCCTGGCTGCCCACGCGGTACGAAGACGTGGCGGCGATCGCGTACGACACCGACCGTTTCTCTTCGCGATCGATCGTGCTGAGCAACTTCCGGCCACCCCGCGACATCGCGCCGATCGGCGGCTCGCCGCCGATCTCCTCCGACCCGCCGTTCCACCACGACGCGCGCAAGCTGCTGCTCGCCGCGTTCACCAAGAAGGAAGTCGCCAAGCAAGAGCCGGCCACCAGGGCGTTCTGTCACTCCCTCATCGACTCGTTCGCGGGACGGGACGTGATCGACGCGGCCCTGGACTACGCCCAGCACATCCCGATACGGGTCATCGCCAACATGCTCGGCTTCCCGCCGGAAGACGGGCCGCAGTTCGCCGTGTTCGTCGAGGACCTGCTCGAGGGCATCAACCTGGACCCGGACGAGCGCCAGGAGCGGGTCGCCCGGATCTTCGACTACCTGCTCGAGCAGGTCCACGCTCACCTGGACGAACCGCGCGATGACCTCACCACGTACCTGATCAACGCCGAGCTCTACGGCCAGAAGCTCGCCCCGGAGGTTGTCACCGGGGCGATGGCCCTGCTGCTCATCGCCGGCATCGACACGAGCTGGAGTGCCATCGGCGCGTCGTTGTGGCACCTGGCCGGCCATCCCGGTGACCGGGAGCGGCTGGTCGGTGAACCAGGACTGCTGCCGACCGCGCTGGAGGAGTTCCTCCGGGCGTACGCGCCGGTCACGATGGCGCGGCTAGTCAAGGAGGACATGCACTGGCACGGCGTCGACATGAAGGCCGACGACTGGATCCTGCTGTCGTTCCCGGCGGCCAACCGTGACCCGGCGCAGTTCGACCGGGCGGATGAGGTCGTCATCGACCGCGAGGTAAACCGGCATGCGGCGTTCGGCCTCGGCATCCACCGCTGCCTCGGCTCGCACCTGGCGCGGATGGAGCTCCGGATCGCGCTTGAGGTGTGGCTGGAGCGGATCCCGGTGTTTTCGCTGGCTGATGCCGGGGCGGTGCGGTGGTCCGCGGGCCAGATCCGCGGGCCGCGCGCCCTGCCGCTGCGTATCGGCTGACCTGTTCTTGTCCCGGGCCGTGGGCTCGGGACGCAGGCAGGTGGCAGCGCTGGGCTTCGGGCGCCCGCCGAACGGCTAGCTTGCGCTAGGGACGTGCGGTGCGGCCCTGCCTGATGGCGTCGGATGCCGCCTCGCCGGCGGCGTCTTCGCCGAAGCCGACGCCGATCACCTCGTCGTCCCGGCGTTGCTCGGCGTGGACAAGGGAGGCCAGCACCTGCCGGTCGGCGTCGGTCGGATCCTCGACCATGGGCAGCGCCCGCGGGTAGAGCCGGCGGGACAGGACCGGGTTCAGCTCCGCGGCGTACATGCTCAGCTTGGCGAGCAGCAGCAGCAGCGTCACGATGCCGATGACGGCGCCGAACGCGCCGTAGGTAGAGTCGGCGTTCTTGAGCTGGTGCGTCATGAGCCCCGTGCCGACGGTGATCAGCGCGGTGAAGGCGACCGCGCCGAGTACCGCCCCGGGAAGCAGCCCGCGCGGCCCGATCACCTTCGCGGTCAGCAGGGTGAAGGCGAGGAAGTACAGCGCGGCGTTGATGATCAGCAAGCCGATCAGCACCGGGATCCGGATCGCGTAGCTTGTCGTGCCGCCCGTGACATAGCTGGCGAGGAACGCGTTCACCAAGAACGCGCCCCCGATGGTGACCAGGCCGGCCAAGCTTCGTCCGAGACGGGGAAGAAAGCCGGTGCGCTGGGTCTGGGGGATGTGCCAGACCGTGGCCATCCCCTGCTGCGCGGTCTGTGTCACCCCCTGCGCGCCGTATATCAGGCCGATCAGGCCGATGACCAGGCCGAGGGTGCTGCCGTGCAGCGCACGGGGGTTGGCCGGGTTGAAGCTGGTGCCGATGACCGGGAACTGGTGGAGGGTGTTGAGGATGCCGGTCCCGATGGACTGGGCGCCGATGTATCCGAACACCGTCATCATGACGAGCAGCAGCGGGAAGATCGCGGTGAACCCGTACCAGGCAAGCGCGACCACTACCAGGTTGGCGTTGTCGTCGCCGAATTTCTTCATGACCGCGTAGGGCACCGCCGCCCACGGGGTCCGCCGCTGCCAGCGGTCCACCGCGCCGACCACCTTGCGCAGCGAGTCGACCGGGCTCATCGGGTGGTCCACGAGTCTGAGCGGGGGGACGAGACCACGGTGAGCGTGGTCCCGTTACTAACGGCGACGAGCTTCACATCCACTTCCCGCAAGTACCCACCACCCCGAAAACAAACATGAGGAATGCCCGCCCGTCGACCGCGTCGGCGGCTCGAGACGCTTGAGCGCCTGCTGCCCGACCTGCACCGGGCCGAGGTTTCCTGGACCGGCGGGCTAACCGGTGCCGATCGCCGCCAGGACCGCGAACAGGATCGTCGCGGTGGCGAAGACGACGTGCGCGCCCACGACGAGGACCGGCGGCCGCTTGCCCCCCGCTCCCGGCGCCAGGTACGAGAGGAAGAGGAGCGCCATGCCCAGCCCGGCGACGAGCGGCAGCAGGCCCGCCGCTGCCCAGGCCACCCCGGTGACCGCGGTCGCGAGGTAAACGACCCAGGCCAGCAGGCTCAGGGCGGCGAGCCCCAGGTGCGCGAGGTTCATGGCCGGCGGCCGCCGCAGCCGCGCGACCGGATGGCGCGCACGGCCGCGCCGCATCCACCGGGACATCAGGCCCAGGCCGAGGGCGACCGTGACCAGCCACGAGCCAAGGGCGAGCAGGCCCCAGGTGGTCTTGCTGGCCCAGCCACCCGCCGCCGCGGCGGGCGACGGCGGCCCGGTGCCCGGCGCGGGGACGGTGACGAACATGTGCGCCAGGTAATGACTTGCGGCCGCGATGCGCTCGCGCCTGAGCGCCTTTCCGCGCAGGCCGCTGCCCGCGGAACGCAGCGCGGTGCCAACCGCCGCGTTGACCTGGGCCGCCGTCAGGCCCCGGCAGGCAGGCGGCAGCGAGGTGACCGTGACGTGCTGCCTGATGGCGGACTCGCCGAACTGGACGCATGATGCGACCGAAGCGTGCGAGGTAGCGGGCGGGCTGGAGCACCCGGCGGCGCCGGGCGCGGCGAGGACCAGTGCCGCCATGGCGAGTGACGCCGCCGCCCGGGTACGTCGCGCGCGCATGGCCGGTCTCACGCTGCCAAGCACACCACACCAGCGCGTCGCGTAACAGGCCCCGGGGGACCGACAATGGTTGACGTGCTACTCGCTGAACTCGCTGAGGTGTCGCGGGCCGTCGCCCAGACGTCGGCGCGGCTCGCCAAGGTGGCCGCGCTCGCGGACGCGCTGCGCGCCGCTCACGTGGAAGAGGTCCCGGTCCTGGTGGCTTACCTGTCCGGTGAGCTGCCGCAGCGGCAGATCGGGGTGGGATGGGCGGCGCTGCGCTCCGTTCCGGCTCCTGCGAACACGGGGTCGCTGACCCTGCTCGCGGTGGACGAGGCGTTCTCCCGGATCAAGGCGGTCGGCGGGAAGGGATCGGCCGCCGAGCGCAAGCGGCTGGTCGATGAGCTGTTCGCGGCCGCCACCGCCGAGGAGCAGTCTTTCCTCGTCCGGCTGCTCTCCGGCGAGCTGCGGCAGGGGGCGCTGGACGGGGTGATGACCGATGCGGTCGCGCGGGCGGCCGGGGTGCCGGGGGCCGAGGTGCGGCGGGCGGTCATGCTCAGCGGGTCGCTGGCGGCGGCCGCGGCGGCCGCGCTCGGCGGCGGCAGCGCCGCCCTTGCCCGGTTCGGGCTGCAGGTCGGCCGGCCGCTGAAGCCGATGCTGGCCGCCAGCGAGGCGTCGCTCCCCGACGCCCTCGAGAAGGCAGGCGCTGAGGCCGGCCCGGGGGCCGCGGTCGAGTGGAAGCTGGACGGCATCCGCGTGCAGGCGCACCTAGCCGACCGAACGGTGCGGTTGTTCACCCGGTCGCTTGACGACATCACCGACCGGCTGCCCGAGGTCGTGGCGGCGCTGGCTGCGCTCCCGGTCCGCGACGCCGTCTTCGACGGCGAACTGATCGCGCTGCGCCCGGACGGCCGTCCCTACGCCTTCCAGGACACCGCGTCGCGCGCGGCGAGCGAGGCCGACGCGGTGAACGCGGTAAAACGGAACGCCGTGCCGCTGAGCGTCTTCCTGTTCGACGTCCTGCACCTGGACGGCGCCGACCTGCTCGACCTGCCCGATGCGGAGCGGCACGCCGCGCTCGCCGCTGTCGTGCCGGAGTCGATGCTGATGCCGCGCCTGGTCACCGCCGATCAGGAGGAGGCGGCGGAGTTCTTCACGGATGCCGTCGCCAGGGGCCACGAGGGCGTGGTCGTCAAGTCGCTCACCACGCCGTACGCCGCGGGAAGGCGCGGCGCCGGCTGGATCAAGGTAAAGCCAAGGCACACCCTGGACCTGGTCGTGCTGGCGGTCGAATGGGGCCACGGCCGGAGAAAAGGCTGGCTGTCCAACCTCCACCTAGGCGCCCGCGACCCCGGAACCGGCGGCTGGGTGATGCTCGGCAAGACGTTCAAGGGCCTCACCGACGAGCTGCTCACCTGGCAGACGCAGCGATTCCAGGAGCTAGAAGACCACCGCGACGACTGGACGGTCTACGTCCGCCCGGAGCAGGTAGTCGAGATCGCCTTCGACGGCGTGCAGCGCTCCCCGCGCTACCCGGGAGGAGTGGCGTTGAGATTCGCCCGCGTATTGCGCTACCGCCCCGACAAGACAGCAGCGGAAGCCGACACGATCGACACCGTAAAAGCGCTCGCGCTACCCGAGGACTAAGGAGAAGCGGGGGCCGGCGACCCCTAAGGCACGAGACTTACTTCTTCTTCTTGTCCCGCCGCCCGAACGCCGCCGGCGGACCACCAGGCGCTCGCCCGCCACCGAACGCCGGCGGCAGCGCGCTAGGACCGCGGAGGCCGGGGAACCCCTCGCTGTCATCGCCGAAGACGCCGGGGCCGCCGGCCCGCTGGGCATCGCGCAGCATCTCCGCGAGCTCCTCCATCGACTGCGGCGCGTCCGCCGCGGCCGGCAGTTCCTGCTGCGCGCCCGCGCCGCCGGCGGGCGCCGGGGTCTGCCCCGCCTTGCGCGGGTCGCCGCTCTTCCGCTTACCCTTGGCGTTCCTGGCGGCCTTGGCCCGCGCCGCCGCCTTCTTGCCGCCCATCATGCCCGGTATCCCTGGCATGCCCGGCATGCCGCCGTTCATCACCATCTTCATCTGGCGCTGCGCCTCGAAGAAGTTGGTGACCAGGGTGGAGACCTCGCCGACGGCGACGCCGGAGCCCTTGGCGATGCGCGCCCGCCGTGAGCCGTTGATGATCTTAGGGTTGCGGCGCTCCGCGGGCGTCATCGAGCGGACGATCGCCTCCGCCCGGTCCAGGTCCTTCTCGTTGACCTTCTCGAGCATCTCCTTGTTCTTCGCGGCGCCCGGCATCATGCCGAGGATGTTCTTCAGCGGCCCCAGCTTGCGCAGCATGCCGAGCTGCTCGATGAAGTCCTCGAGAGTGAGCCCCTCGCCGCCCATCAGCCGGTTCGCCACGTTGGCGGCCTGCTCGGCGTCGAAGGCCTTCTCCGCCTGCTCGATGAGCGTCAGCACGTCGCCCATGTCCAGGATGCGGTCGGCCATCCGGTCCGGGTGGAAGATGTCGAAGTCGGCCAGCTTCTCGCCGGTGGACGCGAACATCACCGGCTTGCCGGTCAGCGCCGCGATCGACAGCGCGGCGCCGCCGCGGGCGTCGCCGTCGAGCTTGGTCAGCACCACGCCGTCGTAGCCGACGCCGTCGAGGAACGCCTGCGCGGTGGTCACCGCGTCCTGGCCGATCATCGCGTCGACGACGAACAGCACCTCGTCCGGGTCGGTCGCGTCGCGGATCGCGGCCGCTTGCGCCATCATCTCCTGGTCGATGCCGAGGCGGCCCGCGGTGTCGATGATGACGATGTTGTGCATCAGCCGCTTGGCCTCGTCGATGGACCGACGGGCGACAGATACCGGGTCGCCGACGCCGTTGCCGGGCTCGGGCGCGTATACCGGGACGCCGGCCCGCTGGCCGACCACCTGCAGCTGGGTGACCGCGTTCGGCCGCTGCAGGTCGGCGGCGACGAGCAGCGGCGTGTTGCCCTGCTCCCGCAGCCACAGCGCCAGCTTGCCCGCCAGGGTGGTCTTACCGGAACCCTGGAGGCCGGCCAGCATGATCACGGTCGGCGGGTTCTTGGCGAACCGCAGCCGCCGCGTCTCGCCGCCGAGGATCTGGACGAGCTCCTCGTTCACGATCTTGATGACCTGCTGCGCGGGGTTCAGCGCCTGCGAGACCTCCGCGCCCGCGGCGCGTTCCTTGACGCGCGCGATGAACTGGCGCACCACGGGCAGCGCGACGTCCGCCTCGAGCAGGGCGATGCGAATCTCCCTGGCCGTCGCGTCAATGTCGGCCTGGGAAAGCCGGCCCTTGCCGCGCAGCGAGGAGAAGACCTGGGTCAGCCGATCGGAGAGCGTCTCAAACACACCTCAAGGCTACCGGCAAAGCTGCGCGGTCACCGTCGGCCGCGGCTGCTGAGTTGTCCCGAACGGGAGCGGTCTTCCCCGCGCGCCCCCGTTTTCACCGCTCAGGCGGGGTGAGCGCGGCCAGGACCATCTTCACCGTGCGCTTGCGCAGGTCCGGGTCGGTGAGCAGGCCGCCAGAGGCGTCGGTGACGTAGAAGACGTCGACCGCCTCGGCGCCGAGCGTCTCCACCCGCGCGGCCTGGACGTTCAGCCCGCAGTCGCCCAGCGCCCGGCCGATGCGCCACAGCAGTCCCGGCTCGTCGTGCGCGCGCACCTCCACCACGGTGGCGGTGCTTGACGCGTCGTCGACCAGGGTGACCTTGGGCGGCGGGGCCTTAGTGCCGCCCGGGCGGACGGTCCGGGCCCGGCGCTCGAGCCGGTCCTCCACGTCGAGCCTGCCCTCGAGCATCCGGCGCAGGTCCGCGGTGACCAGCTTGGCGTCGGGCGGGTCGCCGTACTCGGGAACCACGCTGAACACGGTGACCGCGGTGTCCCCGACCGACAACGCGTTCGCGCCGCGGACCACCAGCCGGTGCGACGCGAGCACCCCCGCGGCCCGCCAGAGGAGGCCGGGCCGGTCCAGGGCCACCAGGGTGACCTCGCTGCCGCTGACGATCGCGGCGGGCCCGCCGTCGGCGACGAGCGCGAGCTGATCCTCCCGCAGCGGGGCGGGCTCGGGCATCGGATCGCCGGCCAGCACGGCGCTCACCCGCTGCACCAGGTCCGCGACCAGGCCCGCCTTCCAGTCATTCCACGCCGCCGTGCCGGTGGCCAGCCCGTCGGCCTCAGCGAGGGCGTGCAGCAGCTGCAGGAGGGTCCGCGAGCCGACCGCCTCCGCGACCTGCTCAACGGTCACCGGGTCGTCCAGGTCGCGCCGGGTCGCGACGGAGGGAAGCAGCAGGTGGTGGCGGACCGCGGCGGCGATCAGCTCCGTGTCGGTCTCGCCGAGGCCGACACGCTTGCACACGTCGCGGGCGACCACCTCACCGGAGACGCTGTGGTCGCCCGGCCAGCCCTTGCCGATGTCATGCAGCAGCGCGGCGAGCAGCAGCAGGTCGGGCCGGGAGACGTCGCGGGCGAGGGCGGCGGCGTTGGCCGCGCACTCGACGAGGTGCCGGTCCACGGTGAAGCGGTGCAGCGGGTTGCGCTGCGGGCGGTTGCGCACCCGGTCCCAGTCCGGGATCAGCGCGGTGAGCAGGCCTTCCTGGTCGAGCGCCTCCCAGACGGGGATCGCGTTCTGCCCGGCGCCGAGGAGGGAAAGCAGCTCGTTGCGGGCCTGGTCCGGCCACGGGACGGGCAGCGGCGGGCATTCGGCGAGGCGGGCCAGGGCACGCGGCGCGAGCGGCAGGCCCGTCTGGGCGGCCGCCGCGGCGGCGCGCAGCACGAGGACGGGGTCGGTCGCCGGGGAGGCGGCCCGCGCGAGGACGACCTCGCCCTCCTGCTCCACCACGCCGTCGGCGAGCGGGCTGCGCTCGGGCCTGCCGCGGCGCATCCGCATGCCCAGGGGACGGCGGCCGGCCGCCCGGTCCGCCAGGCGGAAGGCGTGGTCGACCGCGTAGGCGACGGTGCGGCCCGCCCCGGCCAGCTGCCGCAGCAGCGCGTCGCCGTCGAGCAGGTCGAGCGTGCGGGCGACCTCGTCCTGCTCCTCGAGCACCAGCCGGTCAAGGCGCCGCCCGGTGACGTCGTGCAGCACGTGCCGCGCGTCGGTGATCTGGTCGTAGGCGGCCCGGACCTTGGGCCCGGGCGCGGGGGCGACCCACGCCGCCGCGATGGCCTGGATGGCGTGCACGTCCCGCTGCCCGCCGCGCGACTCCTTGAGGTCGGGCTCGAGCAGGAAGGCAAGCTCGCCGAACAGCCTGGTCCGCTCCTCGTGCAACTCCTTGAGCTCGGCGAGCCTGGTGCGGGCGTTGGCCCGCCAGTCCTCGAGCGCGCCCTCGCGCAGCCGGGTGGTCAGGTCGGGATCGCCGGCCACGTGCCTGGCGTGCAGCAGCCCGAGCGCGACCTTAAGGTCGCCGCGGGCCACCCGGCGCGCCTGCGGCACGGTGCGGACGGCGTGGTCGAGGTGCGCGCCTGAATCCCAGACCGGGTACCAGATCCGGTCGGCGATGCGCTCGATGCCATCCCTGCCGTCGTGCAGCAGCAGCACGTCGAGGTCGCTACCGGGCAGCAGCTCCTTGCGGCCGTAGCCGCCCACGGCGACGAGGGCGACGCCGGGCTCGGCGCCGAGCAGCCCGGCCAGCCAGCGGTCAGTATCTGTAGTCCTCCGGCTACGATCAGCCGCGAAAGAAGTCATAACGCTCACCAGGTCCCCCGATGGTTAGCGCGCTGCCGTGCCGTGGCACGGCAGCGCTCGCGGTGCTGGCCCCGGCGCGGCACCGGACTCAGAGAGCGCCGGCCCCGCGTTCCCCGGTGCGCACCCGGACGATGGTCTCCACCGGGATGATCCAGACCTTGCCGTCCCCGATCCGGCCGGTCTGGGCCGCCTTGGCGATGACCCCGAGGAGATCGTCCGCATCCTCGTCATTGCAAAGGACCTCGACCCGTACCTTGGGCACCAGGTCTACCTGGTACTCGGCGCCTCGGTACACCTCGGTGTGACCGCGCTGCCTGCCGTATCCGCTCGCTTCACTGACTGTCATGCCGTGCACGCCGAATGCCTGCAACGCCGCCTTGACATCGTCGAGTTTGAAGGGCTTGATGACAGCCGTTATGAGCTTCATGAGACCACCCTTTCGTTCAATCACGTCCGAGAATGCCTTAGTCGCGTTTCCTGCGTCCAGTCGGAATGTGTCGGGGGCGTGAAACCGCAGGGCTGACTGTTACGGCCGGGTTTCCGGGCCGGCTCCCCGCCGCCGGCCTGGCGAGCCTCTCCCCCGGCTCGCGAGCCACTCCCCCGGCTCCGCGAGCCACCGCCCGGCTCCGTGAGGCGGCACGACCGTTATGTCGGTTATGCCAGGCTCCTGACCACATCCTAAGCATGATCATGAAGGCTTATTAGCGTTATCGCGCCAAAAACCCTTCATAACAACAAAACCCTACATGATCATGGCGCCGCCAGCGGGAATGAGCGCGGCCCATGCGGCGCACGGTCCCCGGCAGTCCCCGTGACCCCAGGGCCGCTGCCCGGGCGCGCCGGACGTCCGCCGCGAGCACCTCGCCGGCGGTTCCATTAGCTGACCGCTTTTCCCTTTCGCCTGGCCTGCCGGTGAATTCGGCATTCGCGAAAGCAAACGGAACTTCTGCTACGGCGCGCATGCGACGGCCGTGAATTCCTGTTAACTTAGCGTGTCATGCAGTCACGCAGTGTAATCTGATAGGGGTCAGCCGCCGAGGATGGCGTCCACGAACGTCGC
>DASWAE010000030.1:0-88524 GCA_036391275.1 Trebonia sp.
GTCGGCACGGCGCGGGCCATCGCGAAGATGGCGCCGGCGGTCCGGCCAGCGGCCAGGTCCTCCCTGAGCGGACAGATCGGTGGGCAACGGCGGTACGCCTGGGCTCGAGCGTCCCTGGGGGACATCAAGACGGTCAAAGGCGGGCTCGGCGGCACGGTGAACGACGTCGTCCTGGCCGCGATCAGCGCCGGGCTTCGTACGCTCCTGCTCGCCCGGGGCGAAGAACCCAAACCGCACGAGGTGCCGTCCCTGGTTCCCGTCTCCCTGCGAGCCCCGGGCGAGGAGAGCATCTACGACAACCGCGTGTCGGCGATGGTCGCTGACCTTCCGGTTCATATCGCCGACCCGGTGGACCGGCTCACGGCCGTCCGCGCCGAGCTGCAGGACCTGAAGGAGAGCAGGGAAGCGCTCGCGGGCGAGGCGCTGGTCACCCTGGGCGGCTACACCCCGTACCCCCTGGCGTCCTGGTGGGTCAGGCTGGTGCTCGGGCTGCCCCAGCGGGAGATCGTCACCGTCACCACGAACGTGCCGGGTCCCCGGCAGCCGCTGTACGGGATGGGGCGGCGCCTCGTGGAGATCATCCCCTACGTTCCCATCGCCACCACGGTCCGCATCGGCATTGCCATCTTCTCGTACTGCGGGAACGTGACGTTCGGCCTCACCGGCGACTTCGCCGCGAATCCCGACCTCGACGTGCTCGCCAAGGGCATCGAGGACGGCATAGCCGAGCTAGTGGCCGCCGCCGGCGAGCACTAGGCCAGAAAAGGTGCTCAGTCCGGAAGTGACGGCGGCGGCTCCACCGGTTCGCCGTCCGCCCAGACGCGGTCGAGGAAGTCGCCGATCTCACTGGCCAGCCGGGCAGGCTGCACCCGCAGCTCCGCGAAGGTGCGCGTCCGGATCAGCCTGGCGTCAGGAAGCTGTCGCGTGAGCCGTTCTGCGTCCGTGGAGGAGTGGATTAGGCCGATCCCATGGCCAAGGACAGCGCCCCGCCTGGCCGGCCGCACCCGACTGCTCCAGCGACCATCGCTGAGCGGCCATGCCGACGTCCTTCTGTGGCCCGAAGAACCTTCACCCGGGGCACCGGAGTGGCACACCTCGAGTACCCGAAATCGGCGTGAAATCGGGGGAGCTGCAACGGAGTGGTGGCCTGCCGACTGCTAGGCTGAACAGAACCGCAGGTCATACATGGTGGGGCGGGTGGGGCTCGAACCCACGACCGGCAGATCGTGAGAAGCACGCTCGCTCGCAGCACGTGCCTGACCTGCAACGATGCCTCACGGAGCCTGCTACGAGCGCACACATGGCGCTGGGATTTCCCGGGGCGCCGGTCCACGCCCCGGTCCACGCCGGGCGAATCGTCCTAGCCTCCCGTCGTCACCCAGTGTAACCATTGAGGATCGTGAGCGAGCGCCACATCCCTGGGTCGATTGTGAATTGGCCTTACCAGAGGCGGCTGGATGTCACGTTCATCCGGGCGGCTCGGGCCAGCCGAGGTCGGCGGGGGTTAGCGGGTCGGTTGGCTTCCTGAGCGGCCCGGTGAGGTCGAATGGGGGGTCGGCGCCGATGCGCTCACAGGTGAGCGCCGAGATCAGGATGGCCTCGTCGGCGGCGTCGCCCAGCCGGGCGGCCGAGCAGCCGGCCAGCCGGGCGGGGGTGTGCAGGCCGCGCCGGGCCAGCGCGCCGAGCAGCCCGGCGGTGAACGCGTCCCCGGCGCCGATGGTGTCCGCCAGGCGGACCTGGCGGCCGGGACGGTGCGCCGGCGCGGCGCCTGGCCGGAAGACGAGGGCGCCGTGCGGGCCGTCGGTGACGACGACGAGCAGCGCCCCGAGGTCAAGCCAGCGGGCGGCGACGCGGTCCAGGGACGTCCCGCGGTAGAGCCAGTCGGTGTCTTCGCGGCTGGCCTTCACCAGGTGCGCCACGCGCACGGATCGTTCGACGAGCTCGGGCGCGCTGCCGGGCTGGCCGAGCAGCGCGGGGCGGACGTTGGGGTCGTAGCTGATCAGGACTTCGCCGGCCTGGCGCAGGGCGGCGGCCGTGGCGAGGATCCGCTCGTCCCCCGGGGGCAGCCAGGAGGCGAGCGAACCCATGTGGAAGACCGCGGTGTCGGCGGGCAGCCGCGTGGTCTCGGCGTCGGTCCACTGCCAGTCCGCGGTGCCGTTGCGGTAGAAGCTGTAGCTGGCCCTGACCTCGCCGTCGAGGTCGACGACCGCGAGCGTGGTCGGCTCCGCCGCGAGCGGCGCGCTGCCGAGGTCTATGTGCTCGGCGGCGGCGTGGGCGCGCAGCAGGGCGCCGAAACCGTCGTCGGCCAGCCGCGCCATGAGCGCCGTGCGGTGGCCGAGCCGGGCCAGGCCGATCGCCACGTTGAACGGGCTGCCGCCGGGCTTGGCCTGGTAGCAGCCGGGGCCCAGGGCCGGGCTCGGGAGGAGGTCCACGAGGGCCTCGCCGATGATCGTCAGCCGCGGGAGGTCAGGCATGGCGCGCCGTCCTTGGTTCGATCTCGCCAGAGCCGCGGGTGATCAGCCACGTCGGCAGGACGTGGGTCTGGGCAGGCGACCGGTCTCCGTCGAGCCTGCGGAAGAGGATCTCGGCGGCAAGCTTCCCGATAGCGGTGACGTCCTGGGCGATCACCGTCACCCCTGGGCGGAGCATGTCGGCGAGCGGGAAGTCGTCGAATCCGACCATCGCGACGTCGTTCTGGAGGTCAAGCGCGCGCAGCGCCCGGCTGGCGCCGATGGTGACGAGGTTCTGCCCGGTGAACAGCGCGGTGGGTGGGTCGGGCAGGCCGAGCACGCGCGTCGTCGCCTCGATCGCGGCTTCCTCGGAGCTCGCCTCGTGCCAGACGATCCGCTCGTCGACGGCGATCCGCGCCATCTCGAGGGCGTGCCGGTAGCCGTCGAAGCGCTGCGCGGCCGTGGCGATGGACAACTGGTCGCCCAGGTAGCCGATGCGCCGGTGCCCGGCGGCCAGCAGGTGGTTCACCCCGTTGATCGCGCCGGTCCGGTTGTCGGAGACAACGGCATCGCAGTCGAGGAGCCTCGGTTCCCGGTCGATGAAGACCATGCGGGTGCCGGCCGCGCGCTCCTTCAGCAGGTAGCTGTGGTCGCGGCCGGCCGGCACGATCAGCAGCCCGTCCACCCGGCGGTTGATCAGCGCGTCGGCCAGCTCCCGCTCCCGCGCGGCGTCCTCCTCCAGGCTGCCGAACAGCACGAGCACCCCCCGGTCCCGGGCCACGTTCTCAACGGCGCGCATGAGCGAGGCGGAGAACGGGTTGGCCGCGTCCTCGACGAGCATGCCGATGGTGGCCGTGCGTCCGTCGCTGCGGCGCAGGCTACTGGCGGTCAGGTTCGGGCGGTACCCGAGCTTTCCCGAGGCTTCGCGTACGCGGGTCACGAGCAGGGGATCGACCGTGCTGACCCCGTTGACCACACGGGAGACGGTCTTCAGCGAGACTCCGGCGAGCGCCGCCACGTCGCGCATGGTGGGCCGGCTGGCCGGCCTGAGCGAATCGGGTTCCGTTTCAGGCATCGTTGTCTCGCTTTCATGCCGACGTTACCTAGTCGTTGCATATAGGTTTCTGCCTGCTGCTTGACGTATTGTGCCACACCGGGTCATGCTCCTGTCGAGGCAACGTTGTCCCAAATCTATGGGAGGACTACCGGCCAGCAGATCCTGTGTCGACCTGCGACCATCTCCAGAGAGGAACACCATGGACAGCTCAACGATGCGCACGGTGACGGGGAGAGCGGTCCGCGCGCGCCGCCGCCGCACGGCAGTCACGGCCACGATCGCGCTAGGGGCGGCGGCCGCGCTCGCGGCGTGCAGTTCGTCTAGTTCATCAAGCTCAAGCTCATCGAGCGCGGCGGGCGGCGCCACGGCGTCGTCCACCGGGTCCAGTTCCGGCCAGGCGGTCGGGGTCTCGCTCATCCTCAAGACCCTGACCAACCCGTACTTCGTCTCGATGGAGAAGGACGCGCAGGCCGCGGCGGCCAAGGACAATGTGCACCTGACCGTCGCCGCCGGCAAGCAGGACGGAGACACGCAGAGCCAGATCGCCGCGATCGACAACGCGATCTCCCGCGGCGACAAGGGGATCCTGATCACCACGAACGGCAACGCCATCAACACAGCCCTCAACCAGGCCAAGCAGGCCGGCCTGTTCGTGATCGCCCTGGACACCGCGCTTACCCCGCCGAACGTCGCGGACATCACCTTCGCCACCGACAACACCCAGGCCGGGCGGCTCAACGGCCAGTACGCGGCGGCCGCGCTCGGCGGCAAGCCGGCCGTCATCGCCATGCTCGACCTGTTCAACAACCAGGTCGTCTCGGTCGACATCGACCGGGACCACGGCTTCCTCGAGGGCATGGGCATCAACCCGGGCAACCCCAACCAGAACGGGCAGGAGGCCAAGACCGGCACGTACAAGGGCGGCGGCAAGTACACGATCGCCTGCCACCAGCCGACCACGGGAGCGATCGACGGCGGGCGTACGGCGATGGAGAACTGCCTGTCCGCGAACCCCGACATCAACGTCGTCTACGCGATCAACGAGCCGGCCGCCGAGGGCGCGTACGCGGCGCTCAAGGCCGCGGGCAAGCAGAACCAGGTCATGCTGTTCGCCATCGACGGCAGCTGCGCCGGCCTGAAGCTCGTCCAAAGCGGCGAGTTCACGTCGGACACGACGCAGTACCCGGGCAAGATGGCCGCGCTGGGCGTCGACGCGATCGCCAAGCTGGCCCGCGGCGGCTCCAAGCCGAGCGTCACCGCCGGCAAGGCGTTCTTCGACACCGGCACCAGCCTGGTGGCGACGAAGTCCGTCTCCGGCGTCACGATGCAGTCGCCGACCGCGGCCGCGTCGGCCTGCTGGGGCAGCTAGTCCCTGACCGTCCATGATCCTGCTATCACCGCTGGTGGACACGGCGCGGTGATAGCAGGATCTTCATAGGAAGACTTCGTTACCGATCACGGGCCGGGTGAACCGGTTCAACTCAAAGGGGATTCCCGTGGCCATCACCACAGACAGCGCCGCATCAGCGGCGGTCGAGGACTTCCTCAACCGTCCGCCCAGTATCGGTCAGCGTATTCACTCGGTGCTGCACCGGCAGCCCGCGCTGAGCCCGGCGGTCGTCCTGGTTCTCGCGTGCGTGGGCTTCAGCCTTACCAGCAGTCGCTTCTACCAGCTGACGAACCTGTCCCTGCTCCTCCAGCAGGCCGCGGTCGTCGGTACGCTGGCGGCCGGCCAGACCCTCATCATCCTCACCGCCGGCATCGACCTGGCGATCGGCGCGGTGATGGTCCTGGCCAGCCTCGTGATGGTGAAGCTGGCCAGCAGCGGCGGCGTGCCCGGCGTGCCGGCGCTGCTGATCGGCGCGGCGATCGCGATCCTGGCGGAGACCGTCACCGGGCTCCTGGTGACGCGGATCAAGCTCCCGCCGTTCATCGTGACCCTGGGCATGCTGAGCATCTTCACCGCCATCTCGCTCATCTACGCCCAGGGACAGACCATCCTGCTCAACCCGGGCGCGTTCCTGCTCTGGACCGGCAACAGCTTCGCCATCGGCTCGCTGCACCTGACGTACGGCGTGGTGCTGATGCTCGGGGTGTACGTGGTGTTCGCGTACGCGCTGCGCTACACCGCGTGGGGGCGGCACCTGTACGCGGTGGGCGACGACGCCGAGGCGGCACGGCTGGCAGGCATCCGGGTGAACCGGGTCCTGCTGAGCGCCTACGTGGTCGCCGGGTTCGCGGTCGCGGTGGCCGCCTGGATCCTCGTCGGCCGCGTCGGCGGCGGCGACCCCAACAGCGGCCTGAACGCCAACCTGGAGTCGATCACAGCCGTCGTGATCGGCGGAACGAGCCTGTTCGGCGGCCGCGGGGCGGTGATGGGTTCGCTGATCGGCGCGCTGATCGTGCAGGTCTTCGACAACGGGCTGGCGCTGGCCGGGCTCGACCCGAACTACCAAGTCCTCGCCGTCGGAATCCTGGTGATCGTCGCCGTGTCCGTCGACCAGTGGATCCGGAGCGTGAAGGCATGACCGAGCAAGCAGCCCCAGTGCTCGAGGCCCGCGGCCTCGTCAAGGTGTTCGGCCGGGTGGTCGGCCTCGACAATGTGGACCTGGAACTCTACTCGGGAGAGATCCTCGCCGTGATCGGGGACAACGGCGCCGGCAAGTCCACGCTGATCAAGTGCCTGTCCGGCGCGCTGGTGGCCGACCGGGGAACCATCTACCTGAACGGGAAGGAGATGCGGTTCAGGAACCCGCAGGACGCGCGGGACGCCGGAATCGAGACCGTGTACCAGCAGCTCGCCGTCGCCCCGGCGCTCGACATCGCAAGCAACTTGTTCCTGGCCAGGGAGATCCGGCGTAAGGGGTTCCTCGGCAAGGTGCTGCGAATGATCGACACGGGCGAGATGAAGCGGGAGTCCACCGACCAGATCAAGAGCCTGGGCATCACCACCTTGCAGAACATCGGACAGGCGGTGGAGACGCTGTCCGGCGGGCAGCGCCAGGCCGTCGCCGTGGCGCGCGCGGCCGCCTTCGGCACCCAGGTCGTGATCCTGGACGAGCCGACCGCGGCGCTCGGCGTGCGGGAGACCCGCCAGGTCATCAAGCTCATCCGCGACCTGCGCGCCAGCGGCAAGTCGGTCATCCTGATCAGCCACGACATGCCGCACGTCTTCGAGCTCGCGGACCGCATCCACATCCAGCGGCTCGGCGCGAAGGCCGGGGTGATCACCCCGAAGACGCACACGATGGAAGACGCGGTGGCCATCATGACGGGCGCGCGGCAGGTGGAGACCGCCCGGTCATCGGCCGGCGCGTCTTCGGACGCCCCGTCATCGGCCGCCGCGGACGGCGGCACCCGCGGGGGCTGACGGTCGGCCCGGGGTCAGCGTGTACGGGGCGGGACGGGACGGATGTTCCCATTCTGTTCCCATCCGGAAGCAGGATCGCGGCTCGCTTGCCTGCGCGTGGCGGCAGCCGGCGCACAAGGCCGGAACAGCAACCCGGGAGGCGGTGACCGATGACCGAGACGTTCAGCTGGTACCGGACCATCTCGGCGGGGAGGAGATGACCGTCATGAGTGCGCTTCAGGTCGGGTGTGTGGTGCTCATCCTCGCCGCGACGGGGGTCATCTGAGGGAAGGCAGCGCCCTGCCGGTTCGAGAATCACTCGTACGCGCTCGCTATGACGACGGCTGGAGCGAACTCTTCCACACCGGTCGCCCGTCTGTCGTTGTGGGGACAGGACTGGCCGAGCGACTGGCTCAGGTCGGGGCAACGTGACCGCCGAGCCGGGTAAACCAGCGCGGCGCACTCCGCGTCGGACAACCAGCACAGCAACCAGGAAGGGGCAGGATTATGGGAGGACGAACAGCACGGATTATGGCCGCCTCGGCGCTCGCCATAGTCGGAATCCTCCCCGCCGCACTGGCCTCCGGGCCGGCCGAAGCGGCGACGGCCAGCACGATAAGCTGCGGCCAGTGGCGCTGGCCGGTGAAGACCGGCTCCGATGCAACCGCGTACCGAGTGTCAAGGGCGGTCACCTACACGACGATTGGGCAGCTGGATGGCCTGACGCCGCCGTCGTCCTTCGGGTCCTACGCGCAAAACCACCGGATCAAGTGGCCCGAGTTCCGCACCTGGCAGCTCAACCGGATAACCCTGGTCGCGGTCAGGCTGGAAGACGACGGCGACATTCACCTGCGACTGCTCAGCGCGGGCAAGACGATGATCGCGGAGATCCCTCTGCCGCGCTGCGTCAGCTCGGCATCGCCCTGGAAGGCAGCGATCACGTCGGCCCGGAACGCGGTCACCAGCCGGTACCGGATGAGCCTCAGCTCCTGGCACTACGTCAACCAGACGATCAGCATCCGCGGTCTCGGCTTCTTCGATGAGGAACACAACGTGACCGGCGCGGCGCCGAACGACATAGAACTGCACCCGGTGACAGCCATCTCGCTCCCCCCGAAACCGATTGGGCCGTGGTGCACGGCCAGTGCGTCTAATGCCAATAACGGGTACCCGGAAGACGAGAACGTCTACATCCACTCCAACCAGCCGTACACCGAGGCAACGGCATCCTCTCCTGGCGACACCTGGAGCGAGGAGACCAACAGTGCCGGGTCGGTGACGATCCTCCTCTACTACACACCCACGGGCTCTCCCATCAGCGTAAAGCTCGGGGCAGCCTCATGCTCGACTAGAGCGACGTAAGCCCGTTACAGCAGATTCGGTGTGGCTGGTCACCCGGTCGAGATTGTCGACCCGTGTGAGCTTGCCCCCGTAGTCCGGACAGGTCCGGGACGTGGCGGCGGTGCTCGGTGAACAGCTTGCTAACGCACGCGAGGTTGCCGCACTTCAGCAGGCGCGTGTAGAGGTGATCCAGCAGCGGGCCGCGGACCTTGCGAACTTCCCTGGTCCCGAGCGCGGGCTTGATGGTGCGGCGGATGTAGCTCGCCGCTACGACATCGGTCCACGAATCGGTCCACGGACCGACCCAGGAACCTATCATAATCCCAGGTGGGGCGGGTGGGGCTCGAGCCCACGACCGGCAGGTTATGAGGAAACCAGATCAGTCGCCGTTGGTGCTGGCAGGGAGCCCGTTGCCAGCTGGGCGGGGCAGGACTGGATTACGGTGCGCCTTCCATGCCGGGTCGTCTGGTCAGTGAGTCAGCGGTCGTCTGGCAGGAAGCGGAAGGCCTTGTGCGGTGTCAGCGGTCGGACCGCACGGAAATCCCGCCGGTCCAGGGTGAGGATCGCGTCCGTGCGATAGTCAGCCGCCAGCGTGACATTGACCGCGTCGGTTAGGTCAAGATCCAGGTCCGCGTACTTCCGCTGCACCTCACGGGCAAGCTTCAGCGCATCGGCGCTGACCTCGGGCACCTGGAAACGCATGCGCAATGCGTGGGTGAAGATGTTGTCGATGATGGCGTGCCTGGCCTGGGTGCCGAACCGGACCTTGGCCAGGTGGTCCACCTCAGCCAGCACGAGCGGGGATACGATCACGGTGCCTGCACTGCCCAGCAGGTCTCGGCAAGCACGCGACTCAGGCGCACTGCGGTCAGAGGCGGCAATTATCCCTGACGTGTCCGCGATGACGATCATCCCGAATGGGTGTTCCTTGCCACGGCCTGGCTGATCTCCTCGTTCGTTACCGGCTCCCCGCTGCCCTCGAAGGTGGGCCATTCAAGCGGCTCATCCCACACTCGCGTGCTCATCGCCGCGAGATGTATCCCCTCTCGGATGATCTCTGCCTCCGGGACGCCACGGCGGGCAGCGGTCTGCTTGATCAGGGCCAGATCCTCTGGATCAGCGTAGACGTTGGTCCGCTTCAGTGACATGTACCTATGCTAACACACGTTCGGGGCAGATCGAGGCGCGGGCATGCAAAGGCGAGTATGGGACGCAAAGCTAAGGGAGCTCGTGAACGAGACCAGCACGGACGTTCCCATTCTGTTCTCATGCCCGGCAGGCGAATCTAACACACAGTGGTTGCGCTGCTTGGCCAGGAATGTTTTTAGAACACTTAATGTGGGGCGGGTGGGGCTCGAACCCACGACCGGCAGATTATGAGGAAACCGGCCCAGCCGCCATCGGTGCTGGCAGGGAGCATGCGGCGGACATCAGTGCTGGTCAGCCAGGATCCAGCAGGACCGGGTGGGACCGGCTAGGACGGGACGGGATGGGACGGATGTTCCCTTTCTGTTCCCTCCCGAAAGCAGGAGCGCGGCCCGCCGGCCTGCGCGTGGCGGCCGCCGGTGCACAAGGCGGAACAGCTGCCCGGGAGGCGGTGAGCCGATGATGGAGACGTTCAGCTGGTCTCGAACAATGCCGGCGAGACGGAGACGACCGTCATGGGTGCGCTTCAGGTCGAGCGCGTAGTCGGCCGAGGACCTCGCGCTCAAATGAGGCGTAGTGGATCAGCTTCGTCGTTTCAGGGCTCGCGAACAGGGGGCCGAGCGGCTCCAGATCAGGAAGCTCGAGCGCGTCGATAAGGTAGGTCGCCTCATGACCCGCCAACTGAATCAAGCAGAGCGTGCGGTTCGCGAGTGTGGTTTCCACACCGAGGCCGACGAGAGGTTCAGACATCAGCGCGGCGACCGCTGACTCGAGTTGCGGTAGCGTGCGCACCCACTTCAGCGGCCGGTCGTTATCTCGGCGCAGGAGAGGCAGCTCCGCAAATGTCTCCTCCAGTTGTGCGATGCGTTCCGCGTCGCCACGCGTCAGAGTTCTGATGCCGTCGGGCAAACGAGGTCCGCTGACATCGAGCCCGGAAAGCCATCGCCAGGCACCGCCGACGTCGAGGAGGTAGCTGGCGACTACCCTCGCGCTCGACCCATGGAGGCATCAGCGGCTGGAACTTGTCAGGGATGACCTTCCAGTCTCCCCCTACTGCTTCGAGCGCATACCGGAGCGTCGCGTTGATGCGGCCTCCCGCGAAGGTCCACCAGCGGATCTCCCTGTCGTCGAACTCCACGCCTCCGCGCTGGGAGCCGATGACTCCGAGCATGGAAGCGCGGTGCTCGGCGAGTACCGCCCATGCCGCGTCGTCGAGGTACGGATAGCGGGCATCGCTCAGCAGCACTGACAGGATGCGCTGGCAGACGTCGAAGCCGAGGAACTGCGGGTTGAGCACTGGTCGTGTGGAGGGAAAGGACAGAAGTACAGAAGTCGGTGGCGAAGGCGGGACTAAGGGACGGCAGCCGAGCCGTACCCGGACCTGGGTATCAGACCCTGCCGCCCGCGCTCCTGAGCGCCCGCCGGGTGTACTGCTTGGCGAACTCTGTGTAGTCGCGAAGCGCGTTCTTGGCGGGTTCGCTCTGGCCGTTCCCGTACGCCTCGGTGAACGCCGTCTGCAGTTCGATGGCGCGGAAGGAGGTCCGCG
This sequence comes from Trebonia sp., assembly GCA_036391275.1. Taxonomy (GTDB): domain Bacteria; phylum Actinomycetota; class Actinomycetes; order Streptosporangiales; family Streptosporangiaceae; genus Trebonia. The sequence continues at coordinate 10,890 of DASWAE010000030.1, forward strand.
GCGTCGAGCCGAGGGCCCGGGCGATGAGCGCCTTCACACTGAGCCGCTGGTACACCGTCAGCAGCGACTGGTTGTGCGCCAGCGACACAATGTACTCGTGGAAGGCGGCGTTGGCCTCGAGATAGCTGGCGATGTCCACGAAATGATCCCCGGCGATGAACGGGGTCATCCGCTCCAGCCGGCGCCGGAGTTCGGTCAGTTCCGCCGCCGTCGCCCGCCCGATCGTCAGGTCCACCACCCCGATCTCGATGGCGCACCGCGCCTCCAGAGCCTCGTCGGAAGCCTGGACGTCCACCGGCACCACCACGTAGCCGCGGTCGGGGTCGCGGTCGACGAGGGCGTCACCTGTCAGCCGGGTCAGCGCGTAAAAGACCGCCGCCCGCTCCGCGTTCAGGTTCCGGGCCAGGTCGTCGACCTCGAGCAGCTGGCCAGGCGGGTAATCGCGCCGCAGGATGCGCTGCCGGATGTCATGGTACACGGCATCGTCGCGGCTGAACTCGAACCGGCCGAAGCCCCCTCGGTAGTAGGCGAGCGGGCTGCCCTCCTCGGCCGCGGCATACTGGACCTCGCCGAGGAAGACGGTGTGGGTGCCGCCTGAGACCTTTTCGGTCACGCGGCACTCGATATGCGCCAACGCGCCCGTCAGCAGCGGGACGCCCAGGTGGCCGTGCCAGTAGTCGACCCCGTCGAACTTGTCCCCGCCCTTGGCCGCGAATGCCTGGGCCAGGGCGGCCTGGCCTTGGCTGAGAACGTTGACCGCGTAGACGCCCGACCGCAGCACCGCCTGGCCGGTGATGGACTCCTTGTTCAAGCAGACCAGCATCATCGGAGGTGTCAGGGACAGGGACGCGACCGAACTCGCGGTAGTGCCGTAGTCGCTCGCGGCGGCCCGGGTGGTGACCACGGTGACCCCGCTGGCGAAGTGGCCGGCGACCTTGCGGAATGTCTCGGACGCCACGAGTTTGGCTGACATGTCATGCTCGCCGGACGCTCATGCCCGGGTACTTCAGGACGTCGTCCAGTACCCGCCACTCTGGGATCGTCCCGATGCCGGACGGTTCGCGGATGTTCTTCGTCCTGGTGAACTCCAGCAGGCTCTCGATCGCGTGCTCGCGCCCGTACCCGGAGTCCTTGAACCCGCCGAACGGCGTGCCCAGGAAGGCGCGGTTGTAGTTATTGATCAGCACCACCCCGGCCTCGACGGCCCGGGCCACCCGGTGCGCCCGGCCGGGATCCGCGGTGTAGACCGCCGCCAGCAGCCCATAGGGCGTGTCGTTGGCCAAGTCGACGGCCTCCGCCTCGGTGCAGAAGCGCAGCACGGCCGTGACCGGGCCGAAGATCTCGTCCCTGGCTACCGACATGGCCGGGGTTACGTTCGTGAACAGCGTCGGCGCCACCCAGTAGCCGTTGGCCAGCCCGGGATCCGCAGGCACCGGCGCCGTGGCGGCGACCGTCGCCCCCTCGGCCACCGCTCGCTCGATGCAGGCCAGGACGCGCTGCTGGTGCGCGCTGGTCACCATGGGGCCGATGTGAGTGGCTGGGTCACGGCCGGCTCCGACCCGCAGCGACTGGACTGCGGCCGCGAGCCGGGCGGTGAATTCCTCGTGGACGCTTTCATGGACCAGCAGCCGCGAGGCGGCCGTGCACGCTTCGCCCTGGTTGAAGAACGCCCCCTCGACCGCCCCGCGCACCGCCGCGCCAAGGTCCGCGTCGTCGAATACCAGAATTGGATTCTTGCCGCCCAGTTCCAGCGTCGCGGGGGTCATCCCCTCGGCGGCCAGCTTCAGCACCGCCCGGCCCGTCGCGGTGGAACCGGTGAACGAAAGCCGCTCGACCAGGGGATGCCCGGCCAATGCCGCCCCGGCGGCGGGGCCACGGCCGGGGACGACCTGTAGGACGTCCCGCGGCAGGACCCCGGCGAGCAGTTCGACGATGTGCATGATCGTCAGCGGGTCCTGCTCGGGCGGCTTGAGGATGACGACATTGCCCGCAGCGAGCGCCGGCGCGCTCTTGCCCGCGGTATGGATCGGCGGCCAGTTGAACGGGATGATGCCGGCCACCACGCCGTATGGCTCGTGGATGGTGCGGGCCGCCACCGGGCCGAGGTCGAACGCGGCCCCCGGCAGTTTATCGGCCAGACCGGCATAGAAGGCGAACGAGTCGATGCAGAACTGGATGTCGAACCCGCGGGAGATGGCGAGCGGCTTACCCATCTCAAGCGTCTCGAGCTCGGCCAGCTCGTCGGCGTGCGCCCGGATGACCCGGGAGCATTCCTGCAGCAGCGCGCCGCGCTCCCGGGCACTGACCTGGCGCCAGGTGCCATCGTAGGCGGCTCTGGCCCGGCGGACGGCTGCGTCCACCTCCGCCGCGCCTCCGCCGCACACGGTGGCGACGACCGAGCCGGTCGCCGGGTCATGGATGTCGAAGGCGTCGTCCGGGTCGCCCGAGGACCAGGGACCTTTGAGCGTCGGCAACGGGACGCCGTTCACGCCGCGCCCGCGCCCAGGTGGCCGAGGGCCGCGAGGATCTGCCCGCGGGACCGCTGGAACGCGTCCAGCGCCTCCGGGTTGGCCAGGCTGTCCCGGCTCGCCACCGTCTCCGGAGCAGCCCCCATCAGCAGGCGCTTCACCGGGATCTCGAGGATCTTGCCGGTGAGCGTCCTGGGCAGGTCCGGGACGGCGAACACCCGGTCGGGGACGTGCCGGGGCGAGCACTGGACCCGCACGGCTTTGCGGATCTCGCCCGTGAGCGCCTCGTCAAGGACGGCCCCATCGGCGAGGGTCACGAACATCAGCATGTCACCGGGTCCGTCTTCGGCCGGAAGGTCCACCACCAGCGCGTCGGTGACCTGGGGAAGGGTCAGCACGGCCCGGTACAGCTCGGCCGAGCCGATCCGCACGCCGCCGCGGTTGATCGTGGCGTCGCTGCGGCCGTAGAGGATCCCGCCGCCCCGCGGGGTGATCTCGAGCCAGTCGCCGTGCCGCCACACACCCGGGTAAACGGTGAAGTACGCCTGCCGGTACCGGCTGCCGTCGCGGTCGCCCCAGAAGAAGGCGGGCATGGCCGGCATCGGCTTGGTCACCACCAGCTCGCCGGTCTCGCCGACCAGCGGGCGGCCGTTCGGATCCCAGGACTCGACGGCGACGCCGAGCATGCGTGCCTGCAGCTCCGAGCGGTAGACCGGCAGCCACGGCACCCCACCGAGGAACGGGCCGGCGATGTCTGTACCGCCGCTCACCGAGCTCAGCCAGATGTCCGGCCCGAGCTCGGCGTAGACCCAGTCGAAGCCCTGCGCGGACAGCGCCGATCCGGTGGACCCGACCGCGGTCAGCGCCGCCAGGTCCCTGCCGAGGGCCGGATGCAGGCCCGCCTTCATGCACGCTACGATGTAGCTCGCGCTGGTCCCGAACATCGTCATGCCGCTGCGCTCGGCCAGGTCCCACAGGGCGCCCAGGTCCGGGTAGCCTGGGCTGCCGTCGTAGATGATGATCGACGCCTCGCTCAGCAGCACGCCGAGCATGACGTTCCACATGACCCACCCCGTGGTGGTGAACCAGAACATCCGGTCCCCTGGCTGCGCGTCGAAGTGGAAGTGCACGTACTTGAGCTGGTCGATGAGCATCCCGACGTGGGAGTGCACGATCGGCTTGGGCAGCCCGGTGGTACCGGAGGAGTAGACCACCCACAGCGGATGCCCGCCGGGAACCCGCTCGAAGGCCAGCTCGGCGCCGGGCAGCCCGAACTCCTCCCACAGCACGGTGTCCCGCAGGGACGAGATGTCCGCGGCCGCGTCGAGATAGCGGAGCAGGACCGTCCGGCGGACCGTGGGCAGCGAGTCCTGTAGGGCCCGGACCTCCGCCAGCCGCGAGTAGGCCACCCCGCCGTACCGGTAGCCGTCGACCGCGAGCAGGACGGCCGGTTCGATCTGGGCGAAACGGTCCACGACGCTGCGCACCCCGAAGTCGGGGGAGCAGGCGGACCATACGGCGCCGATGCTGATGCAGGCGAGCGAGGCGGCCAGCGCCTCGGGGATGTTCGGCAGGTAGGCGGCGACCCTGTCGCCGGGGCCGACCCCGGCGGCGCGCAGGCCCGCGGCCAGCGCGGCGGTGCGCGCCCGCAGCTCCGCCCACGTCCACGAGTCCAGGGCCCGGCCCTCTGCGGCGAACTGCACGGCCAGGGCGTCGCCTGCCCGGGCGCGGAAGATGTGCTCGGCGTAGTTGAGCCGCGTCCCCGGGAACCACTCGGCCCCCGGCATTTCCGCGCTCCCCAGCACCCGCTGGTAGCCGCTGTCGGACATGACGCCGAAATAGTCCCAGACTGACGCGTAGAAGTCCTCGAGATGGTCGACCGACCACTGCCACAGGGCGGTGTAGTCGTAGTCGGGGAACCGCACGCCCCGGTGCCGGGCGAGCCATCCGGCGTACCGGGTGAGGTTCGCCCGCTTGCGCCGCTCAGGCGAGGGCACCCACAACGGCTCCTGCGCGCTCACTGAACCCTCCGCCTCATGCGAAGTGCGGGATCACCTTCTCGCCGAACAGCTTCATCGATGCCAGCGCCTTCCCGTGGTCCGGACCCGCCGGATGCCGGAACCGCATCACGAAGTAGTCGCAGCCCAGTTCCTCGTGCCAGCGCTCGATCTCGGAGATGCAGTGCTCGGGCGAGCCGACGATGAAGCGGTCGGCGGCGACCTTCTCGTAGGTGAACCCGTCGATCGAGTCCAGCTCGGTGATCCACGGGTCGACTAGCGGGCTGTAGCCGCCAGCCTGGAAGTAGAAGCGGTGCGACGTCATGACGTTCTCGGCGTACTCCTCGAGCGCCTGTTCCGTGGTCGGGGCGATCCAGCATTCCCGCAGCACAGCGATAGACGAAGTGTTGCCTTGCTTCTCGGCGGCCTGCCGGTAGATCTGGGCGAAACTCTTCAGCGTGGGCAGCGTGTTGATGACGTCGGTGACCCAGGCGTCGCCGAGCCGCCCGGCGCGCCGCAGCCCGCCCGGGGTCCAGGCGCCCAGCCATAGCGGCGGCCGCGGCTTCTGCACCGGCTTGGGGGTCACCCGCATGTCCTTGAAGTGGTACACCTCGCCGTCGAAGTCGAGGTTGTCGCGGGCCCAGGCCTCCTTGAGGAACCGGGTGGTGTCCTCCATCAGCGCACCGCGCTGCTTGACGTCCACCCCGAAGGCGGCCAGGTCCTCGCTGACGTAGCTGGCCCCCAGGCCGAGCACGAGCCGGCCGCCGGAGATGATGTCGACGAGCGCGGCGTCCTCGGTGAGCCGGATCGGGTTGTACAGCGGGGCCAGCGCTACGCAGGTCCCGACCTTCAGCGTCGTCGTCTCGCGTGCCACCCCGGCCGAGACCATCAGCGGGTTGGGGAAGTAGCCGTCGGCCTGCTGGTGGTGCTCGGTGATGAGGCACGAGTCGAACCCGACCGATTCCGCCGCCTTGGCCTCGGCGATGATCTCGTTGTAGACGCCTACCATGTCGGCACCGTGGGGCCAGTCCTCGGTGATCGGGAAGATGCCGAACTTGATCTGCGGCATATGCCTCTCCTTCGACGGAGGTGCTGGGGCGCCCGCGGCTGGCACCAACGGACGACAGCAACGCTAGGTGGGTGTGAGGCGCGTCTCAATGTGGAAGTCACAGACCTGACCTGCTCAGCTTGTCCGACATCACAACGCTGCCGTCAGGAGGCGAGTTTCAGCAGCCGCGCCGCCGTGCCGCCGAGGATTGCGGCTCGTGCGCTGGCCGGCAGCTCCGTCATGCCCCGCACGAGCGCTACCGCGTCGGCGTCGCCCATGTCATACGGGTAGTCGGTGCCGAGCACGACATGATCGGAACCGAGCTGCTGCACCAGGAAACCGAGGTGAGCTCGGTCGTAGACCAGGCAATCGACATACAGTCGTCGCAAGTAGCTAGACGGGACGTGGTCCGGGATAATGTGGCGGCCCTCCGGGCGCTGCCGCCACGCGTGGTCCATCCGCGAGCTGTAGAACGGAAGGTAGCCGCCGCCGTGGGTCAGGCACAGCTTGAGGGTGGGCAATTCCTCGAGCAGGCCGCCGTGAATAAGACGGGTCACCGCGATTGTCGTGTCGAGCGGGTTGCCGATCACGTTGGTCAGGTAGTACTCGGTCAGGCGCTCACCGTGCGTGAAGCCGTGCGGGTGAAGCAGCACGACCACGTCCAGCTCGGCGGCGCGGGCGAAGAAGGGCCGGAACCGCGGCTGGTCCAAGTCGAGGCCGTTGACGCTCGAGCAGATTTCGACCCCGCGCAGCCCGAGCTGGGTGACGCAGTGGTCGAGCTCGCCCGCGGCGGCGTCGGCATCCTGCATCGGCACCGTGCCCAGGCCCACGAACCGGTCGGGGTGCCCGGCAACCAGCTGGGCTAGGTGCTCGTTCTGCATCCGGGCCAGGCGGCGCCCGAGCCCGGGGTCCGTCCAGTAGTAGAACTGCGGCGGCGCGACCGACAGCGCCTGCACGTCCACCCGCATCCTGTCCATGTCCGCGAGCCGTCGCGCCGGATCGGTCAGCTGGCCGTACAGGCCGGCGAAGTGCCGGGCATTGTAAGCGCGGGTCTCGTCCCCGCTGTACCGGGTGAACGGGTCGAGCCAGGATGGCGGCGGTCCGTCCAGGAGGGCCTCGCAGGCGGGCGTGCTTACGTGGTTGTGCAGGTCGATGACCGGGCCTGCGATCATGCCCGGTCCCGCTGGAGCAGCCCCGCCAGCCCGATCCCCAGCCCCGCCCCGGATCCGGGTTGGCCGCAGCTGGCCCCGAGCACGTCCTCGATGACGAAGGCGAACTGGAACTCCAGCAACGCCTTGGGGTCGTGGCAGTCCACCCGAAGCAGCTCCTCGATGCGGCGCAGCCGGTAGGCCACGGTGTTGGGATGCACGATCAGCATCTCGGCCGTGGTCGTCGCGTTGCAGCCCGATCTCAGGAAGGCCCGCAACGTCTCGACCAGCGTCGTGTCACGCCGCTTGTCGTAGTCATACAGGGGTGCGAGCGTGCTGTGCATGAACTCGATGAGCTCTTCGGGCCGCTTGACCTGAAGCAGCATCCCGTAGACGCCGAGGTCGCCGAGGGCGATCACCCGGTCGCGGTAGCCCGCGCGCTGGGTCAGCTCAAGCGCACTGCCGACGAGCCGGTAGGCGTCGGTGTACTCGGTGACATCCTGGCACGCGCGGCCGAAGCCGACCGAGACCGAACCCCTGAAGTGGGACCGGCAGTGACGGCGCAGCTGGTCGGCGATCTCTGCCGCGCCGGGACGGTCGTCCCGGCGCGGCCACAGCACGATCACGTCGGCGCCCCGGGCGGCCACCAGGGCCTCGGCGTTGCTGGCGTTGACAACCTGCTGTACCTGGGTGAGCAGGGACCGGTGCTGGCGCGCGGCGCCGTCTGGCGCGGCGGCCGCTGGGCCGCCGGGCTCCGGGTCGGGCCGCAGCACTAGCAGCGTGTGCGGGAGGGCCAGGTCGACGCCCAGCTGCCGGGCCCGCATCACCGTGGTGAGCGAATCGCGGCCGGGCTTGACCGTCAGCAGGTCATCGAGGAACTCACGCGACAGCCGCCACTCGACTTCCTGCGCCGTCCGCAGCTTGGACACCGCGAGCGCGACCACGCCGGCCCCGCGCTCCAGCACATGCCGCGCCAGCGCCCCGTACGGCTCCGGGGAGTTGAGCGCCCAGACCCGGCCGGCGATCTCGCCGCCGAGGATCACCGGGGCGACCAGGGTGACCGGGGCGCCTTCGTCGGCTGGCAGCTCCACCACCCGGGACTCCTCGCCTGCCTGCTGGAGCAGCACCGCGGTCCGCGGGTCGAGCTGCATCGGGGCGGGCGGCGTCCGGCCCCGTCCCCGGGCCGCCGTGGCGAGTGGGTGGCCCGCCACGTCCTCGACCAGCACATCGCTGCGCAGCTCGCGGGCCAGGCGCTCGGCCACCCGCTCAACGGTCTCGCCGGCCAGCAGGAGGCGCATCAGGTCGCGGTAGACCGCCTCGCCGCGCTGGGCGATCCGCCGCTCGTCCTCCAGCACCGCTACCCTGCACTCGAGACGCCGGATGGCGCCGCGATCGCGTTCCCGGCGCTCGCTCGCCTCGATGGCCAGCGCCGCCTGGTTGGCGAACGTCTCCATCAGCACGACCTCTTCGGCCGGTATGTCGCGCGGCTGAGCCGTGTAGCAGCTCAGCACGCCGAGCACGCCGCCCGAGCTGATCAGGGGCAGCGCGAGGATGGCCCGGTAGCCCTGCTCGGCCGCGTCGGTCTCCCACTCCAGGCAGGTCGGATCAGCGCAGATGTCGACCAGGACGACCGGCCGCTGTGACCGGAACGCCCGGCTCGACGGGCCCTCCGCGGTCGCGCCGGGAGCGAGCGAGGGGGGACGCCCGGTGTTGACCCGCTCCACGTAGGCCGGTGACAGGCCGTGCGAGCCGCGGATGAGGAGTTGGCTGCCGCCGGTGTCGGGCAGCAGCACCGAACAGAAGTCATGGTCGGTGAGCTGGACCACCGTGCCGGCGATCAGGTTGAGCAGGTCGGCGGCGGGCAAATCCCGGTTGACCGCGCGGATCAGCTCCGCGGCCGCGTCGAGCCAGGCGCGCAGATCGTGGTGCAGCCCTTCGCTGCCGTCCGCTCGCTTCGCCGCGACGGTTCGGCCGCCGCTCACCGAGACGCTCATCTGACCTCCCGGCCTCCCGCACAGGGCTCGACAGGCTCAGGCTAACGCCGGGACGTGGCGCACATCCAGAACGCAACGTGGTGCAGATCCACAACGGAACGGTACGCAGGTTGGCCCGGTTCCCATGGTTTGCGTCGGCGGTTCGTTCCTATCCTGGCCCAGTTGACTGCGAAACGCATGGTGAGGAGATCGCGGTGGTCAATGTCCTGCTCCAGCTGTATCCGGTCATTCCCGCCACCCGCAAGGAGCGCGAGGAGCAGCGTCCGATGGGGCGCAACGCCGACCGTTACCAGCAGCTCCTGGGCGGGTGGCACGACATCGTCCGGGCGGCGGACCGGCTCGGCGTGTGGGGGGTCGCCACCGTCGAGCACCACTTCCACTCCGAGGGCTACGAGGTCGGTCCGAATCCCGGGGTCCTCGACGCTTATTGGGCCGCGATCACCAAGAACGTCCGGGTGGGCCAGCTGGGTTACGTGATGAGCGCGCAGAACCCGATCCGGGTGGCCGAGGAGACCGCGATCCTGGACCACCTGTCCGGTGGCCGGACCTTCGTCGGCTTCGCCCGCGGTTACCAGTCGCGGTGGACCAACATCATGGGCCAGCACCTCGGCGCCAAAGCGACGCTGTCCCCGTCCGGGACGCCGGCGGAGAAGATGGCGGTGCTGACCGAGGAACAGCGGGCAAAGCGCTTCGCCGACGACAAGACCAACCGCGAGGTGTTCGAGGAACAGGTCGACCTGGTCCTGCGGGCCTGGGCGGATGACAGCATTGATGCCAAGGGCCGCTGGGAGATTCCCTTCCCCTATAAGGAAGGCATCGACTGGACGATGGACGCGACCAGGGAGATCGGCGCCCCCGGCGAGATGGACGAGGCTGGCAAGGTCCGCCGCGTCAGCGTGGTCCCTGCCCCGCTAACCCGCCCGCACCCGCCGATCTTCGTCTCCAGCAACGCCAGCCGGGAGACCATCGAGTACTGCGGGCCGCGCGGGTTCATCCCGGCCTACTTCTCCAAGATCGAGCGGGCGGCGGAGTACGGGCGAGCCTACGTGGCGGCGGCCCGGATCGCCGGGCGCGAGTACGCCCTCGGCCAGAACCAGGCCCTGGTCCGCTGGGGCAACATCGCGCCGACCATGGAGCAGGCTCGCCGCAACGTCGAGGCCTGGGACGTCGACATCTTCCGTGACCTGTACGGCGGCACCACCCCGATGGTGTTCGACCCCGCCAGGCCGGTGGACTCGGTGCTGGCCAGCGGTCTGTGGGTGATCGGCTCGCCCGACGAGGTGCGCGACCAGTACGTGGAGCAGTGGCGGAAGCTCCCCGCCGAGTACGTCGTGCTGATCTACCACTTCGCCCAGCAGCCGGCCCAGAGCGTGATTGAGAACATTGAGATGTTCATGACTCACGTCAAGCCGGCCCTGGATGAGGTCACCTCGTCCTACGGGTCCTAGGGGGTTCAGGTATGAGCGAGAGCGCGGCTTCCCCCGCGACGCGGTCCGGTTTCCGCGGCGAGGACATCGTGCGCGACTACATCGATCGGTTTTCCAACTGGGGCCGGTGGGGTCCGGACGACGAGCTCGGCGCCATCAACTACGTTGGCCCACAGCAAGTCGTCGCGGCCGCCCAACTGGTCCGGCAGGGCAGGGTGATCTCCATGACCCTGCCCTACGACCTGGCCGGCCCGCAGGTCGGCGGGTTCCGCGCGAACCCGCTCAACATGATGACCGCGACCGGCACCGACTACCTGAGCGGCGCCCAGGACCCTCTCCCGGCCGGCTGGGGGCCCGCCCGCGGCTTCGGATTCGCGGACGACGTGCTGGTGATGCCGAACCAGTCCGGCAGCCAGTGGGACAGCCTGGCGCACATCTTTTTCGAAGGCAAGATGTACAACGGCCACGACGCGTCGGCGGTCACCGCGAAGGGCGCGCAGCGCTGCGGTGTCCAGGTACTGCGCGAGCGGATGATCATGCGCGGCGTGCTGCTGGACGTGGCCCGCCAGCACGGGGTCTCGGCGCTGGAGCCGGGGTACGCAATAACCCCCGCCGACCTCGACGCCACCGCGGCGGCCCAGGGCGTCCAGGTCCGCACCGGCGACTGCGTCATCGTGCGCACCGGTCTGCTCGGCGCCCGGCGCGGAAACTGGGGCGACTACTCCGGCGGCCCCGCTGCAGGGTTGTCACTGCACACCGCGCCATGGCTGGCCGAGCACCAGGTCGCGGCGGTAGCCAGCGACACCTGGGGTTTGGAGGTCCGCCCCAACGAGATTGAGCTGTTCCAGCCCTTGCATGTGGTGGCGCTGGTGCACATGGGGATCCCGTTCGGCGAGATCTGGGACCTTGAGGCGATCGGATCCGACTGCGCCGCCGACGGGGTCTACGAGTTCATGCTCTCGGCCGCGGTCCTGCCCATCACCGGCGCGTGCGGATCGCCGCTCAATGCGCTCGCCGTTAAGTGAAGCTCGTCGGCCACGGGACCGTGGAGGGGTGTCGATGGAGTACCGGTTGACCGAGGAGCAGCGGCGCTGGCGCGACCGGGCGCGGGCCTATGCGCAGGAAGTCGTCGCGCCGTGCGCGGCCGAGCTCGACGCCCAGGTCGATCCGGCCGCCGCCTTCTCCTGGAAACTGGTCGAAGCGGCCAACGAGCGCGGCCTGCGGCTGGCTCCATTGCCCGTCGAGTACGGCGGTGGCGGCACTGACTTCCTGACCAGCGCGGTGATGCTTGAGGAGATCGCGGCCGCCGACATGGGGGTCTCGGTCGTGCTCGCGCAGACATGGAAGTTCGCTCAGCTGCTGATGGAGCTGGGCACGCCGGGCCAGCACAAGCGCTGGCTCCGGCGGCTGGCCGACAACCCGCGTGGGCTGATGGCGGCGTCCCTGACCGAGCCGGGGGCGGGCTCCGACAACGTGTTGCCCTACGGTGGCACCGACGGCGGCATGCAGATGTCGGCCCGGCGCGTGTCCGGCGGCTGGGTGCTGAACGGCCAGAAGCACTACATCTCCAACGCCAACCGTGCCGACACGATCCTGGCGTTCGCCCGCACCAACCCGGAGGTTCCGGTCAAGGACGGCTGCAGCGCGTTCATCGTGCCCGCCGACAACTCCGGGGTCCGGTTCGGCGTCATCCACGACAAGCTCGGCGAGCGCCTGGCCAACAACTCCGAGATCTTCTACGAGGACTGCTTCGTCCCGGAGGAGGATCTGCTCGGCGAGGAGAATGCCATCCTCGGCGACGTGGCCAGGTTGCTGCGCGGCAGCAATGCCTACGCGGCCGTCTGCACGCTCGGCGTCGCCCGCACCGCGCTGACGCGCGCCATCCTGCGCGCCCGCACCCGGGTCCAGGGCGGCCGGCCCATCATCGGGCACAGCGTCATCGCCGCTGAGCTCGGGCAACTGTGGGCCACGCTGGAGGCGGCCAGGACCTACGCTTTCCGGGCCGCCTGGGCCGCCGATCACGCAGACCCGTTCGACCCCAAGATGGCGGCCGCGCCGAAGCTGATCGCGGCCGAGACCGCGTTCGAGGTGACCCGCCGCTCGCTGGAGATCTTCGGCGGCGCGGGGGTCATGCGCGAGATGGGGATGGAGAAGCTCCTCCGTGACGCCACGATCTTCCTGCACTCCGACGGGACGAACACCGTGATGCGCAAGAAGATAGCCGCCGACTTGCAGAACCGGACGGACCAGCAGCTTCAAGACCTGTGGGACTGGTGATGCGAGCCGCGGTCCTGGACGCCTTCGGCGGCGACGTCCGCCTCACCGACATCGCCGCGCCCGAGCCCGGGCCCGGCGAGGTCCTAGTCGGCGTGGCGGCCTGCGGCGTCGGGCTTACCCTTGAGCGGGCCAGGACCGGGGACCTGGGCGGGACCGCGCCGCGGGTTGTCGGTCACGAGCTCGGCGGCACGGTGCTCGCGATCGGGGCCGGGGTCGATGCCTGGAAACCCGGCGACCGGGTCACGGCCTCGTTCTACCTGACCTGCGGGTGGTGCCGGAGTTGCGCCGACGGCCGGGAGACGTTGTGCGAGAACTGGGGCGGGTTCGTCGGCGTTCATGTCGACGGCGGCCTAGCCGACGCGGTCGTGCTGCCCGCTCGCATCCTGGTCCGGGTGCCGGACGGCGTGGGCCTGGCCGAGGCGGCTATCGCCGCCGATGCGATCGCCACGCCGTACCACGCGCTGACCGCCCGTGTTTCGGTCCGGCCCGGTCAGACCGTGGCCGTCATCGGGGCCGGCGGCGGTGTGGGCGTGCACATGGTTGGCATGGCACGTGCGCTCGGGGCGAGGGTTATCGGTATCGAACGCGACCCGGCCAAGGAACAGCGGCTGCGCGCCTACGGATGCGACCTGACCTGGAACCCCGGCGACGAGCCCGGCTGGGCACGGCGACTGGTCGGTGGGTTCGGGGCCAAGGCGGACGTCTGCGTCGACATGGTGGCGTCGCGGTCCACCCTCAGCAACGGGATGGAGTTGCTGCGCCGGGCCGGCACGCTGCTGATCGTCGGCTATCAGGGTGGTGTGACCTTCGAGCTCGACCCTCGTCCGTTCGTCCTGGACGAGGTCGTCGTGACCGGTAGCCGCTACGCAAGCCGGGCCGACATCGGCGCCGCGCTCGACCTGGTGGCGCAGGGTCGAGTCAAGCCGGTCATAGGTGCCCGGTTCGGCCTTGGCCAGGTCGCCGAGGCCTACCGGGTGATGCAGGCCAATGAGGCCTTCGGCCGGATAGTCGTGGACATCGACGGCTGAGCCAGACCGCGCTCCTGTGATGCCAACAGTGGCGCGAGACTCTTACGTGTCTAGGCGGCCGGGCCGGGCGCTGCCCGCTGCCCGGAGCCGACCGCCGAGGGGCCCAGTCCACCCAAACGACTTCGCCGTGTGGGTGCCGGTAACCCCGTCACGATCGCTGACCTGGGCTATTGTGCCGGATGAAGGAAGATCAGGTTAGGCATCCGGCTGCGCACGGGCCTCACGGTCGGGCACTGTCGGTGCGCGTGTCAATGCGATTCGCCTACCCGGCCGTCCTGCGCGTGTTGGGCTGGCTCGCCCTGCTCGCCCGCTCCGACTGGATGGCCTCGGCGTTTGCCCCTAGCCCACCGGGGTCATGGCCTGTCGGCGGCTTGAGGGTCGACCATGGCGAGCTCGCGGTCTGCGACCTCGGCCAGCCGAGGCGGTGCAGTTCATCGACTTCACCGCCGACGACGCGATGGGCCTGATGTTCCGCATCGCTGTGCTGCGGGCGACTCGCCGGGCTGAGCTGTGCGGTTTCCGCTGGGCCGGCAGCGAACTGGAGAAACCGTATCTCGACCCGGAGACCGGGACGGAACGCATGGGCGCGCTGCTCAGCGTCGAGAGGCCGATTATCCAGCTCGGCGGGAAGCTGCGCGAGTCGAGAGCAAAGACGAAGGCGGGGCAGCGGCGCGTCTTCCTCGACCATGAGACGGCGGAGCTATTGCGCGAGCATCGCAAGGCTCAGCTCAGGCTGCGGCTGACCGCGGGCGACAAGTGGCAAGATAACGACCTGGTGTTCTGCCGGGACGACGGAAGCCCGTGGAACCCCGACAACGTGTCCAAGCGGTTCAAGAAGCTGGCCGCGCTGGCGGGTGGACCCGTCATCTGCCTGCACGAGGGCGGCCGGCATACCGGCAACTCGCTCATGCGGGACGCAGGCGTGGACCAGGAGCTGCGGATGCGTGAGGTCGGACATGCGGACAAGTCGGTCAACGACCACTACACGCACCCACTGGAGCAGGCGCACCTGGCCGCCGCCGAGCAGACGGCGGCGCTCGTGCGAAAGGCGAGGAGGGCAGCGTGAGCAAGATGCGGGATAGTGTTCCCTGGATGTTCCCTGAAGGCATGGGAGCAGCGAAGTCACAACTTGCCGGCAACGGCTCCGCCGCAGGTCAAACGTGGTGGGGCGGGTGGGGCTCGAACCCACGACCGGCAGATTATGAGTCCGCTGCTCTGACCTGCTGAGCTACCGCCCCGTGCCAGGCGCCAGAGTACCGCAACTGAGGCGGGTTCGGCGCACGGGTAGCCGGGAGCCTGCCTCGCTGCTGGCTCCGGATTAGCCGGGCGGGGCCTGGCAGAGCCCCGCCTCCGTTCGTCTGGTCCGGTGGCGTCTCCTCCACCGGATGCCCGCCAGGGAGCGGCGGGCAGCACCCCCCTGCGGCCTTAGTACCGGCCGGCCGTCTGCATCGACATCGCGTGCTCGACCAGGGTCACCAGGGTGGCCTTGGTCGACTCGCGGTTACGGGCGTCGCACGGGATGATCGGCACGGTCGACGGGATCGCGAGGGCCTCGCGCACGTCGTTGGACCGGTGCGGGAACTGGCCGTGGAACCCGTTGATGCCGATGACGAACGGCAGGCCGCTTGCCTCGAAGTAGTCGACTGCCGGGAAAGAGTCCGCCAGCCGCCTGGTGTCGACGAGGACTACCGCGCCGATCGCGCCCTGGATCAGGTCGTCCCACATGAACCAGAACCGGTGCTGTCCGGGCGTGCCGAACATGTAGAGCACCAGGTCCTTCTCCAGCGTGATCCGGCCGAAGTCCATCGCCACCGTGGTGGTGTTCTTGTCGGGCACGTGCGAGAGGTCGTCAACGTCAGTGGACGCGACGGTCATGACCGCCTCGGTGGTCAGCGGGGTGATTTCCGACACCGACCCGACGAACGTCGTCTTCCCCACGCCAAAGCCACCAGCAACGACGATCTTCACCGATGTCATCGCTGAAGCGTCGCCACCTCCGTGCGGGCGTGCGACGCTAGATCTTACGGAGTCCACTTAGCACCCTTTCGAGCAGGTTAAGGTCCGGACGGCCCTCGGAGTCGTCACGCTGGTGAATGCGTACGAGGCCGTCCGCGCTCATATCCGCGACCAGGATGCGAGCGACACCGAGGGGCATCCTGAGCACTGCTGAGATCTCTGCGACAGAACGCCAGTCAAGGCAGAACTGAAGGATCGCCTGGCATTCGGGGGCCAGGACGGACAGATCGCGCGGCTCGTAGACCGTCGCGCTTACCAAGGCCTCGAGCGCGAGCTTGTACCTCGGCTGCGTCCGGCCGCCCGTCACGGTGTACGGGCGGACTAGCCGTGTTGAGCCGCTCTCCTCCTCGGCAGGAAGCGGCGGCTGCTGACCCGGGGGGAACGGCTGGCGCTGCGGCTGCGGCTCGTCCCATGGCCCGGCCCGGTTCGGGCCCTGCCAGGTGGGCGCGCCGCGCTCGTCACCGCCGCGGCCTAGCCCGGCCACCAAATCCCCCACGGATGGAGCCACTTGCGCTCATCATCGCCTTCCGTCTCCCGGCATGGCGCCCTGCATGACACCGCCGCGGGCGGCGGGGGTGAGGACCCGGCCCGCACGCTCGACGAGCAGCGTCATCTCGTAGGCGACAAGTCCCAGGTCGCACGTTGACGCGGCGAGCACGGCGAGGCTGGCGCCATTGCTGATCGCCATGATGACCAGCACGCCGCGCTGCATCTCGACGACGGTCTGGACGACCGCGCCGCCTTCGAAGACCCGGGAAGCACCCTGGGTAAGGCTGGTCAGGCCCGACGTGACCGCAGCGAGCTGATCCGCGCGCTCCTGCGGGAACCCCGCAGAGAAGGCGAGCGGCAGTCCGTCCGAGGAGACGACGACCGCATGGGCCACGTCCGGGACTCGCTCCACGAAGTTCGTGATCAGCCAGCTGAGGTCCTGGACCGGGCGTCCTGGCGTGCTCACGCGCGCTCCTCTCCTCGCCCGTGCATACAGGCTCCTCCTCTAGTTCCGATGGCTCTATCCGTGGCTCTCATGCGTCCTATGGCTCCTCGATCTCGGGTGCGGCGGCACGTGCTTCGCGAACACCGCGCTGGAAGCTTGCCATCCGGCTGCGGATTGTGTCCGCCGACCGCACCGGCGGCGCGTCGTCCATCTCCTCGGCGCCGCCAACGGACCCGGGCACGAGGTTGGCCCGGGGGACGCGCTTGGGCAGCCCCGCGGTGGTGGTCTCTCCGGCTTCCGGTGAGGCCACGATACGCGCTGCGCGGTAGCCCTCGTCCGCTGGCGAGTTCCAGGCCTGGCCCGCGGCCGGAGCCGCGCTAGAGCTCAGCGACTTGCCGCTGCGCCGGAACCAGTCCGATTCCAGCGAGTCGAAGATCGGCAACCGCAGGTCGGTCGCGGCGCCCGCCGACGGCGGGATCGTCACCTGGCTGCCGTCGGCACCTCCGAGGCCGACGGCGCCTGCCGCCGGGCTGGTGGCCGGCACCGGACCGGTGCCCACCGAGCCGCCGTCACCGCCGAACGCCGGCAGGCGAGTGGTGGCGAAGTCGTCGCCGACGCTGTCACCGCCGAGCGAGCTGTCACCGCCGAACGCCGAGCCGTTGCCGCTCCCGGGCGCGCCCGGCCCGAGCGGGTGATTGCCCGGAGTGCGCACGGGCAGCGGGCCGCCGGGCGCGTCGATGGTCGGGCTCGGGCTGGTGGAACCGTTCGGCATCGCCGGCGCGGGCCTGGTGAGGCCGTTTCCGGCGCCGAAGGCGGTGAAGGCTCCGCTTTCGCCGCCGTTTGCGTTGCCGACGTTTCCGTTGCTGGCCGGACCGCCGCCGCCGAGGCGCGGTATCCGGGCCGCGGTCGCGGCCGCGCCGGTGAAGCCGTTCCCGCCGGCCGCCGGGGCGCTCGGCAAGGTGACGGGGCCGGTGAAGCCGGCCGGCGCGGTCGGCGCGGACAGCGACGGCGCCGGCCCGTAGTCGTCGGCCTCGAACTTCCGCAGCCGGCCGAGCGGCTGACCGCTCTCCGGCGCGGCGACCGACTCGGGCAGCCAGATCAGCGCGGTGAGGCCGCCCGACTGCGCGTGCCGCAGCCGGACCCTGACCCCGTGCCTGGCCGCCAGGCGGCCGACCACGAACAGGCCCATGCGGCGGGAGACCGCGACGTCCACCACCGGCGGGTTGTCAAGCCGCCAGTTCGCGTGCGCCATCTCCTGCTCGGAGATGCCCACGCCGTTGTCGGTGATGTCGAGCAGCACGCCGCCGCTGGTCAGCGGCTGCCCGGTCACGTACACCTGGGTGTCCTCGGGCGAGAACGTGGTCGCGTTCTCCACGATCTCGGCGACGAGGTGCACGATGTCGTTGACCGCCTGGCCGATGACCTGGATACCCGGCTGCACGTTGAGCACCACGCGCTCGTACTGCTCGATTTCCGAGATCGCGGCGCGCAGCACGTCGACGAGCGGAACTGGCTGGCTCCACCGCCGGCTCGCACCTTCGTGGCCGGCGAGGACCAGGAGGTTTTCCGAGTTGCGGCGCATGCGGGTCGCCAGGTGGTCGAGGCGGAACAGGCTGGACAGCCGGTCGGCGTCCTGTTCCGTCTGCTCCAGGTTGTCGATCAGGGAGAGCTGGCGCTCGATGAGCGACTGGCTGCGGCGCGACAGGTTGACGAACATCGCGTTCAGGTTGCCGCGCAGCATGGCCTCGTCGGCGGCCAGCCGCACCGCTTCCCGGTGGACCTGGTCGAAGGCCCGCGCGACCTCACCGATCTCGTCGGTCGAGGTGACGCCGATGGGCTCGATCTCGGCGGAGGCGTCGCCGCCCTCGCTCTCGCTGAGCCGGCGCACCATGTCGGGCAGCTTGCTGCCGGCCACCTCGAGGGCGTCGGCGCGCAGCTTGCGCAGCGGGCGGATCATGGACCGCGCCACGAAGGTCGTGATGAGCAGGACGAGGATGAGCAGGAGCAGCGTGGCGACCGAGACGATGATCGCGTTGTGCAGCGAGCTCGACTCCAGCGAGTTGGCTTGCGCCGTGATGTCGCTGACCAGGCCGTTACTGACCTGGCGCATCTGCCCGATCTGGAAACTCTGGGTGCCGAGCCAGCAGGCCGCCGGGCTCTGGTTCCCGCAGGTCTGCGGCTTGCCGATGCTCAGCGGCTGGCCCGCGTTGGCGGTCGCGACCGCGAGCTTCTCAGCGCTCTTCGCCTCGTCAACCTGCGGGCCGGCGACGGTGTTGTTCAGCTGCTGCTGCTGGGCGACGGTCGCCGTCTGGTCGAAGGCGTTGGTGTCGGCCTGCTGCTGCTCGATCGCCTGGTTGAGGAACTGCAGGGCACTCGGCGTGAGGGTCGGCTGCGGGCTGGCGAGCGCCTGGTAGAGGTAGGCGCGCTGCAGCGAGGCGTCATCCTCCATCCGGAGCAGCGCGTTGAGCACGGAGACGTCGGATCCCAGCGTCGCGTTGCCGGTACCCGCCGCGACGTCATTGCTGAACGTGATGAAGGCCTGGATGACCCGGTCGTAGTTCAGGATCACCGACAGCGCCGGCGACTTCGTGGTCAGCGCCGCCTGGCGGATGTACTTGAGGTCGGAGATGTTCGCGAGGACGCCGTTGCTGAGGTCGAGCACGGTCTGCGCGCGGTAGCCCCTGCCGTTGACGACCGCCTGCGCCTGCCGGCTGATCTGGTCGGTGACCGCGCTGGTCTTGTTCTGGTCGCTGGTCACCGTCGCCTTGAGCGACGCCGCCCCCGCGGCCCCCGTCTGGCCGCCCGCGGCCACATAGCCCGCGGTGTCGTCACGCTCGTCGGCGAGCAGGCCCGCCGCCTGGACCACGAGGGAGTTCAGGTTCGCCAGGTCCTGCACACGCTTGAAGGACGAGTAGTTGTTCACCGAGCCGACGATCTGGATCACGCCGAGGATCAGCGCGGTGACGGTCGGCACGGTGATGATGGCGATCAGCCGCCACCGCACGCGCCAGTTGCTGATGGAGAACGGCGAGCCCTTGCGCCCGGCTGGCACTCCGGCGGGAGCGAGAGGACCGTCCCTGCGCACCTGCGCCGCGGGGACGGGCATGTTCGCCGGGGCCGGCGGGCCGCCAAAGCTAACAGCGCCCAGGCCCCCCTTGCCCTGGCCGACGGCCAGCGGTCCCCCCTGCGGAGGGCTCCCGCCTCCGTTCAGTGGAACGCCGGAAGCCGGCGTCTGCTGACCGCCGTTCCCGTTGGTCATCGAACGTCTACGCACTGCGCTTTACACCTCGCAGCTTCAAAGGCCACCTGGACCAGCACAGGGCAACTCTTCCAGTTAGCGCTACAAAACGGGTAGGGACATATAATCATCAATCGGCGGCCCTCGACCCGGCATTCACCGGGAATCACCCTTAACTTTGGCGTACCTACCCAGGCCGCCGCAGCTGGGCTAGGCCAATATGACCCATCGGGCTCATGAGAGGCTACCTCCACTGAGGACCCTGTGGCATAAGAACTGTCAAGCTGCAGGAGTTGCAGAGTGGTTTTGACCCGCACGGACGGGCTGACGGAGTCGCGCGGCTTAGCGAGCGGGGTGGCGGACGTTGCGGCGGGCGGCCCTGCGCAGCGGCCGACCAGCGGACACGCAGGTCCTTGCCCTTAGGCGGCGGCGGCATCGCACCGGAGACGGCGGCCTCCGGCCGGGAGATAGCGGCCGTCCCACCGGGAGATAGCTGCGCTGACCGCCCCGCGGGCGGTATGGTAACTGGCAACGGCTTACCGCCTTAGAGCGAGGAGATGGCGATCCTGACCTGCCAGAACTGCGGCATCGGGGTGCAGCCGGAGGATCTGATCTGCTTCCGGTGTGGCGCCAACCTGCCGCACGCCCCCTACCCAGACGACGACGTCCCGTCGCCGACGGTGTCGCAGCAGTACATCCGTCCGGGCGACAGCCGGCCGATCTGCCCGCACTGCGGCACGCCCGTGCAAGATCCCGCCGACGTCGTCTGCCTTCAGTGCCGGCAGCCCTTGCCCGGGGCGCGGCGCCGCCCGTCCCTGGTCGTGCTGCGGATCTCGTTCCCCACGGGGAACGTCGACGTTCCCGCCGGGACCTCCGTGATCCTCGGCCGGGACCCGGCGCAGTCCCTGGTCGCCGCCGCGTTCGGGCAGTACGACAACGTGTCGCGGCGGCATGCGACCGTGATGGTCGACGACGGCGGCCGCGCGACGATCCGCGACGAGGGATCTACGAACGGGACCTTCGTCAACGGTGAGCGCGTGCACCCGGGCAATGAGGTCCGGCTCGTCGACGGCGACCAGATCCGGCTCGCCGCGGACGTGACCGGCGACGTTTCGCTGCCCAGAGGTGAGCCAGACCCGGCCAGCCTGAGCCGCAACGGCTTCGTCTAACCGCCTGCCCTGCGCATTGGCTTTCTCGGCAGGGACCCCGGGGGAAGGGGCATCCCCCGGGCGAGAGCAGCCCGATAACATCCCCTTCCCGTCGGGCAGGGTTCCCGGGGCACAGGAACGGATTAGCTAGCCATGTCGTCTGCGTCAAAGCCGGCGTACCCGCACGGGGGGTATCCACAGGGACGGTCCCTGCCACCTGCTCCATACCCCGAGGCCCCGCCCGGCCCGGACGGATACCCAGGGCGGGCGGACGGCACGTCCGCCCGCCCGTCGTGGGGACCGGACGGCTACCACGGGCAGCAGTCTCCGGCCGGGTATCCCGGCCAGCCGTCGGCGGCCTTCGCGGGGCCGATCGCGCCGGGTCTCGGTCCTGGGCCCGCTGCTGGACCCATGGCCGGAACGGGCTACGCCGGGCCGGGCTATCCGGCTGCCGGTCCGGGTTACCCGCCCGCCGCAGGCCCCGGTGTCCAGGCCGCCCCGCCCGGTCCCTTCATGCAACCGGGCTTCGGTCCGCAGCCGGGCCTCGGCGCACAGCCGGGCTTCGGCGCGCAGTCCGGCTTCGCCGCGCAGCCGGGCTTCGCCGCACAGCCAGGCTTCGGCGCGCAGTCCGGCTTCGCCGCGCAGCCTGGCCTGAGGCCACAGGCCGCGCTAGGAGCTCCGCCCGCAGCCGGGGCGCCAGCGGCGCTAGGACCACAACCTGGCCGGGAACTGCCGCCTGGTCCGGCCGCGCAGCCTCGGCCAGTGGGCCGGCCAGCGCCCCTGGCCCTGCCCGGGCCGGCTCCGCAGCCTGGCTCGGCCAGCCAGCCAGCGGCCGGCCCTGTCGCGCAGCAAGGCGAGGTTCGGCCTGGCGGGTACGGCACCGACGGGCTCGGTTTCGGCGGCTACCCGCCTCAGGGCAACGGCTACCCGGGCAACGCGGCCTATGACCCCCGCGGCGGGTACGCGCCCCCTCAGCAGCCTGCGTTCACGGCCGGCCAGGGCGAGACAGTCCCCCAGGGCGGGTTCACCTCGCTGCGGAACGGGCCCGGGGCGGCCCAGGAGGGTTTCCCGGTCCCCCCGGGCGTGCCCACCAGGGGACCGTATCCGGGAACGGGGCAGCCTGCCGCGTTCCCGTCACCGCCGCCCGGCGCTTTCCCCGGGAGCCGGCAGCCGCCGCGGGACCAGTACCCGCAGGACCAGTACCCGACGTACCGCCAGGGCGCGTATCCCGAATCCGCCCAGTTCCCAGGGGGTGCGCAGTTCTCACCCGCCTCGAGTGCACTGCGGTTCCCGGACTCGCCCCCGCCACGGGGCGGCTCTCAGCTCCCACCCGGCCCGCAGTTCCCGAACGGGCCGCAGTTCCCGAACGGGCCGCAGTTCCCCGACCGGGCGCAGTTCGCCGACGAGCAGGAGTTCCAGGGGACGGCTATGCTGCCCCGGCCGCCGTCGCCCGGCTACGGTCAGTGGTTCGCCCCTGCCGAGCCAGGCGGGCGCCCCGCACCCAGCGGGCTTAACCGGTCAAGGAGCTACGCCCAGCCTGGCGGTCCCGGCGGCTACGCAGGGCCGCCAGGGCCCGGCGGTCCCGCCACGCCCGGCGGGGGGCGCCACCGGATTACCGGCGCGTTCGCCCGGCTCGGGGCGTTGACGCCGGGGGCCGGCCTCGCCGGTACGAGGTATTCCCGCGAGCCCGCCGGCTGGGACGAGGACGCCGGATTCCGCCTGGACGAGAACGCCGACCCGTGGCCCCCCGATGACGACAGCGTGACCGCGCGCGGTCAAGCCACCCCGCCGGCGAGCAAGACGGCGAGCAAGAGGAACAGGGCGCTTGTCGCCGGCGCGGGCGTCCTCTCCGCGGTCGCGATCGCGGGCGTCATCCTGGCGCCCAAGATGTTCGCGCCAGCAGACCCGGGCTGCACGGCGTACGCGGGCCCCGCGCTCACGGCGTACAACAAGACGATCAACGACCTGAACGCGCAGGCGTCGAAGTCCCGCCTGTCGGCGGACATGTCGGCGGCGGTCAGCGAGATGACCCAAGCGGTCGCCGACGCGCACGCCCCAGCGGTCAAGACGGCACTGAGCGGCCTGCTCGGCGAGCTCAGGACAGTCAAGGCGGACGTGGCCGCCGGCGCGGTTTCTGCCAGCACCGTCAATGCCCTCAACACCGCCTCAACCACCGCCGACCACGCCTGCTGACCTCCTGATATAGCGAAAATTTCGGGTAATACCGGTACGCGCGGCATGCCCGGTATTCCCGGATTCATGACATCCTGACGGGACGTTTCCCGTGTCATCCGAGCGAGCTTCGGCACCCGTGCACAGTAGGACGTACCGTCCTTACGAAGTTGCCTGCCCGACCGCGCGAAGTTGCGCCCTGCCCCGCGAAACGGCGCGGGAGAGCCGCCTAGCAGAGCCGCGCGAGAGGCGCGGGAGCGCGGCGGCAGACCCGGGAAGCCGCACCGGCAGGCCAGGGTTCCCGAGCCAGGCAATCGCCGCATGGCGGCTTACAAGGCAGCCCGAAAGCGTCGCGGCAATACGCAATTTCTGAGTAAACTCTTATCCGAAATAAAATTCTTCGTCCAAGCGTCAGCGAAAGGCATGCGGTTCCCAGTTACCAGCGCCACGCGAAACGCCCCCGGCGCGGTAATTCACCCGCTCCAGGAAGGCCCATTAACATCTCCTGTCACGCCTACTTCATTGGCATCACCTTTCCCGTCAGTAATGGCCTAGACGACTCCTGATGTCGCGGTACCGCCCTCCGGGGAGCCTCGCCGAGGGCGGCGGGCCCGCCCGCTCGGCCACCGCCGTTTCCGAGAGCCGGGCGTGACGCCGCCCGTGATGCTGGGGATCATGGACCTTGGGTACCTGGATGCCGGCGGCCGCGGCGGGCTCCTGCTCACGCACCTCGGCCAGAACGCGGCGGATACGACGACCCTGGAGGGCTGACCTGCCGATGAGCGAGACCTGCGGCGTGGCCGTGGAGTGCGCGATGAACACGGTGCACATCGTCGACCTGATCAAGGGCGGCGGCACGGCGCTGCCCGCCACGCCGTGGCCCCGCCTGGAGAACGACGACTACATCATGTCGGCCGGCTCGGCGCGCCCGCTCGAGGACGCGTTCCGCATCGCCCCCAGGCGGTACCTGCCGGGCCGGCCCTACGACGGGGTCCACACGCAGCTGCGGGAACTGGCCGCGGCGCTGTAGCCGGGGTCGCTGCCCGGAAGAAAACGACTATCGGTATCGACCGGGCCGCCAGGGATCATAGTGTTGGAAGAGGTCGCACTCACTCCCCGGAACGGACGCATGGAACCTGAACCGCTACTGGACAGCCTGCGTAACGCGGTGGCCGCGATGCCCGACGACGTGCCGCTTCGCCTCCACCTGGCGACGATGCTGCTGCGCGCCGGGCAACGCGATGAGGCGGTACGGCACCTCGGTGCCGTGCTGCAGCGAGATCCGGGGAACGCCGAGGCGATACGGATGCTCACCTCCCCCGGCGAGGCCGCTGGCCCGCCGGCCCCGCCGCCGGCTGACGTCGACGCCTCCGCCGAACGGGTGCATGGCTCCGCCTCCCCCGCCCCCGGCTCCGTCCCGGCACCGGACGCCACCAGCGGCGTCCATCCGGACCGCGACGGGAACGGCGACGGCAGTGCGGCCGACCACGCAGCGCCCGGCCACGGCGCCGCCGACCGGGGGACCGACGGCTACGACTGGTCGCAAGCCGAGGACGAACTGCGTGACGTGCTGCCGACGATGTTCGTCGGTGACGCCGGGTCCGTGTCCGCCGGGCTCGACGAGGCCCGCGCCTACGACGCCGAGCACACCGGCCTTACGCTCGCCGACGTCGCCGGGCTCGACGAGGTCAAGAAGCGGCTTGAGGCCGCCTTCCTCGCCCCGATGCGCAACCCCGAGCTACGCAAGCTCTACGGGAAGTCGCTGCGCGGGGGGCTGCTGCTCTACGGGCCGCCAGGATGCGGGAAGACGTTCATCGCCCGCGCGGTGGCCGGCGAGCTCGGCGCCCGGTTCATCACGGTGTCGTTCGCGGACCTGATCGACATGTTCGTCGGGCGCTCCGAGCGGAACATCCACGAGCTCTTCGAGGTCGCCCGGCGCAACTCACCCTGCGTGGTCTTCCTCGACGAGGTCGACGCGATCGGGCAGAAGCGGTCCCAGCTGCGGAACACGCCGATGCGCTCCGCCGTCAACCAGCTGCTGCTCGAGCTCGACGACGTGGCGTCGGACAACACCGGGGTGTTCCTGCTCGCGGCGACCAACCACCCGTGGGACGTGGACAGCGCGCTGCGGCGCCCTGGGCGCTTCGACCGCACCCTGCTCGTCCTGCCGCCCGACGGCCCGGCGCGCGAGGGCGTCTTCCGCTACCACCTGCGGGAGCGGCCGGTCGCCGGCATCGACCTGGCCAGACTGTCCCGGCTCACCGACGGCTACTCCGGCGCGGACATCGCGCACGTCTGCGAGACCGCGGCGGAGCGGGCGCTGCTCGACTCGGTGCGGCGCGGCGAGCCCCGGCTGATCGGGCAGGCGGACCTGGAGGCGTCCGTCGGCGAGGTACGGCCGTCCCTTGGTACCTGGTTCGAGACCGCGCGGAACGTGGCGCTGTTCGCCAACGAGGGCGGCGCATACGATGATCTTGTGGCATACCTGCGTAAGCGTCGGCTGATCTGACCAGAGCAGCGGTGACGGAGATCAGGCAGGAGCTGGCGCGGGCCGCCACAATGCTCGACCTCGGGCGTTACGAGGAGGCATCGACCCTGCTCGCACGGCTGGTCTCCGCCGAGCCGGGCAGCGGCCGGGCCTGGTGCCTGTTCGCCCGGGCGCACCTTGGCGCCGACCGGTTCGCGGAGGCGGTTGACGCCGCCAACCGGGCCGCGGCGATCGAGCCGGCCGAGGAGTGGCCGCACCGGCTGGCCTCCAACGCGCTCATGCACCTCGGCCACCACGGCGAGGCGCTGCGGGCCGCGGCGGAATCACGGCGGCTCGCGCCAAGCTACTGGCAGACCCACGTGTGCGTCGCGCAGGCCGCGCTCGCGGCCGGCCAGCCCGCGATCGCCGCCACCGCGGCGGCCGAGGCGCGCAAGCTCGCGGCCAACGAGCCCGACGTGCACTTCCTGTCGGGCAAGGTGGCCCTCGCCCGGGGTGACCTCGACGGCGCGCGACGCCATCAGGAGCGTGCCCTGGCCCTCGATCCGGCCCACAGCGGCGCGATGAACGAGCTCGGCCGGATCCGGTTGCGCCGCCATGACACGGCCGGCGCGATCAGGCACTTCATCAACGCGGCGCGGACCACCCCGAGCGAGCACATCTACAGCAGGAACATCGACGTGGTCATCGTCCGGTCGGTGTCGCGGATGATCTACATTTTCGTGCTCGTCGCCATGACCTTGCTGTGGATTCCCGCGGTGACGCACACCGGGGCGCTGCCGCTCGGCGCCGGGCTCGCCACGCTCGTCCTTGCCACCCTGGGCGCCGTCGCGGTCATGCTGACCCGGCTGCCCCCCGAGGCCAGGCAACTGGCCCGCAGGACGGTGCTCAGCCGCCGGGTGATCGCCGCCCTTGCCATCGTCTTCGGCGGCGTGGCGGCCGCGTTCGCCGCCGTCGCGTTCGTCCCGTCCGGCGCGCTGCCGCAGACCCTGCCCATCGCCATCATCATCACCATCATCGCCCGGGTCGTCGCCACCGCCCGGCTCCGCTCCCCCCTCGGCCCGAACTCCCCGGGCAACCGCACCAGCCCCACCCAGCCCCTCCCCCCCAGCCGTCGCCGTTAGCGATCGCCCGCTGGGCCACGCTTTCCCGGGCCACGCGCGGGTCGGGCAATCGTCGCGGCCTTGGCAGCGTCGGCGAGATCATCGTGGCAGCCCGGACCGGGCGCACCGTGACGGGCAGGTCAGCGGGGCTGAACGGAGCCGCGTGGCTGGTGAGGTTGCCACGTCGTCGCTGGCAGCGGCATGATCATGAAGCTTTTTGTGGTTGTGAAGCCTTTTGGGCGCGATAGCACCCAAAACGCTTCATGATCATGATCTGACGTGCAAAGACTGGGACAGACGTGGCGAGCGATACGGTGCAGAACTGCGGGCGGTGAGGCGCGAAGCTGGGTGGGCGAGTTGGCGGCGGGGCCGCGAGACGGGGGTTACGTGAGGGAGGTAGCGGGGGCGGCGAGACGGGGGTTACGTGAGGGAGGTAGCGGGGCCGGCGAGGCGGGGGTTACGTAGGGGAGTTGGCGGCGGCGCCGGTCTTGAGGTTGGGATCCCAGCGGGAGAGGGTGCGGTCCCAGTCGAGGGGGACGGTGTAGCCGCCGCCCTGGGCGAGCTCGGCGTCCCAGTCCTCGACGGGGACGCGCCACAGGACCTCGAACTCGATGCCGCTCGGGTCCTTGGCGTACAGGGACTTCGACAGGCGGTGGTCGCTCTCGCCGACCAGGGCGCCGGCGTCGGCCAGCCGCTTGCGGGTGTCGACGAGCTCGGCGAGGGTGCCGACTTCCCACGCCAGGTGGTACAGGCCGACCCGCGGGCGGCCGTCGGCGTGGCCCGCACCCACCTCGAACAGGCCCAGGTCGTGGTCGTTGACCGAGCCCGGGGAGCGGAGGAAGGCCGCCTGGCCGGGTATCTCCAGGCGCACCTCGAAGCCGAGCGTCTTCGTGTAGAACTCGACCTCGCGGGCAAGGCCGTTGACGTACAGCACCGCGTGGTTGAGCCGGCGCACTGCCATGGGGGACTCCTGCCGAGTTCGTAGGCCTGGTCTGGGGTTCTAGCGGGTCGCCGTCAGAGACAGCCCGCCTCCGTTCTGGATAATGGTTTACGTGAAGGTCTTTATTTCCTTCGACATGGAGGGTGTCGCGGGGATCGTCGACTGGGCGCAGTGCGGGCCGCCCGGGCAGGCTTACGAGGAGGGGCGGGCGCTGCTGCTCGGTGAGGTCAACGCGGCGATCGACGGGGCGCTGGCCGGCGGGGCCACCGAGGTCGTGTGCAACGACTCGCACGGGGCGATGAACAACCTTAACCCGCTTGACCTGCATGGACGGGCGGCCTACATCGCCGGCAGGCACAAGCCGCGGTACATGATGGAGGGGCTCGACACGTCGTTCGACGCGGTCTTCTTCGTCGGGTATCACGGGTCGATTTCCGGTGAGTCGTCGGTCCTGTCGCACACTTACAACCCGTCGGTGGTGTCCCGGGTCCGGCTGAACGGCATGGAGTGCGGGGAGTCGGGGATTAACGCGCTGGCCGCGCTCGGGCACGGGGTGCCGGTCGCGCTGGTCACCGGCGACCAGGTGACGGCGGCGGAGGCCGGGCCGTTCATGAAGGAGGCCGAGCAGGTGATCGTGAAGGGGTCGATCACGCGGTTCGCCGCGGCCCAGGTCCACCCGGAGCAGGCCCGGGAGATGATCTACGCTGGGGCGGAATCGGCGATGCGCCGCCTCGGGTCGATACCGCTGCCGGTCATCCCGCTGCCGGCCCGGCTCGACGTCGACTTCCAGACCGCGGACATGGCCGCCGTCGCGAGCTGGGTCAAGGGCGTCGAGATGAGCGGCACGCGGTCGGTGCGGATCGAGGGGGACGATCCGCTTGAGGTCTACCGGTCCTTCGTCGGGATCACCTACATCACGCGGGTGTCCGAGGGCCGGTAACCGGCGCCCCGGCCGGCGGGCACCTGGCGGGCCCGCTGGCCGGGGGTTATGTCGTCTCCGCGGCTACTCGCCGCGCTGGCGGGCGCGGATGGCCCGCAGGCGGCGGCGCTGTGACTTGTCGAGGGTCATGTAGCCGCCCACCGGGATCGCGGCGGCGATGAGGATGATCCCGACCGCTGCCCACCACGGCAGAACGGCAAGCAGGATCAGCCCGAGAACGACTCCGGCGATCCCGACCTTCATGCTCGGTGTCATGATGACTCCATCCATCCGGACCCACCGGGACCTGCTTAGCCCGTGGCTCCAGCTTATCCGTTAACCGTGGAGGACCGCTGTGCCGATCTCGCTGCCAGTTGACGATGAGGCCAACGAACTGCTGTCGCGCAACGCCCTCGCGCTGCTAATCGCGATGCTACTCGATCAACAGGTTCCGCTGGAACGGGCGTTTTCCGCGCCGCGCGACCTATGGCGGCGGCTTGGGCACGAGCCCACCGCGGATGAGCTGGCGGAATTCGATCCGGAGGCCCTCGCCGCGGTGTTCTCCGAGCGGCCGGCCCTGCACCGGTTCCCCAAGGCGATGGCCGCGCGGACGCAGGAACTGGCCCGGCTGATCGCCACCGACTACGACGGGGACGCCGCGTCGCTGTGGACCACCGCCTCGTCGGGCGCTGAGCTGCTCAAGCGGGTGTCGGCGCTGCCGGGGTTCGGCACGGCCAAGGCCAAGATCTTCGTGGCCCTGCTCGGCAAGCAGCTGGGCGTCCGGCCGGCGGGATGGCGGGAGGCGGCTGGGGCCGTCGCCGACGAGGGGTCGTACCTGTCGGTGGCGGACATCGTCGACGACGAGTCGCTTGGCAGGGTCCGGTCGTACAAGCAGGCGCTGAAGGCCGCCGCGAAGGCGAAGGCGGCCGGGTAGGGCGGGACTGGTCTGGCCTGCGCAGCGCGGCGCGGCCGGCGAGGTAGCGGCATCCCCGACGGCACCCCGCCACGACCGGATGGCAGACATAGTGGATGTTTGGGCACACCCGGGTGTGCCCAAACATCCACTATCATCACCGCGCCCGGTTCGCGCTCCGCGCTTCTTGCTGTTATCTAAGATCCGTGAATCTAACTTTCTGATGTTAGAAAACATGGCGTGGGGCCCTTTAGCTGTTAGCTTCTTGGGTATGGACACACTCGAAGCGTTCATCTCCGCCCTTCCCAAGGTCGAACTTCACGTTCATTTGGTCGGTTCCGCGCCGGTGGAGACCGTGCTCATGCTGGCGCGGCGGCATCCGGACCGCGGGGTGCCCGCCACCGCGCGGGAGCTGCGGGAGTTCTACGTGTTCCGCGACTTCCCGCACTTCATCGACGTGTACGCGGCGGTGACCCGGCTGATCAGCGAGCCGGAGGACATCGCGGACCTGATCCGCGGGGTGGCGGCCGGCCTCGCGGCGCAAAACGTGCGGTACGCGGAGATCCAGTTCGGGCCGTACGCGTTCCAGCGCGCCGGGATGCCGGATGCGGTGATCACCGAGGCGCTCGACACCGGGGCGCGGTACGCCCTGGCGGAATGCGGGGTGCGGATCGGGTGGTTCATCGAGTTCCCCGGGCAGAGCGCGGACATCCATGCGCGGGACGCGCTGCGGCTCGCGCTTGAGTATCCGCCCGAGGCGCTTGTCGGGTTCGGGATCGGCGGGATCGAGGCGGGGCGCGCGCCGTTCACCGCGGTGATCAGGGACGTGTTCGGCGCCGCGGCCGCAGCGGGGCTGCACCCGGTGCCGCATGCCGGGGAGACCACCGGGGCGGAGACGGTCTGGGAGGCGGTCAACTTCCTGCACGCGGAGCGGATCGGGCACGGGATCAGGTCGCTTGACGACCCGGTGCTCGTCGCCTACCTGGCCGAGCGGCAACTGCCCATCGACGTGTCACCGACGTCGAACGTATGCACGCGGTGCGTGCCGTCGATCGCCGAGCAGCCGCTGCGGCGGATGACAGCGGCCGGGCTGTTCGTGACGCTGAACAGCGACGACCCGCCGATGTTCGGGACCTCGCTGAGCAACGAGTACCTGGTGGCAGGGCGCGACCTGGGGTTCTCCCCCGCCGAGCTCGCGGGGCTGGCGGCGAACGGGGTGCGCGCCTCGTTCCTCGACCAGCCGGCGAAGCAGGCGCTGCTCGCGGAGATCGCCGCCGTCCCGCTCCCCGTGCGCTAGGGCGCCGGGCGTACGGCGGCAAGCGGGGGCGATGGTTGCGGCAACCAGCCGCCTATTACCGGTTACCGGCCCGTTGCCGCAACCATCCGGCCCGTACGCCGTCAGGGTGAGCGCCAGGGCCGGTTAGAAGGCGATGGAGCCTAGATTGTCCAAGACCAGGAAGCTGACGCCAGGGCTTGGCAGCGGGGTGATATGGCCGGCCACGATCAGGCCAAGGGTGGAAGCCCCTATCTTGGAGTTGGTCGCGGGGCCCTGGACGACGCCGATGACCTGGCTGGCTGATGAATCCGTCCACACCGGTAGCGCTACCACGGCCCGGCAAGGGCGAGGGTCCTGGTAGAGGACCCGGAGCCGTTTCCCGGTGGCCGTGGAGTAGCTGACGAGCGATGACAGCATGCCCGAGCAACCCGGCTTGCCCTGCCCGGTGCTGCTCGCCGCGGTGCAAACTACGCTGCGGCCGTCGGGCGCGGCGAGCGAGCTGACGCAGGGCTCCGTAGCGGCGGGGCGCGTGACGCTGAGCGGAGCCTGCAGGTCAAGCCTGCTGCCTGCCAGCAGGTCATGCCCGGCGGCGGTCACGTCAAGCGTGCGCACCGTGACCAGGTGGTCGAGGGAGTTCTTGGCGTAGGCGTCAAACCGGAACGCGAAGTGGCGGCCGTCGGCGAGCCA
The DNA here is from genome assembly GCA_036391275.1 of Trebonia sp. GTDB lineage: Bacteria > Actinomycetota > Actinomycetes > Streptosporangiales > Streptosporangiaceae > Trebonia. The sequence continues at coordinate 42,108 of DASWAE010000030.1, forward strand.
GGACAGGCCGTAGGCGTTGTCACCTGCGGTCCGCAGGCTCCAGTAGGCGACGTCCGTGTGCCAGCTGCCGAGCAGGGCACCGGATGACACGGAGTAGGTCGACAGCTGCAGGCCGCTGGGCCCGTCGAGCATGATGGCGAGCTGACGGCCGTCCTGAGACAGCGCGAGGCCGTGGATCTGTGCCCGCAGCGGCGCGATGGGGAGCTGCGTCAGCCGGGCGGGGCGCGCGGCACCAGGGCTGATGCGGAGCAGGTGCCAGGTCGTCTCGGCATTGCCGTTGTCGATGCCGCTGAGCACGAAGGTCCGGTCGTCAGCGGCAGCAGTCACGCCGGTGAAGTCCTGCCCGGCAGGCGGGGGGACGTTGGCGACCGTGCGGCCAGTGCGGTCATCGGCGACAAGTACGCCGCCACCGTACGCCAGCACCACGTAGTACCGGGGGACCGGTGCCGTGACGGACGGGCCGCTCGTCGGCTCGACCGGGCCTGGCGGTGGCGCTGCGGCAGGCGGCGCAGCGCGGCGAGGACCTCGCGGTGCGCCTCGCCGAGCATGGCCTCCGCCTCAGCCGAGCCGACGGGCCCGGGCGGGTCGATGGTGATGCCCTGACGCCGGCGCCGGGTGCGGTGGACCGACCGGCAGCCGTTCAGGACGCTGGAGCGGAGGTAGCCGATGGCCTTGTCGGCGTCGTGCAGGGCTTGCCAGCGCCGGTAGAGGCCGAGGAAGGCGTCCTGGACCACGTCCTCCGCGGTTGGCTGGTCGCCGGTCATCAGGACGGCGAGCTTCACCAGCGCCAGGGCATGCACCTGGTACAGCGCCGAGACGTGGCGTCTGGCCTCAAGCGAGGCCGGCAACGTTTACGTGGGAGAGTCCACGTCCTAACAGATGCTCGGGGTTGCGGAAGGTTGCCGCCCGCGGCCGGCTAATTTCCAGCCGGGCCGCAGCCGGCCCTTAGCCGGGCAGGACCAGGGCGGCCGCCGCGATGACGGCGGCCGCCGCCAGCACGCGGAGGATGGCGGAGCCCGCGCCGGGGGCGGCGGCGGGGATCATGGCGAAGCCCGCGCCCAGGGCGAGCAGGCAGGCGCCGGCGGCGAGCACCCCTGCCTGCCGGCGGAGCAGCGGCCCGGCGTCCGTGCCCGACTCGGCGATGTGCGTGGTCAGCAGGTATGCCAGCAGGCCGGCGCCGAGGGCCGCGGTGTGCCAGGGCCGGGACGTGTGCTGGACCTCGAGCCACAACAGCGCGACCGCGGCCGTCTCCTCCCAGGCGAGCGTGCGCAGCAGCGCCAGGAACGTCAGCCAGGCCTGCACGTAGCCAGGCCGGAAGAAGCTGTCCTCCGGCTGCGGGATGTCCGCGGTGGCCAGCCGCAGGGCGCCGGCGGTGACCGCGACGATGGCGACGACCAGGGCGGTCTTGGCCAGGCCGGAGTGCAGCGCCGGGGTCGCGGTCCAGGCGATGCAGGCCGCGCCGAGGAGCAGCGCGGCCAGGCGGCTGCCTACCGCCGCGGCGACGCCGGCCCGCGGGGTGGCCAGGGGCGGCGGAAGCTCAGGCATGTCGCTCATCGGCGGGTCACCAGCGGACGTCGGGTGTAAGGGGCGAGGGGCAGGTCGAGCGTGGTCACCCCGTCCCAGGGGACGACGGGGACGCCGAGCTCGCGGAGGGAGAAGCGGATGGCGTCCTGCTCCATGCGCCAGATCCGCCGGGCGGCGACATCAGCGAACAGCCGGCGGGCCGGCGGGTCCGCGTTGAGCACGTCCACCACGATCAGGGCGACGCCGCGCTCGCGCATGTCCCGCAGCGCCTCAACGAAGCGGCCGTCGAGCAGCGGGGAGAACGCGACCACCAGGGAGCCGGGGGGCAGCGCGGCGCGGGGCAGGCGGCCGAACACCGCGCCGCGCGCGTAACCGGTGTCCGCCGTGAGCAGGACGTCGATGATCTTGTAGACCTGGCGGCGGCCGAGCGAGGGCGCGAGCCAGTGCGCGCCGCCCCACTGGTAGGTGATCACGCCGACCCGGTCACGGGCGTCCAGGTACGCGCGCGCCGCCCCGGCCGCGCCGCGCAGCCCGAGGTCGAGCGCGGACTCGCCGGGCTTGCCGACGTCCGAGGTCGCGTCCACCAGGAGCACCACGTCCTGGGAGCGCTCGGCGGCGAACGTGTTGACCTGAAGGCGGCCGCGCCGGGTGGACGCCGGCCAGTTGATCGCGCGCTGCCGGTCACCGGGCACGAACTCGCGGACGCCGGTGAACTCGGTCCCGTCCCCTGGGACCCGCGCGCGGTGCTCGCCGAGGCGGTTCGGCAGCTTGCTCAGCACGACCCGGGTGCGCTGCACGGCCGGGGACGGGTAGCAGTCAACGGAGGGGAGGGTGAAGGTGACCCGCCCTTCGGCCAGCCGCCAGCGGTCATGGAGCGTCAGCGTGACCGTGCCGAGCGCGCGCTTGCCCCAGCGGGATACCGCGAAGGTGAACCGGGCCGCCGAGCCGTTCACGGCGGTGGCGCTGCCCGGCTCGATGCCGCTGCCCGGCTCGAGCGTCCACCGGGCGCCGTGCCTGGCGTCGAGGCGCCAGCCAGGCCCGGCCGGCCCTGGCTGGCCCGCGGCGGCGGCCGGGTCGGCCGGGTCCTGGCCATCTCTCTCCTGCACCGTCACGTCGACCGCCGCGGGCTCGCCCTCATACAGGCGGGCGGCGGTCAGGCCGATGCGCACGCTCACCCGGGCCGGCCTGCCCGGGCCCCGGTCGCTCCCCCGGGCCGCCCCCGCCCTGGCCATGCCGAGCAGCAGCGCCGGCGGGCCCGCCACCCCGGCCAGGGCCGCGTTCCTGGTGAGGACCGCCAGCAGCAGCGCGGCCGCGGCGAGGGTGAGCAGCCGCCGCGCGTGCCGCGACGGCCGCCAGGTGACCGCTATCTCTTCCGCCCGTGCCTGGGACGAGGCACCCAGGCTGGCGGCCGGCGCCGCGGCGGGGGAATCGCCGCGGGGACGGGGCAGCGAGCCTCCGTTCGGGATGATCATGATGTGCTTAGCGGGCGCCAGTGCCGACCGCACCGGGGGCGGTACTACCGGTCGCGGCGCGCGGGTCGGTGCGTGGCGTGGGCACGCCCGCGAGCAGGCGGGACACCACGTCGTCGGCGGATACCTGGCGGACCCACAGCTCGGGGCGCAGGGTGATCCGGTGCGCCAGGGCCGGGACCGCGACCTGCTTGATGTCGTCGGGAACCACGTAGTCGCGCTCGTGCAGCAGTGCCTGACCGCGAGCCAGCTGGACCAGGGCGAGGCCGCCGCGCGGCGAGGCGCCGACCTGGATCTGCGGGTCCTTCCTGGTCGCGGTGACGATCGCGACCACGTAGTCGAGCAGGTCATCGCTGATCTCGATCCGCTCGAGCGATTCGCGCATGGCGAGCAGCCCCTGGGCGTCGGTGACCGGGGCCAGCGTGACGTACTCGGCGGCGCGGTCCACCCGCCTGCGCAGCATGTCCGCCTCGTCGCCGGCGGTCAGGTAGCCGAGGCGCAGCCGCATCAGGAAGCGGTCGAGCTGCGCTTCCGGGAGCTCGTAGGTGCCCTCGTACTCGATGGGGTTGTCGGTCGCCAGGACGATGAACGGCTGCGGCAGCCTGCGCGACTCGCCGTCCACGCTGACCTGTCCCTCGCCCATGGCCTCCAGGAGGGCGGCCTGGGTCTTGGGCGGCGTGCGGTTGATCTCGTCGGCGAGCAGCAGCTGGGTGAAGACCGGGCCAGGGCGGAACACCATCGCGGCGTTGCGCTGGTCGTACAGCGGCGCGCCGGTCACGTCGCTCGGCAGCAGGTCGGGCGTGAACTGGATGCGCGCGAAGTCGAGCCCGAGGACCTGGGCGAACGACCTGGCGATGAGCGTCTTGCCGAGGCCGGGCAGGTCCTCGAGCAGGACGTGGCCGCCGGCCAGGATGCCGATGAGGACCAGCTCCAGGCTGCGCCGTCGGCCGACGACCGCCTTGTCGAGCTCGTCAAGGACGGCCATCGCCTTCCGCGCGGTCTCTTGGGGGGTCACAGCTGCTCCAATCGGGTGATCAGCCGGGCGAGGGCCCGGCGGGAAATCCCGTGCTTCGCTTTCGCTCGCGCGTCCGCGTCGAGGGCCTGCGCCGGGTCGATCCAGGACCACAGGGACGCGTCGGCCCGCGTGCGGCAGAACGCCTGCCTTGCCTTCTCCGGCTCGGTGTAGAGGTTGACGGCGTGCCGTTCCGCCAGCCGGGCGGCGAGCACGTGCTCAAGGGCCGGGCGCAGGTCCGACTCGTACATCGCGCGGCTTGACAGGCTGGTGGCGACCACGAACCGGCGCTGCGCGTAGCCGTGGATCTGCCGCGCGCGCTGCGCGTCCCGCTTGCGCCGCAGTGCCTGGGCGGCCGACCTGGGGACGAGCGCGCGCAGCACGAGCAGGGCGATGACGGCGGTCGCGACGGCGACCGTGACGGCGCCCGGCCAGCCCGACACGGCGGCGGCGGCCAGGGTGGCGGCGATGACCGTGACGGCGGCGATGACCAGTTCGGGGACCGCCGCCCGCCAGCGGCCGCCGGCCGGCGCTCCGGGCCCGGTGCCAGTGCCGCTCATACCCAGCCGCCTCCCGGCCTCGGCTGCTGCCCGGTGCCCGCCTGCCCGGCGCCCGCCTGCCCGGTGCCCTCCTGCGTGGTCGCCTCCGGGCCGGGTGCCGCACTGGTCCGCGGCCCCAGTTCCGCGGCGAGCTCGTCAAGCGCGGCGCTCGCGGCGTCGCGCTGGCCGCGGCCGAGCGGGTGGGTGGAGAAGCGGGCCTCGTAGAACAGGGCGGTGAGCCGGCCGGCCGCGCCGCCGCGGACGACGCCGGCGGCGACCGCGCGGCCCAGCAACTCGTCGGGCGTGTCGGACACGGCGCGCGCGGCCCCGCGCTCGGCGAGGCTGCGTTCCATCGCCACGTAGCAGGCGATGATCGCGGCCTGGGCGTCGCCGACCTCCGCCAGGGCGGCCCGGCCCTCGGCCACCGCCGCGCGCAGTTCCTCGGTGCTCACGTCCTCGATGACCAGCGGCACGGCCGGCCGGCGCAGCCGCGTCGACCACCAGATGCTGATGGCGACCGCCGCGACAAGGGCGACGACGAGCAGCCCGTAGAGGATCGGCCCGAGCGGAACGTGGAAGGCGATGCCGCCGCCGCCCTGCCCCGACAGCCTGGCCGGGGGCTTGAGCTTGGACAGCGGCGGGGGCTGGAACCTGGGCTGCGCGAAGAAGTGCAGGTGCAGGTTGGTGATCAGCACGGCCGCGATCGCGAGCATGCACAGGCCGAGCACGTACCTGAGGGTGAACCGCAGTGCCTCTTGCGGCTCGATGTCCCGCTCCTCCGCGCTGTACGGCCGGCTCTCCGCCGCCCGGCGGGCCGCCTTCTCCCGGACGTGGACCGTGATCAGCAGCGCGCCGCACAGCACCTCGAGCGCGATCCCGATCGCGGTGCCGTAGGCGCGCAGCGGCCCGTTCCAGCCGGGCGCGGGCACGGCGCCGCGCAGCCCGGCGATGACCAGCACGACGAGCAGCCCCAGCGGTAGCAGGCGCGCGATCGGCGGCCGGGCTGTCATGATGTGCGGCTCCTACGCCAACGGGGTACTGGCGGACAAACCATACCCCGGACGCGGCCCGTGCCCCATGGCGTGCCTGCGGCTTCGCCGCCGCTCAGCACGGCATGCTCGGCAGCCGACAAAAGCCGGCCGGTGTCACTGGTGGCCGGCCCAGCCGGTTACGGGATGAGGACGATCTTGCCCCGGACGTGCCCCTTGGCGAGCTGGGCGTAGGCGGCGCGGACCTCGCTCAGCGGGTAGGTGTGCGCGAGCGGAACCTCGAGCTCCTTGGCCGCGACGAGCCCGGCCAGCTCGGCGAGGGTCGCGGCGCTCGCTCCCGCCGCGTTGCCCTCGGCCTTGACGCCGTACTTCGCGACGGCGTCGAAGCTGACGATGGTGTCCACGCGTTCGGGGCGCACCTTCAGCTCGTTGAGCGCCAGCTCCACGTAATCGCCGCCGTACGTGTCGAGGAAGGCGGTGATGTCCCGGTGGCCCGCCGCGGCGCGGATGCGGTCCGCCACGCCGTCGCCGTAGGCCACGGGCAGCACGCCGTGCCGGGTGAGCCAGTCGTGGTTGGCGCCGCCCGCCAGCCCGATCACCGTCGCGCCCGCTCGCCGTGCGAGCTGCACCGCGAGCGACCCGACGCCGCCGGCGGCACCGGAGACGACGACGATATCGCCGTCGGCCAGGCCGACCGCCCGCACCATGGCCCGCGCCGTGAACCCGGCGACCGGGATGGCCCCGGCGACCTCCCAGGGGATGCCCCGGGGCCTGGCCGCCAGGTTCGCCGCCTCGGCCACCACGTACTCCGCCTGGCTCGACCGGGTGTCCACCCAGCCGATCACCTCGTCGCCCGGCGCGAACTCCGTGACGCCGGGGCCCAGCCCGTGCACGATGCCGGCGAAGTCGCTGCCCTGCCCGGAGGGGAACGTGGCGGGCCAGCGCTCATGCAGCTCGCCCGCGCGGACCTTCGCCTCGCCCGGGTTGATCCCGGCCGCCTTCACCTTGACAAGCACCCGGCCAGGTCCTGGCTCCGGCGTGGGCACCTCGCGGACATCGAGCACGTCAACCCCGCCGTATTCGTCGAACCGTACCGCTTTCATCGTCGCCTCCGGTTGTCGCTCAGGCCGCCGGGGTGCCGCGGGCGGCGTTGCCGCCGACCCTACGCCTGATCGCCCTGTTAACCCCCGGCAGCCTCGGCTAACCCCGTTCAGGCCGTGGATATGCCCGTCGCCGCCTGGAGGCCTCGCTAGCTCGCGAGCGAGTTCCTGATCAGCGGGACGGGGCGTAGCCGGCCAGGTCGACGACGGGATCGGTGTCCGCTTGAGGAAGCTCCCTGGTCAGGACGGCGGCCACCACAAGCTTGGCAGTCCCTGACCCCAGGCCCGAGCGATCATCCAGCTGGCGGCTGTCGGCGGGGCACATCCGGCTGGCATTCCCGTTGGGACATGGCGATCTGCGCGGACAAGGCGGCGCGGCGTATCGTCGCCAGCATGAAGGTGCGCGAGATGCGCAAGCTGATCCAGCTGCGCGCGGTCACGCTCAACGCGACGGAGCGGCGCCTCGGCGCCTGCTATGACGTGGCCGACCTGCGCCGGGCGGCCAGGCGGCGCATTCCCCGGCCGGTGTTCGACTACGTCGACGGCGGCGCCGACGAGGAGATCGCGGTCACCGCGAACGTGGCGGCGTTCCGGTCCTGGCGGTTCCTGCCCCGGGTGCTGGCCGGCGTGGCGGCGGCGGACACGTCGGCCGCGGTCCTCGGCGCCACGCTGCCGGTTCCGCTGCTGCTCGGGCCGGCCGGCTACACCCGGATGCTGCACCCGGACGGCGAGATCGGCGCGGCGCGGTCGGCGCTGCGGCACGGGGTGCCGTACACGCTGTCCACCATGGCGTCGACCGGGATCGAGGAACTGCGGTCCGCCGCCGGCGCGGGCGGTGACCTGTGGTTCCAGCTGTACCTGACGCGGAACCGCCCGCAGGCCTTTGACCTGGTCGCCCGGGCGGCGGACAACGGGTACTCGACGCTCGTGGTGACCGTCGACACGATCGTGGCGGGCAACCGGGTACGGGACCTGCGCAACGGGCTGTCCATCCCGCCCGCGCTCACCCTGTCCACGGTGGCGTCGGTGGCGTCCCGGCCGGCCTACTGGTACCGGCTGCTGTCCGGCCCGGCGCTCGACTACGCGAACTTCGCCGGCGGGGCGCCGACGACGGTGATGAAGACGGCGGACTTCTTCGACGCCGACCTCAACTGGGCGGACATCGCCGGCCTGCGCGCCCGGTGGGCAGGCAAGCTGCTGCTCAAGGGGCCGGTGGGGCCGGCCGACGCGCTCCGGGCCGCCGAACTCGGGGTAGACGGGGTCCAGTTGTCCAACCACGGCGGGCGGCAGCTTGACCGTGCCGTCGCGCCCGTCGACTTGATCGCGCCGGTGCGCGAGGCCGCCGGGCCGTCGTTCACCGTGCTCGTCGACTCGGGCGTGCGCCACGGCGCGGACGCGGCGATCGCGCTCGCCCTCGGCGCGGACGCGGCGGTGCTCGGCCGGGCCTACCTGTACGGGCTGATGGTGGCGGGCGAGGCCGGCGTGGACCGCGTGCTCGGCCTGCTGTCCGCCCAGTTCCGGTCGGCCATGCAGTTCCTCGGCATGACGTCGGTCGCCGAGCTGCGCAAGCACGGCCAGGACCTGCTCACCCGCGAAGGGTTAGCCGCGGGGCGGGAGGGGCGGGCGGCGCTTGACCGGGCCGCTGGACGGGGACGGGAGCGGGGGGCGCGGGTCCTCCTCGAGCAGCGCCAGGGCGCGGTCCACGGCCACCTCGAGCTGCGGGTCGTGGCCGACGGCCCAGTCGTCGGGGGTGATGAAGACCTCGGTGTCCGGGTCGACGCCGTAGTTCTCCACCGACCAGCCGAACTCGTTGAACCAGGAGGCGTAGCGCGGGATAGTGATCCGGGTGCCGTCCACCAGGCCGTGCCCGGCGCCGTCGATGCCGACCACGCCGCCCCAGGTGCGGGTACCGATCACCGGGCCGAGGGCGAGCGACTTGATCGCGGCGGTCACGATGTCGCCGTCGGAGCCGGCGAACTCGTCGGTGAGCGCGACCATCGGGCCGCGGCGGGCCTCTTGCGGGTAGCTGTACGGGCGCAGGTGCCGCGGGATCTTCCAGCCGAGGATCCGGCGGGCGAGCTTCTCGACGATCAGCTGCGAGGTGTGCCCGCCCCGGTTGCCGCGCACGTCCACGATCAGCGCGTCGCGGCTCATCTCGGCGCGCAGGTCGCGGTGCAGGTGCGCCCAGCCCTCGCCCATCATGTCGGGCACGTGCAGGTAGCCGACCCGGCCGTCGGACCTGGTGCGGACGGCCGCCCGGCGGCCGGCCACCCAGTCCTGGTAGCGGAGGCGGCGGTCGTCGTACAGCGGCACGATCACTACCCGGCGGGTTTCCGGGAACTCGAGCGCGGGCGCCTCGGCCGCCGCGGCGGCAGGAGCGGGAGCGGCAGGAGCGGGAGCGGCCGGGGCAGGGCTGGCGGCAGCGCCAGTCGCCGGAGCGGGGTCGGCCGCCGGCTTCGCGTCGCCGGAGACGGCGTCCACGGCAGCCGACGGCGTGGCCGCGGGCGAAGACGACGACGCCGACTTGGAGGCCGACGCCGATGCCGACGCCTCCGGAACAGCGTCCTTGTCCGAGTCCGCCGGTTCCTCGTCGGAGTCCGAGTCCAGGTCCGGCTCCTCGGCCGGAGCCGGCGGGCGCGGCACCAGGGACGGGTCGGCGGGCTTGACCGTGAGCTCGACCGGCTTGCCGTGGGTGCCGGCCAGCGCCGGGCCGGGGCCGTGCACCGGGTCGAGCGGGCGGCCGTCCACCGCGAGGATCTCGTCGCCCTCGCGGACGGCCACGCCGGGGGCGGCGAACGGCGAGCGGGCCTGCGGGTCGGACGACTCGCCGGGCAGCACCCGCTCCACGATCCAGCGCCCGTCCGGCGCGCGGACCACGTCCGCGCCGAGCAGCGCGGCGGGCTGGCCGCGCTGGGCCGACCGGTTGGAGAAGGTGCCCGACGGCATGACGTAGGCGTGCGACGTGCCGAGTTCCCCGGCCACCTCCCAGAGCAGGTCGCCGAACTCGGCCGAGGTCCTGACCCGGTCGAGCAGGAACCGGTACTCCTCGAGGATCCCGTCCCAGTCCACGCCGGACATGTCCGGCGTCCAGAAGTCGCGGCGCAGCAGCCGGCCGAACTCCGCGTACGCGTGCCGCCACAGCGCCGCCGGGTCGGCGAGGAACCGGGCGCGGGTCAGGTCCACGTTGACCACTTCGTCGGACGAGCCGTTGTCCACCTTGCGGTCGGCGGGGACGACGCGCACGTCGCCGCGGTCGCCGATGACGAGGCGGCCGCCGTCACCGCTCACCGCGAACCAGCTGACCTCGCCCGCGAGCACGCTCGACTCGCGCTTGCGCAGGTCGAAGCGCTCGAGCACGGGCCGCGGGTGCGCGTCGTCGGGGTCGGCGATGCCCTCGCCGAGCACGCCGGAGAGCGGGTAGCGCAGCCAGAGCAAGCCGCCCTTGGCGGCGGCGAGGCTGTGGTAGCGCGACTCGTCCACCGGGACGGCCACCACGCGGGAGGAGATGCCGTCGGTGTCCACGGTCGGCCGCACTCGTTCGGGGGCATCCTTGGCGTTGTCACCGCCGCCGACCGGGCGGCCGCCGGGGAGCGGGCCGAACGGGGACAGCGTGTGCGCGGCCAGCGGCACCAGGTAGGGGCGGGCGCCGAACGGGAACGACAGGTCGAACGAGTGCACGTCGTAGATCGGGTCGAAGGTGCGGCGGGACAGGAACGCCAGGTACAGCCCGTCCACGGTGAACACCGGGTCGCTGTCGACGAAACGGCCGTCGGTCACGTCCACCGTGAAGCCGTCCGCCGCCCGCGCGATCCTGATCCTGGCCAGCGGCTGCGGGCCCGGCTGGGCCCAGGCGAGCCACGCCGAGTCGGGCGACCAGGAGAGGTCCTCGATGTCGCCGTCGTCGTTCGCGGCGAGCTCGGTTAGCTCGCCGGTCTCCACGTCGATGACCGCCAGCCGCCCGTCGTGCGAGGCGGCGGCGAGCTTAGCGCCGTCGGGCGATGCCACGAGCTGCGTGACGTTGCCAAGGTCAACGGAGGTAATAGTCGCAGCGGTGGCGGCTGACTCCGCTTCGATCTCGGCCACCTGGATGGCGTCCCGGCCCCTGGTGCTGCTGGCGCCCGCGTCGGTGACCCAGGCGACCTTGCCCGTGGCGCCGAGGATGCGGGGCAGCCGGGCGCGGGCGGCCGGGTTCACCGACAGCGCCCGGGCCGGGCCGTCGGCGTGCGTCAGCCAGTGCACGGTGCCGCGCACCTCGACCACGCTCGCCTGGCCGGCCTGGTCGACGTCGAGCTCGCCGAGGTGGTCGGCGGCGGTGATCACCCGCGGCGCGCGGGCCGCGGGCGGCGCGGTGAGCTGGATGTCCAGCTTGCGCGGCTGCGCGTCAGCGTCGAGGCTGTCCAGCCGCCAGATGTCGCCGGCCACGTGGTAGACGACGCGGCTGCCGTCGGTCGCGGGGTTGCGCGCGTAGCAGCCGTCGTGGTCGGTGTGCCTGCGCAGGTCGTCGCCGTCGAGGGTGGTGGAGTAGATGTTGCCGGTGCCCTCGTGGTCGGACAGGAAGACGAGGCGGCCGTCGATGATCATCGGGGCGGCGAGCTGGCCGGTGAGCCGGCTCAGCACCCGGGTGAACAGCGGGTCTTCACCGCGAGCCACCCAGAGGCGGCCGGCGGTGCCACCCCGGTAGCGCTTCCAGTGCGCCGGGTCGCCGCGCTGCGCGGTCAGCAGGACCGTCGCCGATTCGGTCAGCGCCAGGTCGTTGACCTGGCCGAACGGCAGGCGCCTGGCCGGGGCGCCCAGGGGCACCGCGTACGCCATGGTGCGCTGCGCAGACGGCTGGCTGGCGGCCGTGATCGCGAGCACCTCGCCGTCCCTCGTCCAGCCGGTGACCCGGGTGCGCATGTCGCCCCAGTAGGTGCGGCGGGCCGCGATACCGCCGTCGGCGTCGGCGGTGTAGACCTCGGGAATGCCGCCGTCACGCCAGCTCGTCCAGGCGATCGTGGCGCCGTCCGGTGCGAACCGCGGGTGGCTGGCCTGGCCGCCGTCCGAGGTCAGCCGCCAGGCGCGGCCGCCGTCCGCGGGGGCGAGCCAGACGTCATCTTCGGCGACGAAGGCGAGCAGGTCATCGTGAACATGCGGAAAGCGGAGATAACCAGGGGTTGCCACGCGGTTCATCTTATGGCTGGTTACAGCCAGCCGCGGTCCTGGGCGACCCGGACGGCCTCGGCGCGGTTGCGGGCGCCCGTCTTCTGGATGCACGCGGAGAGGTAGTTCCTGACCGTGCCTTCCGAGAGGTACACGGCGGCGGCTATCTGGGCGAGGGTGGCGCCGTCGTTGCGCGCGGCGGCGCCGAGCACGTCCCGTTCGCGCGGGGTGAGCGGGTTCGCGCCCTCGGCGAGCGCGGCGGCGGCCAGGTCGGGGTCGATGACGCGCTGACCCGCGAGCACGCCGCGGATGGTGCGGGCGAGCTTGTCCGCGGGCGAGTCCTTCACGATGAACCCGGAGACGCCCGATTCCATCGCCCGGCGCAGGTAGCCCGGGCGGCCGAACGTGGTGAGGATGATGATCTTGACGTCCGGACAGGCCGCGCGCAGCGCGGCGGCGGCGCTGAGCCCGTCCATGCCCGGCATCTCGATGTCGAGCAGCGCGACGTCCGGCTTGGCCTCCCGCGCGGCCCGCGTCACCTCGTCGCCCCGGCCCACCTGGGCGATCACCTCGATGTCGTCCTCGAAGGACAGCAGTGCCGCGAGGGCCTCGCGGATCATCGCCTGGTCCTCGGCGAGCAGTACCCGGATCACGTCCCCGATGATGTCACCTGCCCGGGGCCCGCCGGGACGGTGGCGGTCAGCCGGAAGCCCGGGCTCGCGCCCGGGCGGAGCTGCAGCGAGCCGCCGACCGCGCGGAGCCGTTCGGACATGCCGCGCAGGCCGGTGCCCGCCGTCGGGTCGGCGCCGTCGTCCTGGCCGGCCGCCGGGACGTGGCCGCAGCCGTCGTCGCTCACCACCAGGGTGACGCTGTCCCGCTGGCTAGCGAGGCCGATGCGGCAGTGCTTCGCGCCGGAGTGACGGACCACGTTGGTGACCGCCTCGCGCAGGCACCAGGCGAGCGCCGCCTCGGCGTCCGGGTCAAACGTGCCGGACGCCAGGATGAGCCCCGGGTCGTCCTCGACGGCGATGCCCGCGCTGACCAGGGCCGCGCGGGCGGTGATGACCTCCACCGCGAGCGTCGGCCGCCGGTAACCGCTGATCGCCTCGCGGATGTCGTGCAGTGTCTGCCTGCTGACCGCGGCGACCTGCTCGATCTCGTCCTGCACCCGGTCTCGCTCGGGGCTGCCGGGCAACCGCGACAGCAGCCGGGCGGCGAGCTCGGACTTGAGCGTGATCACCGACAGCGACTGGCCGGTCAGGTCGTGCATGTCGCGGGCCAGGCGTAGCCGCTCCTCGCTCGCCGCCAGCTGCGCAACCTCCTCGCGCGCCCGGTGCAGCTCGTTCGTCAGCTGCACCTGCCTGCGCAGGCCGATCATGGCCAGGCCGAGGAACGTCACCGGCAGCAGGTTGCTGAGGAAGTCCGTCATGGCGACGTGGCTGGTGTAGCAGAAGGCCACGTAGCAGACGCTGACCGCGAGGACCACCCGCACCGCCCGGCGGTGGCTGGCGACCAGCAGCCCGGAGGCGGAGGACACGAAGATCCACAGGCTGGCCGCGCCCATGCCGCCGAACAGGACGCAGGCGGCCGCTGCCAGCGCGGCGAGCACGGCAAGGCCGGCGTGCGCGTACCGGGGGCTGGACGGCCAGTTCGGCACCAGGGTCATGTAGATGAGGCAGAACGCCGCGATGATGCAGAGCCCCGCGACCCGGTCGACCACGCTGTAGTGCCGGGTGATCAGGTTGACGACCGGGCCGATGAGGTAGGCCAGCCAGACCCCGGTGAACACGATCCCGGCCACCCGGCCGGCCCTGGTGCGGTACCCCGCGAGGTGCCCCCTCTCGGGGGCCCCCGCGCTGAGGACCGAGCGATCGGCGGACGTGATGGACATAACGCTATCGTCACCCGGTTAGACCGCTTCTGCCATCGAGCGCACTGAGAGCGTGGCCAGCCCCGCGAAGATCGCCAGCCAGATCACCAGTCCGAGGACCAGGCCGTACGGCACCGAGACGTTGCCGATGACGTCGGTGGAGATCTTCACCGCCTCGTAGGTTGGCGTGCCCTTGCCGATGGTCTGCAGCGCACCGCCGAGCGGGAACCAGATCCCGCCGAGGATGGTGAACGCGAAGTACAGCAGCATGGTGATCGGCTGCACCTGGTCCGGCGGGAACCGGTAGCCCACCGCGACCGCGAGCGCGGCGAAGATCGTCGACCCGAGCCAGATGATGACCCCGATCACCAGCCACTGCCAGGCCGCCAGGTGCACGCCGCCGTAGAAGCGGCCGAGGAGCAGCACGATCACGATCGACGGGATGGTGGTGGCCATAGAAGTCAGGATCTTGGCGATCACGTAGGCGTTGGCAGGCAGCGGGGTGAGCCGCAGCTGCCTGATCCAGCCGACCTTGCGCTCCTCGGAGATCCTGATGGAGTTGCCGTTGAGCGCCCCGGCGAACGCGCCGAACGTCGCCATCGCGACCATGTAATAGGCCGCGAACTCCACGCCGTACGCCTTGCTGGTCGCCTGCCGGCCGATGATCAGGTAAAGGATCACCGGTAGTCCCACGGTGAAGAGCAGGTACCTCCGGTTGCGGCGCAGCCGGTTGATCTCGGCCCGCGTCAGCAGCAATATGCCGCTCATTTTCTTTCGTCTCCTGTCACGTCGGATGTGCGCTTAGCGGACTGCGCTCATTGCACTGTGCTCACTGCACGGGGACCGGCTCGTGGCCGTTGGCCTGGTCGTCTTCCGCGGTGATGGTGAGGAACGCCTGCTCGAGGCCGAGGCTGCCGACCTCGATCTCACTCGGCCGGTGGCCCGCGTCGAGCAGCGCGTAGAGGGTCGCGTCGGAGTCGTCGGTCTGGATCTGCACCAGGTCGTTCCTGGTCTCCAGGCTGACCACGCCGGGCAGGCCGACGAGCAGCGACTCGTTCGCGCCGGGCAGCCGGAACGACATCCGCTTAGCACCGGCCCGCTGCTTGATTTCCGCGGGCGTCCCGTCGGCGAGCAGCCGTCCCCGGTTGATGACCAGGATGCGGTCGGCCGCCTGGTCCGCCTCTTCCAGGTAGTGGGTGGCGAACAGCAGCGTCTTGCCCTCGGCGACCTCTTCCTTCATCGAGGACCAGAACCGCCGCCTGGTCTCGACGTCCATCGCCGTGGTGGGCTCGTCGAGCACGATGAGGTCGCACTCGCCGGCGATCGCCAGCGCGAACCTGACGCGCTGGGTCTGGCCGCCGGACAGCCGGTCAACCCGCTGGCCCGCGATGTCCGCGATGCCGGCCCGGCGCAGCGTGGTCGCGATGGGCACCGGCCGCGGGTGCAGGCCGGCGGCGAGCGCCACCAGCTCGCCGACCGTCACCTCGGGCATCAGCCCGCCGGACTGGAGCATGGCGCCGACCGAGCCGGACTTGACCGCGTGGTACGGGTCCTGGCCGAACATCTCGATCGTGCCCGCGGTGGGCTTGCGCAGGGCGAGGAGCATGTCGAGGGACGTGGACTTGCCCGCGCCGTTCGGGCCGAGGAGGGCGACGGTCTCGCCGCGGCGCAGCTCCAGGCTCAGCCCGTCGACCGCCTTGAGGCTGCCATAGTGCTTGCTGACGTTCTCGAACGAGACGACCGGCCCCGTTCCGCGGTGGCTCATTAGCACTTCCCCTGGGGTTGGGATTTGGGATGGTTTCGCGTACTAACTCATCCCACCATGCGGTCTAGACCTCTGGGTAGTGTCGTCGCTCAGAGTTCACCGATGACAACTGTCATGGGTGAACCGGTCTGATTCGGGCGTGCTGGCGGGCATTTCCGCGTTGACCTGCGCCGTTCGGCTTTACCGGATTTGCGGCGCGCGCTTGACAGGATTAGCGGATTAGCGGATTAGCGGATTAGCGGATTAGCGGATTAGCGGATTAGCGGATTAGCTTCAATCGTTCAGGCGTCCCGAGGGTCGGCTACTGATTGTGCTGGCTTGTGTTTTTGATCCTCATGTCCGTTTCGGTGCGGGTCGTGGGGTGCACGGTGGTCCCGGTGTGCCCGGGCGTGCGCCGGCTCCGACCGCGCCGGCCGTGTCCTCCTTCCGCGTTGGCGGGCTGGTTCGTGCTGGTCAGGTCGGTGCGGGGAGGGCGCAGAGCCGCTGCCAGCAGGTCAGGAAGGCCTCGGCCCACGGCCAGTCGGCGCTGATGGCGAGGGCGCGCTGGCGGGCGTGGCGGGCCAGCCTGGCTGGCAGGTGCCAGACGCGGTAGCGCAGTGTGTCCGGGTTCGCGTCCCGGAGTTCGTCCTCGTCGCAGTGGCCGAGGAGGCGGGTCCAGGCGGCGAGGTCGGCGGCGATGTTCGCCGCGATGACCCATCCCGCGTTCACCTGCCAGGTTTTCGACGGGAGGTTCCGCAGGCCCATGGCCTTGGCCGTGCGGACGCCGGCTGTCTCGACGGTGGCGTGGTCGCGGTGAAGCACGTCGATGTACTGGGGATGGTGGCTGCCAGGGACGCCGCCGATGCCGTCGTCGGGGATGTTGGTGCAGGTGATGGAGTACTTCCAGCCGGTTTTCTTCTCGTAGTCCGTCAGGTTGCGCAGGTGCCGGCGGGACGGCTTCACCCGGCGGGCGACCCAGCGCAGCCCTTCGGGCCAGTTCCCGGCGCGGGTCATCAGGCCGGTGATCTCTGCGATGTCCTTGTCCTCCTCCGCTTCCCCGTCCTGGGCGGCGCCGGGCTTCCACGCTCCGGCCGGGACCTGGCGGATGGCGTCCTCGTCGGCGGGCATGATGGTCCAGCCGCAGGTGAACAGCAGTTTCTTCCTCGGGGTTGACAAAGACAGCAGGTGCTCGATGAGGTCGTGGCTGGCGCCGGCCCCGTCGACCCGGACGAGGACCTTGCGCCGGAACCGGGCGGGAACCTGCTTCAGGGCCTCGGTTAGCACTTCCTTGTGGTCGGTGAACGTGTTTGACCCCGCGTTGCCCGGCCGCAGCAGCATGTTCAGGCACTCGCGGGTGTTCGCGCACCAGGCGGCCAGCGGGTGGAATCCGTAGCCCTTCTTCCAGGTGGGCGCGGCTCCTTCCTTGTCCGAGCTGGCGGTGACCAGGGTGGCGTCCATGTCGATGACCAGCCATCCCGCCAGCGTCTTGCCCGCCACGGCCAGCCAGGGGAACCCGGCGGGTGTCCGCTCGACCAGGTCCCAGGCGTGCTCTCTCGCCTTCGCCCGTGCCCTGGCGATGCGGCCGGCCATGGCCGGCCCGCCGGCGAGGTCGAGGGCGCGGCGGACGGTCGGGCCGCTCGGCGCGTCCCCGAGCACTGGCGCGAGGTGGGAGAGCAGGGCGATATCGCTCATGCTGGTCGCGCCGAGCGCGATCGCGACGGCCAGCGACGCGAGCACCAGGCCCCGGTCGAGCAGCGGTGACGTGCCCTTCTTGCGCAGGGCGGCGGAAAGCCCGGAAGTGAGGCCCGCCTGGTCGGCGGCCTTGCGGAGCAGGATTGCGCCGGCGTGGCCTACGAGTCCCTTTCCGCCTGCGGTGACCTTCAGGGCACGGTCCCACCCGTTAAGCTGCATGGCGAAGAGCGCTCCGGTTCAGGGGTTATGGCGTGTGGTAACCCGTAATCTCCCAGGCCAGGGGCGCTCTTCGCCGTTGAAGAGGGAAAGGGACGGCCGCTTCGCGGCCGTCCCTTTCCCTTTCCGTGTCCTGGCAGACCGCCACGCACCTATAAGGTGCGCCGTCCCTAGACCCGCCATGGGGCATAGCCCCAGCTCACGCCTACCGGAAAACCGTCAAGCCATCAGTTCGCCCTCAGTGCTGAATGCCGGAGGTTAGCGGCCGGCGGCGTAGCCTTGCATGCCGCGCGGGTTGGCGGCGGCGTAGAGCATGCCGTTCCTGCGGGCGACGGCGCTGATCCGGCCGAGCGACCACGGCGGCTGGACGTGGACGTCGTGGCCGCGGCGGGCGAGTTCGGCGATGACCGCCTCGCCGGCCCGGGACTCCACGTCGAGACGGCCCGGGAAGGCCCCGCGCGGGTAGAACGAGGACGGCATGTGCGCGGAGTGGAACGCCGGGAAGTCGATCGCCTGCTGCAGGTTCATCCCGAAGTGCACGTGGTTCAGGAAGAAGCCGAGGGTCCACTGGTCCTGCTGGTCCCCGCCGGGCGTGCCGAACGCCAGGTACGGCTCGCCGCCGCGCAGCACCAGGGTGGGGGTCAGCGTGGTCCGCGGCCGCTTACCCGGCGCGATCGTCGCCGGCAGCCCCGGGGTCAGCGTGAACATCTGCGCCCGGGTGCCGAGGCAGAAGCCGAGGGACGGGATGACCGGCGAGGACTGCAGCCAGCCGCCGCTCGGCGTCGCGGTGACCACGTTCCCCCAGCGGTCGGCGACGTCCAGGTGACAGGTGTCGCCGCGCGGCGGGTGCATGCCGGAGGTGCCCGCCGCCCCCGACGAGCGGCCGAGCGGCTCGCCGGTGGCCGGGTCGATCCCCGGGTCGCCGCTCCCCCGCGGGCCGGGCTCGCCTGGGCCGCGGTCCGTCATCCCGAACGGGCGCGTGGCGAACCCGGACAGCCGCGGCTCGCGGCCTCCGGGGCGGCCAGGGCGCAGCTCCGTGCTCGCGGTGCCCCCGATGAGCTTGCGCCGCTCGTCGTTGTAGGGCACCGACAGCAGGTCACCGAGCGGCACGTCGGTGAACGCGGGATCGCCGTACCACGCCTCCCGGTCGGCGAACGCGAGCTTGGCCGCCTCGGTCACCGTGTGGATGAAGCCGGGCGAGCCCGGTCCCATGGCCGTGAGGTCGATGCCCTCGAGCAGGGCAAGCTGCTGCAGGAAGACGGGACCCTGCCCCCAGGGCGCCGTCTTGCTGACCGTCAGCCCGTGATAGTCCCTGCTGGCGGGCTCCTCGAGGCGGGCGTGCCAGGTGGACAGGTCCTGCGCGGTGAGCAGCCCGCGGTGCCGCTCGCCGGTCACGTCCATCACCTCGGTGGCGGCGAACTTGCCGATCTCCTCGGCGACGAAGCCGTCGTACCAGGCGCGGCGGGCGGCCTCGAGCTGCGCTTCGCGGTCGGCCCCCGCCGCCTCCGCCTCGGCGAGGACACGCTCGTAGGTGGCCGCGAGGGCAGGGTTGGCGAACCGGGTGCCCGGTGCCGGGACGCCGCCGCCCGGCAGGTAGGCCTCCGCCGAGGTGTGCCAGTGCTCGCGGAACAGGTCGGCGACGCTGGCGATCGACCAGCTGATCGCGGGGACGAGGGGATAGCCGCCGGCGGCGTAGCCGATCGCGTAGCTCAGCACGTCGCGCAGCCGGAGCGTGCCGTACTCGCGCAGCAGCAGCAGCCAGCCGCCGAACGCGCCGGGGACCGTGGCGGCGAGCAGCCCGCTGCCCGGCACCAGGTCCAGGCCGAGGCTCGTGTACGCCTCGGCGGTCGCGCCGGCCGGCGCGGTGCCCTGCCCGCAGACGACGAACGTCTCGCCGCGCCGCGCGTCATGCCCGATGACCGGTACCTCGCCGCCCGGGCCGTTCAGGTGCGGCTCGACCACCTGGAGGGTGAACCCGACGGCGACCGCCGCGTCGAACGCGTTACCGCCCCGCTCAAGTACGGCCATGCCCGCGGCCGTGGCGAGCCAGTGCGTCGATGCCACCATCCCGAACGTCCCCGCGAGCTCCGGCCGCGTGGTGAACTCAGGGATCTCCGCCATCGGTGCACACTCCGTCCGCTCTGGTCTCCTCATCATCCAACAGCATGCCCGCCCGCAAAGGCGAGCGCACCGCGCTTCATGCTGTTATCCGGGAAGGTGCGGCTTAATCCCCGGCCATGGCACGGATAGTGGATGTTTGGGCACAGCGGAGTGTGCCCAAACATCCACTATGTCGCCGCGCGGGCGCGGAGGGGGGTGGGGGCTATGGCGCGCGGGCGCGGAGATGGGGTCGCGTGGGCGGACGGGCGAAGCACGCGCCCGTTCTGGCGGATGATGGCGGGCGGCGCGGCGCGGATGGGGCGGGAGACGCGGGCGGCGCGGGCGGCACGGCGCGGATGGGGCGGGAGACGCGGGCGGCGCGGGGCGGAACGGGCGGGAGACGCGGGCGGTAACCGGGTAGCGTTCTCAGTTATGGGCGAACTTGAAGCACGGGTGCGGGCGATCTGCGACCTGAACGTCGCGGAGGCGCGGGAGTCCGGCGGCCGTCACGAGTACGACGGGGTGCCACAGGACCTGTCGCATGACGGGGTCGCGGCCGGGCTCGCCCGGCTGGCGACGGCCCGGCAGGGCCGCCCGCCGCTGAGCGACCCGCACGACGAGGCGCACCTGCGGACGTTCGAGGAGCTGCAGCGGGTCGTCTACGCCGACCTCGGGCTGCACCGGCGCAACCCGATGTTCCACCTCGGTGAGCTGGACCTCGCCTGCTACGACAAGGACTACGCGCCCGCGGCGGAACGGCACGCCGCGCGCGCCGCGCACCTGGCCCACTGGCCCGAGGTCATCGACGCGGCCATCGGCTCGCTCGACCTCGTGCCCGCGCCGGTGGCGGCCTCGCTGCTCGGCGGCATCCGCGGCCTGGCGGCCGGCATACCCGCGGACGCGGACCCGCATGCGCGCGACGCGGCCCTGGCCGCCCACCGGCGGCTGGTCGCGCACGTGGAACAGGCCGCGGCCAGCGGGCCGCCGGACGCGGCGCTCGGACCGGACGCGCTCGGTGCGTTGCTGTCCACAGCGGAAGCGGTGACCGTCGACCTGGGCGCGCTCGCCGCCCAGGCCGATGCCGAGCGGGACCGGCTGCGCGCCCGGCTCGAGGAGTCGGCCGCGCTGATCGACCCCAAGCGGCCGGCCATGGACGTCGCGCGGGAACTGACCCGGGATCACCCGGACAGGGCCGGCGTGCTCGAGGCGGCGCGGTACTGGACGGAGCGGGCGCTTGAGTTCACCCGGTCCCGTGACCTCATGCCGGTGCACGACGGGACGTGCCTGGTCGGCGAGGCGCCGGAATCGCGGCGCTGGGCGATGGCGATGATCTCAACCAACGCGCCCGCCGAGCCCGACGCGCCGTCCTGGTACTGGATCACCCCGCCCGACGAGTCGTGGCCGGAGGATGAGGTCGAGGCGTGGCTCGAGGTGTTCAGCGCGAGCACGCTGCCCGCCATCACCGTGCACGAGGTCGCGCCGGGGCACTTCTCCCACCACCAGGCGCTGCGCCGGGCGCGCGGCGACGTGCGGCGCACCTTGTTCTCCAGCGCCTTCATCGAAGGCTGGGCGCATTACGCCGAGGAACTGTGCGTCGAGGAGGGATTCCTCGCGGACGACCCCCGGTTCGCGATCGGTGTCTGGCTCGAGGCCCTGGTCCGGGTGACCCGGCTGGCGTGCGCGCTCGGCGTGCACACCGCGGGCTGGACGGTCGAGGAGGCGACCGCGCGCTTCGTGGCCGACACGCACCTGGCCGGGTCGGCGGCGGCGTCCGAGGCGCGGCGGGCGACGTTCGACCCGACTTACGGCCGGTACACCTGGGGCAAGCTGGAGATCATGGCGCTGCGCGAGCGGGCCAGGGTCGCCTGGGGACCCGGGTTCACGCTGAAGCGCTTCCACTCCGCGCTGATGGACCTGGGCTCACCTCCGCTCGGGTTGCTCGGCACCGCCCTCGAGCGCGGCTAGCCGCAAGGCCTCACGTACCCACGATCCTCCCGCCGTGGCACCGTCAGCTCCTCGACCGCCGGGGCCACCTGGTTGACTAACCGGGTCGCGGCCTAGCCGCCCGAAGCTCGCCATCTGTAGCCGTGTTCCGGGCGGCCGCCGCTGCCGTAGCGGAGCTTGATGTCGACCCGGCCCACCTCATGCAGGTGGCTGAGGTAGCGCTGGGCGGTGGCCCGGCTCATCCCGGTGCGCTCGGCGACCTCGGCGGCGGACAGGTCGGCGTCGGTCTCGCTGAGCAACTGCTCGACCGCCTCCAGGGTGTGCACGGAGCGGCCCTTGACGCCAGCCAGCTGGTCGGTGGCGCGCAGCGCGCCGAACACCCGGTCCACGGTCCGCTGGTCGGCCTCGCGCAGCGCGCTCAGCCTGGTCCGCATCTGCGCGTAGGACAGCAGCTTGTCCCGCAGCACCGGGAAGCTGAACGGCTTGAGCAGGTAGTGCAGCGCGCCGCTCTGCATGGCGACCCGGACGCTGTCGGCGTCCTTGGCCGCGGTGATCACGATGACGTCCACCGGCGGGTGTCCGTCGCGGAGCCGGGCGACGAGCTTGAGCCCGTGCTCGTCCGGCAGGTAGAGGTCGAGCAGCATCAGGTCGGGACGGAGCCGGTCCACCGCGCTCACCGCCTCGGCGGCGCTGTGCGCCTCGGCGATGACCTCGAAGCCGTCGACCCTGTTCACGTAGGCGGCGTGGATCGCGGCGACCCGGAAGTCGTCGTCGACCACCAGGGTGCGGATCACGACACCACCCGCGGCCGCGGCACCGGTACCTGATCGCCTGGTACCCCGGCGTCCAGGCAGCCGGGCAGCACGGCGGTGAACACCGCGCCGCCGTCCTGGCCGACGCTGACCATGCCGCCCATCCCCTCGGCGATCTGCCGCACGAGGGCGAGCCCGAGGCCGCGGCGGGCGCCGGTCACCGAGGACTTGGTGGTGACGCCATCGGTGAAGATCTGCTCGCGCAGCTCGTGCGGCACGCCGGGCCCGGTGTCGCGCACCCGGATCAGCAGGTCGGACTCGGCGGCGACCAGGGTCAGCTCCACCTCGCGCGGCGCGGGGGCGAGCGCCGCGGCGTCGATCGCGTTGTCGATCAAGTTGCCGACCACCGTCAGCACCTGGGTGATCGCGGTGATGTGCTGCCCCACCCGGCTGTCCGGCATCAGCCGCAGCTCGACGTCGCGCTCGCTGGCCAGCGAGACCTTGGCGAGGATCAGCGCGGCCAGCTTGGGCTCGCCGATCGCCTCGACGAGCTGGTCGGTCAGCTCACCCCTGGCGGCGGACAGGCCGGTCACGAACTCGACCGCCTCGGCGTAGTGGCCGAGCTCGACCAGGCCCACCAGGGTGTGCAGCCGGTTGGCGAACTCGTGCGACTGGGCGCGCAGCGTGTCGGCCAGGCCGGTCACCTCGTCGAGCGACCGCTTGAGCGTCTCGGACTCGGTGCGGTCCTGGAAGGTGACCACCCAGCCGAGCTGCTGGTTGTTGCGGGTGATCGGCATCCGGTTGGCGACGAGCACCCGGTCTTCGTGCAGCACGAGCAGGTCGCTGCCGGTGACCACGCCGGTCGCCACGTCGGCGAGCCGGCCGCTCGGGAGCAGGTACCTGAGCTTGCGTCCCGCGAACTCGGCGGGCAGGCCGAGCAGGTCGCGCGCCGCGTCGTTGGCGAGCAGGATCCGGCCGCCGGTGTCGTAGCCGAGTACCGCTTCCCTGATGCCGTGCAGCATCGCCTCCCGCTCCTGGAGCAGGGCCGCGATCTCGCCGAGCTCGAGGCCGAAGGTCTGCCGCTTGAGCCTTCTGGCCAGGGCGAGCGCGGCGAGCACGCCGACCGCGAGCATGCCGAGCAGGTAGCCGATCAGCGACGGCAGCGCGCTCGACAGCGCGGTGCCGACGTTCGCGAGCGGGAAGCCGACGGAAACCTGGCCCACCAGGCGGCCGTTCAGGAACAGCGGGGCCTTGCCCGCGGCGACGGCACCGAGGGTGCCGCTCTGGATGCCGAGCCAGGGGCGGCCGGTGCGGAACGGCTCGGTCGTGACCGGTTCCGGGTCGTGGTAGGTGATCGGGGTGCCGATGAGCGCCGGCTTGGGGTGGCTGAGGCGGATGCCCTGGGCGTTGGTGATCACCACGAACAGCGCGCTGGTCTCCCGTTGCACCTGCGTGGCGAGCAGCTGGAGCTGGCCGCCCGGGCGGCCGTCGGCCGCCTGCCGCACCACGGCCTGCTCGCCGGCCAGCGTCTGCGCGATGGACAGCGCGCGGCGCTCGAACTGGTCGTTGAGCTGGCCGCGGAGGTCCCGCTGGAGCACGTAGAAGCCGCCGGCCATGGTGAGCGCCAGGATGGCCACCATCAGCAGCACGACCTGTGTGGACAGGCGCTGCCGCACGTGGCGCCAGATGGGCAGCTTCAAGCGGTTCCTCCCTGCGGGGTTACCGCAGTGTAACAACGGGGCAACAGTGCAGGAAGGCGCGCCATCGTGCGCAGAACGCGCAAAACCAGCGGAACGAGCGATCGCGGCGAGGATGAGACGGCCGTTCCGCGGACGGTTGAGCACGCCTCCGTTCTGATTACCCAGGGTTTGATCTTTACGCGCGAAAGGCGCACAGGGCGCTTTACGGCGGGGATTGCGCGCAATAGTGACCGGGGTCACGCCCGCCGCTAGCTTCCTGGCTTGTGCGATCCAACACACGACGTGACTCCCGCCTCGAGCAATCCGGGCGCATCGAGCTAGCCGGTGTCACCAAACGATTCCATACGCCGGGCGGGACTGCGTTCACCGCCCTGCGTGACGTGACCATGACCGTCGAGCCCGGGGAGTTCTGCGCCGTGGTGGGGCCGTCCGGGTGCGGCAAGTCCACCACGCTGACGATGGTGGCCGGCCTGGACCGGGCCAGCGAGGGGACGGTGTCCATCGGCGGCCAGCCGGTGACCGGCATCGGGCGGGGCACCAGCTTCATGTTCCAGACCGACGCGCTGCTGCCGTGGAAGTCGGTGCTCGGGAATGTGGCCATGGGGCCGCTGTTTCGCGGCGTGCCGAAGAAGAGCGCGCTCACCGACGCGCGGGACTGGCTGCGGATGGTGGGCCTGGCCGGGTTCGAGGACCGCTACCCGCACCAGCTGTCCGGCGGCATGCGCAAGCGGGTGGCGCTGGCCGCGGCGCTGATCAACGAGCCGTCGATCCTGCTGATGGACGAGCCGTTCGGCGCGCTCGACGTGCAGACGAAGGCGATCATGTCCAACGAGCTGCTGACGCTGTGGGACCAGTCGAAGCCGTCGGTCATCTTCGTGACCCACGACCTGGAGGAAGCGATCGCGCTCGCCGACAAGGTGGTGGTGATGACCGCCGGGCCGGGGACGGTCAAGGCGGTGTTCGACATCGACCTGCCCCGGCCGCGCGGCTCGGTGCAGGAGATCAGGTTCGGCCAGCGGTTCACCGAGCTGCACCACGAGATCTGGGAGTCGCTGCGCGACGAGGTGACCCGGGCGTACGCGCTTACCGCGTCCGCGCCCGCCGCGGAAGGAGTGCTGTCATGACCCGGCGAAGACTGCGGGTGTACACCGCGCAGGCGGCGGTGTTCGTCATCGTGTTCGGCGGCTGGCAGCTGCTTACGTCGCTGAAGGTCGTGGACCCGTTCTTCTTCGGCCAGCCGAGCGGCATCGTGCAGACGCTGGTGAACTGGATAAGGCACGGCACCAGCTTCGGGTCGATCTGGCTGCAGATCTCGGTCACGATGGAGGAAGCCGTCATCGGGTTCCTGATCGGAACGGCGGCCGGCGTCCTGGTCGGCGTGCTGCTCGGGCAGGTGCGGTTCCTGGCCACGGTGCTCAGCCCCTACATCAAGGCGGTCAACGCGCTGCCGCGCATCGTGCTCGGCGAGCTCTTCATCATCGTCCTCGGGCTCGGCATCGGGTCGAAGGTCGTCCTGGCCGGGTTCCTCGTGTTCTTCGTGGTCTTCTTCAACGCCTTCCAGGGCGTCCGTGAGGTGGACGGGAACCTGGTCAACAACGCGCGGATCCTCGGCGCGTCGCGGATGCAGGTGGTCCGCAGCGTGGTCATCCCGTCCGCGATGACCTGGATCATCGCGTCGCTGCACGTGGCATTCGGATTCGCGGTCATCGGCGCGATCGTCGGCGAGATCCTCGGCGCGCAGCACGGGCTCGGCGTGGTCATCACCAACTCGGGAAACAACTTCGACACCAACGGCGTCTTCGCCGGGATGATCATCATCGGCGCGATCGCGCTGGTCGCCGAGTGGCTGATCAGCCTGCTCGAGCGGCGGCTGCTCGCCTGGCGGCCGCAGACGGTCGCCGAGGCCACCGCAGCCTGATCCCTTCGGGTACAGCCACCTCTCGTTCTCCTCTCTCTTCACCTCCCTTCCCCGCTCTATCAATCCGATCGTCTTTTCCCTCACATCGAGTCAAAGGAGTAGCACCTATGATAAGAAACATTCGCAGGGGCTCGCTCGCGGCCCTGGCGGCCGCGTGCGCGACCGTCGTCACCGTGGCCGCGTGCTCGTCGGGCAGCAGCAGCACGTCCGCGGCCGGCGGCGGGGCGTCAAGCGCGAGCGGCTCAGGCGCGAGCATGCCCACCGTCACGATGATGGTCGGCGGCATCGACAAGCAGATCTACCTGCCGTACCAGCTCGCGCAGAGCCTGGGCTTCTACAAGAAGTACGGCGTCAACATGGTGCTGTCCACCGAGCAGGCGGGCGGCGTCGGCGCCGAGGACGCCATGGCGTCCGGGCAGGTCGACCTGGCCGGCGCCTGGTACGTGCACACGATCAACTTCCAGCTCAAGGGCAAGGCGGTCGAGGACGTGGCGCAGCTGTCCGGGGCGCCGGGCGAGCGGATCATGTGCGCCACCGGCACGCACATCACCTCCCCCACCCAGTGGAAGGGGCAGTCGATCGGGGTCACCGACCTCGGGTCGGGCACCGACCAGCTCACCCAGTACCTGGCCGCCCGGTTCGGCTTGAAGCACGGCAGCGACTACAGCACGATCGCGGCTGGTAGCGGCACTACCATGATCGCCGCGCTGCAGCACCACAAGGTCCTGTGCGGCATGACCACCCAGCCGACGGTCGCGGCGATCGAGAAGCTGGGCGTCGGCTACCCGGCGTTCGACCTCACCACCACCACCGGGGTGCAGAAGTGGCTCGGCGGCTACGTGCCGACCGCCGGCGTGCTCGCGCAGACCAGCTGGGTTAACGCCAACAAGGACACGGTGCAGAAGGTCGTCGACGCGATCGTCGCCACCATGCACTGGATCGCCACGCACAGCGCGGCCGACATCGCCAGCGCGCTGCCGCCGAGCTTCGTGAACAACGCGCTGGTCACCAAGCCGGTGTACATCTCCACGCTGTCCACCGACAAGACCCAGTTCCTGCCCGACGGGATGATGCCGGCCAGCGGGCCCGGCGTGATCATGGCGATCAGCAAGCTGGCGGGCGTCATCACCGGCCCGGTCAACCTGTCCGCCACCTACACGAACTCGTTCGCCGCCAACGCGAACAAGCTCCTGGGCTTCCCGGCGGGCTAGGCACCGCGGCAAGGCACCGCGGTTTACGCGGTGCCTGCTAACCGCCACCACAAGGCCCTAACATCAACCACCGGGTGAGGGGGCGGCGCGATTATTGCGCCGCCCCCTCACCGCGGGGGGCGACGGGGGGCCGCGCAGGCCCCCCGTGACCGGGGGGTCGCAGGGGGGTCGTCCCCCCGCGGGGAGCAGAGCGCCGGGGGGTCGTCCCCCCCGCGGGCAGAACAGCACGTAATCTTTGAGGCGTGAAGATGGTCCCCCGGTCGTTCGCGCTGGCCGGCGCGCTCGCCATGGTCGCGGCTGGAGCCGCGGGCTGCTCGTCGCGCAATCACGCGGGCGGGCCGGGGATCGTCGTGGTGGCCGCGTCCGTGCAGGAGCCGGCGGCGACCGGCAAGGCGACCGTCGGTTACCTGGACATCAGGAACAACGGGAGCGCCGACGAACTGGTCTCCGTGTCCACTAGCGTCGGCGGGACCGTGGAGTTGCGCGCCCCGGTGGCCAAGGGGAAATCCCCGGTCGTCATGCACACGGTGACGTCCATTCCGGTGGCCGCCAACTCGACCACGCAGCTTGTCCCGAACAGCTACCACCTGCTGATCTCCGGCACCGGGCCGATGCACGACGGCAAGGACATCCAGCTGACGCTCACGTTCGCGCACAGCGGAGCGGTCACTGTCTACGCGCTCGTCACCAACCCGCAGAACGGCGGCGCGAGCTATTTCCTCAACTAGGCGGCCGGGACAGGGCGGTCAGCCTGGTTTGTTGCCATCGGCTAATACGCGATATATCTTGGTATGGCGGCCGCTGGCCTGGCGCGGCGGGTACCGGGTTAACGCGAGCGCCGGGTGTCGGCGGGTACTGGGCTTTTCGGAGGATGCTGTGGCTGCGGGACATGAGATGCGGGTCAGCGACGCCGAGCGCGAGGCCGCTGCGGCCGAGCTGCGCGAGCACTTCGCCAGCGGGCGGCTCGACCAGGAGGAACTGGATGAGCGGCTGTCGATGGTATTCGCCGCGCGGACGCGCGGCGACCTGAACGCGATCTTCACCGACCTGCCGTCGGCCGGGCACGCCCGGGCCGGCGCGGGCGCCCCGGGCGGCGGCCCGTTCGATGCGGGGCCGGCGGGCCGGCAGTCGTGGGCGCCCCCGGGCGCGGCGAACGCTTACAGCGACTGGCAGGAGCGGTCCAACGCCTGGCGGGCCGGGATCGGGCGCGGGCTCGGCCGGGTCGCGTTCACCGCCTTCCTCATCTGGGCGCTGTTCATGGCCGGCATCCTCGGGGTGTTCGGCATCGGGACCGGGCGGCCGATCGGGATCGTGCTGATCATCGCGGCGTTCGCACTGCTGCGCAGGCTGCTTTTCATCATCTTCGGCCGCGGGCGCCGCGGGCCGCGCGGCGGTCGCGGCTGCGGGCCGCGCCGCCGCCGTTTCTAGGACCTGTTACCCGGAAGCGTCCCCCGGGAGACAAAATCGTTGTCCGCGACTTATCGTGGAAGGGACCGAACTTCCGAGTAAACGGGAAGTGCGAATGGCGATGCGTTATTACGCACCCTTCCCCAGTGGCGGCGGCAACCCTGCCTGGCCACGGGGGCCGCACGCGCTGCGCATCGGGGACGCGGAACGCGACGCTGCGGCAACGGACCTGGGCGAGCACTACGCCGCCGGCAGGTTGACCCTTGACGAGCTGAACCAGCGCCTGGACTCGGTGTTCGCGGCGAAGACGCTGGGGCAGCTGACCCGGATCATGGGCGACCTGCCAGGACCGGGGCGGCTAGCCGGGCGTACCGGGGTGCACGGCGCGGCGCCGCATCCTGGCTGGGACGTCACCTACGCGCCCCGCTGCATGGCGGCCAGGCCGTGGCCTGCGGCGAGCCTGCCCGACGCGGGCCGCCAGGCCAGGCAGCCTACCCCCGCCGACCGGGCGGGCCGGTTCGCCGCGCTGTCCCTGCTGCTGATCGCGATGCTGATCTGGCTGTTCACCGCCCTGTTGTTCGCCACGCACGGCTTCTCCCACCCGGGCGACACGATGTGGCACCAGAGTTCGACACTGCAGTACACGCAGCAGGTGAACGCGCCCGTGTACAGCGGGCCGGGCGGCCCGTAAGCCGGGCGGTTACCCGGCGCGCTGCTATCCGACGCGCTGCGGGACGACCAGGTACCTGAAGTCGCTTCCCGTGCCGGGGGCCGGCGTGATCACCGCTGGCTTGGCCGGGCTGGTGAAGCGCAGCCTGACCTGCGCGACCCCGGAAACCGACTCGTCCGGGTGGGTGGTGGTCGCGGCCACCACCCCGTCGAGCAGGTACTGCGGGCTGAACGCGATCGACGGCTCGTCGCCGGTGAAGTCGGCGGGCACCGTTTCCCTGGCCCGCGCCTGCCCCTGCGTCGCCGCGCCGACGGTGACCCGGCCGGGCGCGAACGAGAGCTGGACCGGGGTGCCCCGTTCGGCGACGAGCGCCACCCGCCGCACCGCCTCGGTGAACGCGTCCGCGGGCAGGTCCGCGGTGCAGCCGAACTCATCGGGGAAACGGGACCGGTACCGGACGAACTCGCCGGCCAGCAGCCGCGCGGTGAGGCGGCGCTCGCCGGACTCAAAGCCGATCATCGCCTCGGCCGGCCCGTAGCCTCCCCCGGCGGCCCCTCCCCCCGCGGCCCGGGCGCCGCTGCCGTCGCCGCCCGCGTCCCCGGCCTCGCGCAGCAGCACCCGGACCGCGTCGCCGTGACCCATCATCCGGGCCGCCTCGCTCAGCGTCCTGGCCGGCACGAGGAGCGCCATCCTGCCCTGGCCGGCCATGCCGGGCGCCGGGCTCCAGTCCAGGTCCCTGACCGCTAGCCGGTAGCGGTCAGTCGCGGCCAGCGTCATGGTCGGCCCGTCGAGTTCGACGTTGACGGCGGTCAGCATCGGCAGCGTGTCGTCGCGGCTCGCGGCCGGGGTCACCTGGGCGATCGCCGCGGCGAGGGCGCCTCCGTCCGCCGTGCCGGCGACCTGCGGCAGCTCCGGCAGTTCCGGGTACTCGCGGAGCGGCAGCGGCGTCAGCGTGAAGGCCGCGTCACCACAGGTCACCGAGACTCCCTCGGGATCGTCGGCGAAGTCGACCGGGTGCTGCGGCAGGGAACGGACGATCTCAACGAGCAGGCGCCCGGGCACCAGGACGGTGCCCGGCTCCGCTACCTCGGCGCGGACCCTGACCCGGGCCGACACCTCGTAGTCGAAGCAGGAGAGGGTGAGAAAGCCGCCTCCGTTCTGCGGATCCTGCCGCTCTTCCTGGCCCGCGCTGAGCAGCAGCCCGGTGAGCACCGGCAGGACAGCCCGGGCGGGCAGTGCCCTGGCCACCCAGCTGACGGCCTCCGCGAGCGCATCGCGCTGCACCGTGAACTTCATTCCGCGACCCTCATGCATTCCGTCCGCCCGCGCGCCGTGGCGCGCCTCCGTCCGCCCGCGCCGTGGCGCGCCTTCACCGGCCCGCGCCGTGGCGCGGCCGCCCCGCTGGCACTCCGCTATCTGGGCATCCTGCCACGCGCCACCGACATTCGGGGCGCGCCACGGACATGGGGGCGGTTAGGCGGAGAGGTACTTGCCGTAGAAGGCGAAGATACGCTCCCAGCCGTCGTTGGCGGCCTCGACGCGGTAGGCGGGGCGGTTGACGGAGAAGAAGGCGTGGCCCGCGTTCCGGTAGACGTGAAACTCGTACGTCTTGCCCGCTGCCTTGAGCGCCTCCTCGAGCTCGGCGACCTCGGCCAGGGACGGGTGCGCGTCCTCCTCGCCGAACAGGCCGAGCAGCGGGCAGGACAGGTCCCGCGTCCGGTCCACCAGCGTGGTGACCTTGAGCGGGAAGTTCTCCGGCAGGGTTCCCGTGACGAACGCGCCGTAGCAGTCGACGGCGGCGTCGAGCGGGAGGCTCACCGCGGCGAGGAACGACTGGCGGCCGCCGGAGCAGTAGCCGATGGTGCCCACCTTGCCGTTGGAGTTCGGCAGTCCCTTGAGGTACGTGATACAGCCGTCCACGTCAGTGACCAGCTGCTCGTCAAGGACGCCGCCCTGCGCCCGCACCGTGGCCGCGGCGTCGTCCGGGCTCGCGCCCGGCGCCTGGCGCCAGTACAGGTTAGGCATGATCGCGTTGTAGCCGTGGTAGGCGAACCTGCGGGCGATCTCCTTCGTGCTGTCGTCGTAGCCGGGCAGGTGGTGGATGACGACGACACCGCCGCGCGGCGACCCGTCGAGCGAGCGGGCCGAGTACGCCTCGATGGTGTCGCCGTTACCCGCGGTGATGGTGATGGTCTCAGCGATGAGCGCGTCAGTCATCTAGCTGTCTCCTAGGTCAAGGGTTGTTCGTGATCGGGCTGCTGCCGCACGGGGCGGAGAAGGCCTAGTCAAGGCCGGGCGGGGCGGCGCCGAGCACCGTCTGGATCGCCTTCACCAGGGCGCGCGCCGATTCCTGGCTGAGCTCGACCGCCACCCGCCCGGACGGGCCGCGCTCCGGGGCGAGGAAGTCGATGTTGAGGGTGTGGCCGAACGGCGCATGCACGGGGTGGTCGAGGTAGACGCTGCTGTCGCTCACCGACATCCAGCCGGACGCCCCCTTGGCGCTGCCGCTGATCGCGACCTTCTCGGTGATGTACGTGCACATGAGCAAGAATCCTTCCGTCGGCAGAACATGCCAGGGGCCGCCGGACACGCGGCACCCGCGCGGCGGTGGTTGCCCGTCCGGCCCAGCCGAAATCATTTCACCCCGCTTGTTAGCGATGCGAACTAACCCGCCAGCTGACTGGCCGAGCCGGTAGTTTCTGGTCAAGGTCGAAACTGCCGGAGGGACGTCAGCGGTGGGCTCAGCAATGGATCAGCGGCCGGTTATCTCGGTCCGTGGTGAGGCGTGGCTCGGTCGCGGTGCCGGCCCCGCGGGCCTTCGCGGCCGCGCGGATGGCCGGCGGACTCGTTGAGGAAGCGCCGAGCCTGGACCTCGAACCGGCCAGGCAGTCCGTCACGGCGCAGGTCGACGCCCGGTTCGCCATGGTGCCGTCCGCGGGGTAGCCGGCGCCGGCTGATGCCTGGTTCCCTTAGTGGCGCCCCGGATGTCGCACCGCTACGCTTGCCCCAATTACCAAGCAAAGGCGGCAAAGTTGCGCATACGAGTAGCGGTCCTGGCACTACCGGTTACTGCTGGGATGGCGATGGCCGTAGCGTCGTGCGGCAGCGCCCCGGTGACGGTCAAACCCGCGGTCTCAGCCATGCCGACGACATCCGGAGCCGCCGTATCGGGTAGCCCCGCCGCCAGCCTCGTCGCATCGAGTTCGCCCGGCTCCGTTCCGGCCGGATACACGCGGATCGGCGGCGCCGAGCAGGGCATCTCGATAGCCGCTCCTGCCTCGTGGGCCGTCGTCGACCCGACCAAGGAATCCATCCAAAACGCCGCCAGCAAGCTCAACGTGCAAGGACTCAGCGCCGCCACGCTTGTCCGGGACCTGGAAACAGTGCAGAAGCTGCACGGGATCATGGTTGTGGATGTCAAGTCTGCCGTAGACGATCCCGATCACTTCGCTCGCAACCTCAATGCCTACTGCAGCGCTTCAGGCATTACGGACACGGGGAGCGCGGGCCTTCCACTGCTCCGGACGGGCGCGGCGGCCGAATTCGAGAAGGCCGGGGCGACGCACATTACCCAGAAGGATCTTGAGATTGGCGGCGTGCCGGGGGTGGAGACTTCGTACCAGCTCAGTTCCCCGAATATGGGAACGCTCTACGGATCGCAGCTTGAGGTGCTGCCCAAGCCGGATGACGCGTGTTTCGTGACGCTGGCATTCGACGCAAGCGAATCCGCCGGCAGCGTCCTTAGCACGGCTGCGGCGACCGCCCGGTTCCCCTAGGGCAGCGGCGGGGCGGCCGGCCGGCGCGCCGTCGCTGGCGTGAAAGACTGGCGGTCATGACCTACCAAGCCGCCGGAGACAGGTACGACGACAAGATGCCCAACCGCCGCGTCGGGCGGAGCGGGCTCAAGCTGCCCGAGGTGTCCCTCGGGCTGTGGCAGAACTTCGGTGACGCGTCGCCGCTCGACGCGCAGCGGGCGATCCTCCGCAGGGCCTTCGACCTGGGTGTCACCCACTTCGACCTAGCCAACAACTACGGTCCGCCGTACGGCTCGGCGGAGGTCAACTTCGGGCGGCTGATGCGCGAGGACTTCCGGCCGTACCGGGATGAGCTGGTCATCTCCACTAAGGCCGGGTACGACATGTGGCCGGGGCCGTACGGGGAATGGGGCTCGCGCAAGTACCTGCTCGCCAGCCTCGACCAGTCGCTGCGGCGGATGGGGCTGGACTACGTGGACATCTTCTACTCCCACCGGCTCGACCCGGACACGCCGCTCGAGGAGACGATGGGGGCGCTGGACACGGCGGTGCGGTCCGGCCGGGCGCTGTACGCGGGCATCTCGTCGTACTCGCCGGAGCGGACGCGGGAGGCCTACGACATCCTCAGGTCGCTCGGCACGCCGCTGCTGATCCACCAGCCGTCCTACTCGATGATCAACCGGTGGATCGAGGGCGGGCTGCTCGACACGCTCGGCGAGCTCGGCGTCGGCTGCATCGCGTTCTCCCCGCTGGCACAGGGCGTGCTGACCACGAAGTACCTGGGCGGGATCCCGGAAGGCTCGCGGGCGTCGCGGAACGGGTCGCTGTCTACTGACCAGCTCAGCGGGCGGACGCTCGGGCACGTGCGGGCGCTCAACGAGATCGCCCAGTCCCGCGGGCAGACGCTGGCGCAGATGGCCATCTCCTGGGTGCTGCGCGACGCGCGGATGACGTCGGCGCTGATCGGCGCGTCGTCCGTGGCGCAGCTGGAGGAAAACCTGGCCGCCGCGGCGAAGACCTCGTTCAGCGCCGAGGAGATCGCCGCGATCGACAAGGACGCGGTCGATGCCGGCATCAACATCTGGGCGGCCTCGAGCGCGGGCTGACTAGCCGGCGGGCATCATGTGCATCATCGGCCTCAAAGACACCAGTGGCGAGGCGCGCGCTCATGATCAGGAAGGGTTTTCGGTGCTCCCACACCTATAACTCTTCCCGACACCACAACGCTTCATGAAGGCGCCTTGCCGGGGTGGATGGGACGGATAGCTGGCGGCGCACCGCCCCGCTCCAGCGGCGGCTGTGGCGGACGTGGCCGTTGTGGCCGCTGGGCGGACGTGACCGGGTGGTGGTCTCGGGGAGGCGGGCGGTTAAGCGGGGGGTGGGCGGGGTGATGGCCTGGGGGAAGGTGAACAGGCCGGCGGGGTCGTACTTTCGCTTGATGGCGGCTAGGCGGGGGTAGTTGGCGCCGTAGTAGGCCTGGCGCCAGTTGGGCAGGTCGGGGTCGATGTAGTTCTGGTAGGCCTGGCCGCTGGCGTAGGGGCGCATTGAAGCCCAGTACTTGCGCAGCCAGGTGTGCTGGTTGTTGATGCCCGCGGCGCCCGCGCCGACGGTCCAGCCGGTGGTGTACTGGGCCGAGAACAGGGCGTTCCTGTGCACGAACGCGGTGGCGCCCGGCTTGACCCGGTTGACCGCGCCGCCGAGGGCGTCGAATGCGATCCCGCCGACGCCGCCTGCCGCGCCCGCCACCCGCTGCAGCGCCGTGATGCCCGCCAGCAGGGTGCCGATCCCGGACCTGCTCAGCGGGGTGGTGAAGAAGTCCGACTTGGCGAACTCGGAGGCGCGGCTCAGCTTACCGCCGCTCGCGTACGAGGGCAGGTGGCAGGCCTGGTAACCGAGCGCGGAGCAGCCCGCCTCGATGAGCATCGCGGACAGGAAGGGCTGCGGGAAGCTGAGGAAGTGACTCGACGGGCTCGAGCCGGCCTTCGCGTACAACTGGTTGAGCAGGTTCGCCGCGTCGGCGTCGCTGCCCAGGTAGCAGCCGCCGACCGTAACCCGCGGCGTCGTGCCGCCGGGTGCCGCCGCCAGGTGCAGGTTGGACCAGAGCGCGTCCGGCGCGTGCGGCGCCCATGACTGCCAGGCGGCGACCACCCGGGCGGCCTGTGACCAGGGCCAGGACAGCGAGAACAGCACCGGCTGCGGAGCCGGGACGGTGCGGAAGGTGAACGAGGTGACCACGCCGAAGTTACCGCCGCCGCCGCCCTGGCAGGCCCAGAGCAGGTCGCTGTGCTGGTTCGGGTCGGCCGTGGCGGTCAGGACCGCGCCGTTCGCCGTGACGACCTGCACCGACTCCAGGCTGTCGCAGGTCAGGCCGTAGGCCCGGGCGGTTACCCCGATGCCGCCGCCGAGGGTGAGGCCGGCGATGCCGACTGTCGCGCAGGACCCGCCGGGCACCGCGCGGCCCTTGGCGGCCAGGCCGTGGTAGAAGTCGATGAGCCGGGTGCCCGCCCCGACGGTCGCCGTCGTGCCCGACACGGCGACCGTCTTGAGCTTGCTGACGTCGATGACC
The DNA here is from genome assembly GCA_036391275.1 of Trebonia sp. Lineage (GTDB taxonomy): Bacteria > Actinomycetota > Actinomycetes > Streptosporangiales > Streptosporangiaceae > Trebonia. Next base: position 77,425 of record DASWAE010000030.1, read on the forward strand.
AGCCCGCTCGAACCCGACCAGCCGGCGTAGCTGTGGCCGCCGGAACGGGCCGCGAACGGGATGGCGAACTTGCGGACGAACGCCAGGCACGTCGACACGTCGTGCGCGTTCGCCACGTACGCGATGCCCGCCGGGCGCTGCCCGTCGAACCGGGGGTCGAACAGCAGCCTGGCGGTCGCGTAGCCGGACTCGCCGGGCCGGATCAGCGGGCCGGCGAGGTCCCTGGCGAGGGCGGCCCAGTCCGCGGCGGCCGCGCCAGCCGCGCTCGCGGCGATGCCGGACCGGGTAAGCGGCCGGGCGGTGGCGGCCGCGGCGGCGCTGGCGATGCCCGGCACGGCGACGGCGGCGACGCCGCCCGCGGCGATGCCGAGGAAGGCACGCCGCTGCAGAGAACCCTCTGTGGAGTTGGTCACATCACAGATGACGCCCCTATCGGACGCTTGGTTGCCCTACGTGCTGGCCAGGGCCGATTTGTTATAAGCGCGGGCGCGGGGCGATGAACCTGGTGCCCCGACGGCGTCCACCCTGACAGAGGGGCTGTCACATCCGGCCGCCCGACTTCGTCTAAAAGTCATGAGAAGAAACGGAATAGGTTGAGCGACTCAACTGTTTAGCCAGTCATGAGCATTGAGATCCAGGGACCGGACGCGGTGCGGGCCGAAGTCACAGCACAGGCTGACGACTCGGCACCGGCGCTCGACCGGGACATCCTCGACGCGCTCACCACGCTGGTCAAGCGGGCGGGAACGGTCGGGCACTCGATCGCCGAGGGCTTCGGCATCGCTCCGCACGACCTGCTCGCGCTGTTCAAGCTCGAGGGCGGGCTCGCGATGAAGGACCTCGCGCAGCGAATGGGCTGCGACGCGTCGTTCGTCACCGCGATCGCCGACACGCTCGAGAAGCGCGGCTACATCCGCCGGGAGCCGGGTCAGCGCGACCGGCGGGTGAAGAACCTCCTGCTCACGCAGGAGGGCTGCGTGGCCAAGGAGCGGATGTTCGAACAGCTGGCGGCGAAGATGCCGTGGAGCTACGCGCTCGACGACAGCGAGCGGGCCTGCCTGCTCACGTTGCTGCGCAAGATGCTTGACACGCCGTACCCCGGCGCGGGAACTGACGCCGACGCGGGGAAACCAGCCCACAACGATAACTGACCATCAGGCCCGCGCACGGGCCCGTCCGCCGGGACAGCCAGTGGCCGGCGTTGGCGGAGCACGCGCTCGTTCCGCATGACCTTCCAAAGCTTTATCTCGCAGGGAAGTCGAAGAAGAGGGGAAAATCTCGTGTCAGCAACCTCAGGAGAGGCGGAAATCGCGGCACCATCCGTGAGCGCCGTCCGCACGCCGGCCGCGCAGGCGGCGCCGCCGCGGCGGCTCGGGCTCGCGCTGCTCGTGATCGCGGCCGCGCAGCTCATGGTGGTGCTTGACGCCACGATCGTGAACGTGGCGCTGCCGCACATCCAGAACGCCCTGCACTTCTCCGGGACGAACCTGGAGTGGGTCGTCAACGCTTATACGCTCGCCTTCGGCGGGCTGCTGCTGCTCGGCGGGCGCTCCGGTGACCTGCTCGGACGGCGGCGCATGTTCATCGCGGGCATCGCACTGTTCGCGCTCGCCTCGCTGGCCGGCGGTTTCGCCACCGACCAGGCCTGGCTGCTTGTCGCCCGCGTGGTCCAGGGCATCGGCGGCGCGCTGGCCGCACCCGCCTCGCTGTCGCTGATCGCGGTCACCTTCCCCGAAGGCCGGGAGCGCAACCGGGCGATGGGCGTGTACTCGGCCGTGTCCATCGCCGGCGCGGCCATCGGGCTCATCGCGGGCGGGCTGCTGACCAGTTACGCCAACTGGCGCTGGGTGTTCTTCGTGAACGTGCCGATCGGCCTGGTCCTCGTGCTGCTCGCGCCGCGGGTGCTTGGCGAGTCCGCGCGGCGCCGCGGGCGCTTCGACCTGCCGGGAGCGATCACCGGTTCCGTGGGCCTGGGCGCACTGGTGTACGGGCTGTCCGAGGCGGCGACCACCTTCACCAACGGGCAGGCGGTCGGGCACTGGGGCAGCGTCAAGGTCATCGTGAGCCTGGTCGCCGCCGTGGTCCTGCTTGGGGCGTTCGCGCTCATCGAGGCGCGGTCACGGCACGCGCTGGTGCCGCCCCGGGTGCTGCGCTCCCGCGACCGGACCGGCGCGTACCTGATCTCGCTGTGCATCGGCACCGCCGTGTTCGGCATGTTCTTCTTCATGACGATCTTCGTGCAGAGCGTCTGGGGGTACTCGCCGGTGCGGTCCGGCGTGGCCTACCTGCCGATGGTGGCCGCCATCATGGTGGGCGCGGGGCTCGCGTCGAGCCTGGTGACGCGGATCGGCGCACGGCCGCTGATGATCACGGGGCCGGCGTTCGCCGCCGGGGGCATGTTCTGGCTGTCGCAGGTCTCCGAGCACTCCAGCTACGCGGGCGGGCTGCTCGGGCCGATGATGCTCACCGGGCTCGGGATGGGGCTGACCTTCGTGCCGCTGTCGCTGGTCTCCCTGGCCGGTGTTGGCAACGACGACGCCGGCATCGCGGCCTCGCTGCTCAACGTGGGCCAGCAGGTCGGCGGTTCCGTCGGCCTGGCGATCCTGGGCACGGTGGCGTGGTCGGCGGTGGCGTCGAACCTGCACTCGGCCGCGGCCTCCGCCGGCAGCGCGCACCTGTCGCAGGCCGCGCAGGCGGCGATGTCCAACCACGCGCTCGCCTTCGGGTTCGGCCGCGGTTACCTGGTGTCCGCCGGGATCGCGCTGCTCGCCCTGGTCGTGTCGCTGGTCTTCATCAGGGTCAAGAAGTCGGACCTCGCGGGCATCGACCCGATGGCTGCGCCTACTCACTGATCCGTTCGGTTACCGCGGGCTGAGCGCCCGGCACCGGTTCTCGTGACCGGTGCCGGGCGCTTCTTGCGTTCCCCCGAACGTAAGCGTGCTTCGCCTGTCCCCAGAGAATGGAGCCTATGCACATGAGCTTCGAGGACGAACTCGACCAGCGGTTCCTGAGCGCCGTCGCCAGCGTGGCGCGCGATGGCCCGGCCGACCTGCCGGAGATGGCGGGAACGGCGCAGCACGCCGCCGTTCCGCTTAATGATGAGCAGCTGCTCGCGCTGTTCGACGCGCAGGCGGGCAGCCGCCACCTTGACCTGGCCGCCCGGTACCTGCGCGCGGAGGGCCGCGGCTTCTACACGATCGGCTCCGCGGGCCACGAGTCGAACGCGGCGGTCGCGGCGGCGCTGCGCCCCACCGACCCCGCGCTGCTGCACTACCGGTCCGGCGCGTTCTACCTCGCCCGCGCGGCGCAGGTACCGGGCTCACAGCCGCTGCTTGACGTGCTGCTCGGCCTGGTCGGCGCGGCCGACGAGCCGATCGCGGGCGGCAGGCACAAGGTCTTCGGGCACTACGACCTCGCCGTCATACCGCAGACGTCCACGATCGCGTCGCACCTGCCGCGCGCGGTCGGGGTGGCGTTCGCCATCGGCCGGGCCGCCAAGCTCGGCGTCCCGTGCGCCTGGCCGCGGGACGCGATCGCGGTCGCGAGCTTCGGCGATGCCTCGGCGAGCCACTCCACCGCCGCCGGCGCCGTCAACGCCGCGTGCCGCACGGCGTACCAGGGACTGCCGGTGCCGTTGCTGCTGGTCTGCGAGGACAACGGCCTCGGCATCAGCGTGCGCACCCCGGACGGCTGGATCGCCGCGGCGCACTCGGGCCGGCCGGCCCTGGCGTACTTCACCGCCGACGGCAGCGATCCGCAGGCCTGCTACGACGCGGCGGCGGCGGCCGCGTCGCATGTGCGGGACGCTCGCTCCCCCGCGTTCCTGCACCTGCGGGTGGTGCGGTTCCTCGGACACGCGGGCAGCGACGCGGAGATCAGCTACCGGACCGAGGCCGAGATCGTGGCGGACTACGCCCGCGACCCGCTGCTCGGCACCGCCCGGCTGCTCGTCTCACGGGGGGTACTCAGCCCTGCGCAAGTGGCCGGCCGCTATGAGGCGGTCCGCGTCCAGGTCAGGGAGCTGGCGGACAAGGCGGCCACCCATCGCCAGCTGTCCACCCGCGCCGAGGTGGTCGCGCCGCTCGCGCCGCGCCACCCGGACCGGGTCGCGCGGCAGGCGGCCAGCGCGGCGGCGCCGGATGACCGCCTGCGCGTCTTCGGCGGCCGGCTGCCCGAGGAAGGCGGCCCGCTGACCCTCGCCGACACCATCAACCGTTCCCTCGCGGACGCGCTCGCCCGCTACCCGGAGATGCTCGCCTTCGGCGAGGACGTCGGCCGGAAAGGCGGTGTCTACGGGGTTACCCGAGGGCTGTCGCGGCGGTTCGGCGCCGGGCGGGTCTTCGACACGCTGCTTGACGAGCAGTCCATCCTCGGCCTCGGGCTCGGCGCGGGCCTGTCCGGCCTGCTGCCCGTGCCGGAGATCCAGTACCTCGCCTACCTGCACAACGCCGAGGACCAGCTGCGGGGCGAGGCGGCGAGCCTCCAGTTCTTCTCCGCCGGGCAGTACCGCAACCCCATGGTCGTCCGGGTGGCCGGCCTGGCCTACCAGAAGGGGTTCGGCGGCCACTTCCACAACGACAACGCGGTCGGCGTGCTGCGGGACATCCCCGGCCTGGTGGTGGCCGTGCCGTCCCGGGCGCGGGACGCGGCGCCGATGCTGCGCACCTGCCTGGCCGCCGCCGCGGCGGACGGCACCGTGTCGGTCTTCCTCGAGCCGATCGCGCTCTATCACACCCGTGACCTGCACCAGCCGGGTGACGAGGGCTGGCTGTCGCCTTACCTGGGGCCTGAGCGGTGGGCGGACGCGCACGTGCCGGCGGGTTCCGGTTTCGCATATCCGGGTGCTGGCTTCCGTGACGACATCACCCTCGTCACGTTCGGCAACGGGGTGCCGATGTCGCTGCGGGTGGCGCGCAGGCTCGCGGCCGACGGCATCGGGGCGCGGGTCTTCGACCTGCGCTGGCTGGCGCCGCTGCCTACGGCGCAGATCCTCGCCGAGGCGGAGCGCACCGGCCGGGTGCTGGTGGTCGATGAGACGCGCCAGTCCGGCGGGGTCTCCGAGGGCGTGATCACGGCGCTGGCCGACGGCGGCTTCCGCGGGCGGATCGCCCGGGTGGCCGCGGCGGACAGCTACGTCCCGCTTGGCGACGCCGCCAGCCTGGTGCTGGTCTCCGAGCCCGAGATCGAGGCCGCCGCCCGGTGGCTCCTCACGCCGTAACGGGCCGGCCCGGAGGATACTTGAGCCATGGCTGATGACCTGCTGTTCGTGTACTCCTCTCCCGGGCTGGTAGACCTGGCTGAGTTCACCGACTGGTACGACAACGAGCACGTTCCCGCACGGCTTGCCACGCCCGGGTTCGGGGCGGTGACCAGGTACCGGGCGGCCGACGGGATGAAGCCGGACTGGCTGGCGACCTACGAGATCAAGCCGGGCACGCTGGACACGCCCGCGTACAAGGCGCTGTGGGAGAACGCGTCGGAGCGGGAGAAGCGGATCATGTCGTCGGTGTCGGCGCTGGACCGGCGGGTGTACTCGCTGCTGAGCGACTCCTGGGCGGACGGTGCCAACGTGGATTCCGGCGCGGCGCCCGTCGTCATGGCTGTGTGCATGTCGGTGCCGCCGGCGGCCGAGGCCGACCTGGCGGCGCATTACGAGCGGGAGCACTTTCCGTTGCTGCTCGCGGTGCCCGGCTGGCGGCGCGCCCGGCGGTACGTGCTCGCCGCGGGCACCGGGCCGAAGTACCTGTCGCTGCACGAGGTCGACTCGATGGCGGTGTTCGACGAGCCCGGGTACAAGGCGGCGCTCACGACGCCGTGGCGGAACCGGATCATGGCGCAGGCGATCGGGCGGGAGAAGCGGGTTTTCGGCCTGCACAAGTCGTTCGGCTAAGGGGTTACGCCTTCCAGACGGTGGGGCCCTTGGCGAAGGTGCCGTCCGGTTCGGTCAGGGTGAGCAGGCAGCTCTCCACCGAAAGCTCGAACAGGGTGAGGCTGTCGTAGTCCGGCCACAGCTCGCCGAAGTCCGCGATCACCTGGTCGCGGACCGTTTCCCAGGTCTCACGCTTCTCGGTTATCTCGGTCGCGCGGCCGGACACGGCGAAGCCGTCGTCCTGGTGCGGCGGGGCGACCATCTCGCTGTGCAGCGAGTACCGGCCGTCGCGGCGCAGGTCGCCCAGCTTGGGGCCGGGCAGGATGAGCACGTGCAGCCCCCCGGTGCTGATGACCGGGCAGACCGGGTGCACGCGAGGGCCGCCGTCGCGGCGGACGGTGGCGAGGAAGCCGAGGCCGAGGCCGTGCTGGTAGATCTGGCCGCGCCCGGCCGCGGCAAGGGCCGGCTGCTGCCGCGCGAACTCTGTCCAGGTGATCACGGACCGCACCGTACACCGCGGCACCGACATTCGGCCGGCCGCAGGACGCTTCGCGGGGCCGCGCGGGGTACCGGGCTAGCTAAACGGCTGCTAACCGCTTGGCGAGTGCCCGGCGGTGGTCGTGCTGCGCTTGGGCGGTGTCCCGGGGGGGGCCGCGAGGCCTGCGTGGGCGGCGAGCTGCCTGATACTGCCACATCCGCCCTGGCTGGATGCCTTTTATGAAGGTTTTTGGTGTTGTGAAGGCTTTTGGGCGCGATAACGCGCATAACCCTTCATGATCATGGTCTGAGCTGCGGCGTTGTTGTCCGTGAGGCCAGTGATGCCAAGGACGCGTTTGCCAGGTGGAACATTACGTGCGGCCTGACCGGGCTGCCGTCTGGGACGCCGGGGTGCTCGAAGCGGACGGCCTCGGTCATGCCGATGCGGCGCATCACCGCCTGCGAGGGCGTGTTGAGCACGGCGGTCATGGACCACAGCTCCGGCAGGCCCACGCCGCCGAAGGCGACGTCCCGCGCCGCGCGCGCCGCCTCGGTGGCGTAGCCCTGATGCCAGGCGTGCCTGGCCAGCCGCCAGCCGATCTCCATGCCGCCGCCGTGAGGCACGTCCGCGCGCAGCGGCGCGAGGCCGGTGAAGCCGATGAACTGCCCGGTCCGCCTGACCTCGAGCGCCCACAGCCCGTAGCCGTGCAGCGCAAACCGCGCCTCGATCCGGTCGACCAGCGCGTCGCTCTCCTGCCTGGTCAAGGTGGACGGGAAGAACACCAGCGTCTGCGGATCCGCGTTCAGCTCCGCGAACGGCGCACGGTCTTCGTCCTTCCACCGCCGCATGATCAGCCGGACGGTGGTAATGCTGTCGAACCGCTGCATGGTCCATAACTACCATTACGGTGGGCTTGCCGGTCACCCGACGGGCTCGGCGGCCAGCATCGACGCGGCGGTCCGAAATGTCATGCTTCGTTATGACGTGTCGCCGGGGCGTGCGATCATGCGATTACCGGCAAGATTCGGGTAGCGGTGTGTCCATGCGGTCGAGCGGAGAGGTCCCGGTGAAAAACAGCGGACCGGGTACGGGCCGCGACGGCTCGCGCGGGGGCTGGCGGCGCTGGCTGCCCCGGCTAGTCAAGCCCGCTAGGCGCGTCGTGCTGCTGTTCATCCTGGCGCTGGTCGTCGAGTACCTGGTGGTGCCCGAGCTGGTGGGCGCGAGCAAGGACCTGTACCTGCTCGGCACGATCAACGCCCTCTGGGTCGCCGCGGGCGTCGCCCTCGAGGGGCTGTCACTGTTCTGCTACGCGGTGCTGACCAAGGTGATGCTGCCGCACGGAAGCCACAAGCCCAGCTTGTCGCGGCTGTTCAGGATCGACCTGTCCGCCGCCGCCGTCGCGCACGTCATCCCGGCCGGGACGCTTGGCACCGCGGCGCTCGGCTACAAGCTGTTCACCAGCGAGGGCATCTCGGGCAACGACGCGACGGTGATGATGGCGGCCAAGGGGATCGGCTCCACCGTGGTGCTGAACGTGCTGCTGTGGGTCTCCCTGGTCATCTCCATCCCGCTGGCCGGGTTCCAGCCCATCTACGGGACCGTCGCCATCATCGGCACGGTCGTGCTCGGGCTCGCCGGGCTGCTGCTGTGGGGGGTCACCCACGGGGCCGGGTTCGCGTCCCGGGTACTGCGCACGGTCGGCGACAAGATCCCCCGCCTGAGCGGCGAGCGGGTCGAGGCGGCCGTCCTCGAGGCGGCGCGGTCGTTCTCCCTGCTGACCCGCGACAAGCGCGTGATGGCCTGGGCGCTGCTCTGGGCCTCGCTCAACTGGCTGCTCGACGCGGCGTCGCTGTGGTGCTTCGTGGCCGCGTTCGGGCACAGGGCCAACCCGGTCGAGCTGTTCGCCGCCTACGGCATCGCCAACGTGGCCGGCGCCATCCCGCTGACGCCGGGGGGCCTCGGCGTGGTCGACTCGGTCACCCCGCTGCTGCTCGTCGGGTTTGGCGTCACCAGGAGCGTGGCGACCCTCGGGGTACTCGGCTGGCGGATGGTCAACTTCTGGCTGCCCATCCCGACCGGCGCCGCCGCTTTCGTTTCGCTCAAGGTCAAGCCGCACTCGGGCTTCCGCGCGATCGGGTCGGCGTTCACCGGCTTGTTCACGAACGGCAGGGCCCGCGACGGTGAGATCGATTCAGCGGACTCCGGCGAGCCAGGGAGCGGCGGGGTAGATGGTCACGCCGCCGACTGAGGTGCCGCGCATGCCGAGCACGGTGGAGAAGTTGCGCATCCACGGCTCTTCCCATGCCTGCTCGACGATGACGGCGCCCACCCCCGACGAGCGAAGGTAGTCAGCGAACAGCTGCTTCGACCGCTTCGACGGGTGGGCCACCGCCAGGACCTGGTCCGGAAGGGCGGTCCAGGACGTCAGTGACGCGTTGATGAAGCCGCCCGCGATGCGGAAGTAGAAGCCCGCGTCGGCCTGGAACAGCATCCCGGCATTGCCCCGGTGGGTGACGATGACGACGGTCTCCCCGGGGCGCAGGTAGCGCCGGTACATGCCGTCGGTGATGAACGCCGGCAGCTGGTTCGCCGGCCGCATGGTGGCCGGCGGCTGGTAGCCGAACGGGACCGGGTTAACCGCCGAGTAGGCCGTGGGGGCATCCCACAGGACCGCGGCGACCGCGAGCAGCCCGAGGACCCAGCGGGCCGTGCGCAGCAGCCTGCTTTTTCCGGGCATCGCCAGCCAGTAGGCCAGCGCGATGGCGAGCGCGAGGACGATGAAGACGATGAACCGGTCGGGCTCGGCGCTGCGCGCGATCGGCAGGTTCCACAGCGCGGCCCACGGCAGCTGGAAGCGCGGATAGCTGACCACGACCAGGTCCGGGCCGAGGGCGAGTGCGATCGCGAGCGCGAACCCGGCGATCAGCAGCCGGATCACCCGGTCCCGCCAGCAGAAGAAGGCGACCCCGAGCAAGACGAGCAGGATCGGCGCCCCCACGTAGTCGTCGACGCCCTGCCGGCCGACGTGGCCGGAGTAGCTGGCCAGCCCGTTCAGCCCGAAGACCTTGTCCGACCAGGGCAGGACCAGGCGGATCAGGTGAAGGGAGAAGCCAGACCCTTGCCTGCTGAAGGAGCCCTGCTTGTGGCGCAGCGCGTAGTACAGGTAAGGCGCCGCGGCCACGATGGCGCCCGCGTAGGCGATGGCGGTCAGCCCGGCCAGCCGGGCCACCCGGCGCCAGGCCGCGCGCCCGGCGACCGCGCAGCCGATCACCAGGCCGCCCGCCAGCATGGCGGTCAGGTCGAAGAAGGCCTCGTTGAAGGTGTAGAACTCCAGGGCCATCGCGGCGGCCGCCCAGATGACGAACCAGCGGCCGCGCAGCGTCCCGTCCCACCAGCGCAGCGCCAGGTACGCCAGGAGCGGGAACAGCGCGATAGCCGTCAGGTTCGGCTGGCCCTGCCAGTCGTGCACCAGCTCGTAGGGGCAGAAGCCGTAGACGGCGCCGGCCAGCAGCGACGGCCAGAACCGCCCGGTCAGCCGTCGCGCCAGGAGGAAGGCCGCCCAGGCGGAAACCGGCGGCACGAGCAGCAGCATGACGTTGTACGCCACCAGCACGCCGAGCACGGCGGTGACCGGCCACATCAGCAGGTCCACCGAGGGGGTGGTGGACGCCCAGGCCAGGTCGTAGCCGTGCGGCGCGCCGATCTGACTGGAGTACAGCGGGTTGGTGCCGTGCGACACCGCGTACGGCCACCAGCGCATGGACCAGGTGTAGAAGTTCGGGTCGGTCCAGTACTGCCGCAGGTTCGGCGTGCTCAGGTGGCGGAACAGCGGCCACCCGTACCAGGCGGTGAAGGCGGCCAGGTAAACGGCGAACGCGGCGAGTCCCTGCCACACCGCACGCGGTACCCGGACGGCGGTCAGCCGGGTGACGGTCAGCCGGGCTGCGCTCACTGTATCGCCGCCGGCCGGCCCGGCCGGTGCCGTCGTGGCGCCGAGCGCCTCGTCCGTGTGCCGTGCCCCAGAGCCGGCGGTATTCACAAGTCCCCCACACGTCGCGGCGATCGTATTCAGCTAGCGTCCAGACAAACCCTGGGCGGACTCTAACCGTTGACCCGGCCGCTAAAGCGACCTTGACAACAAATTAGTGATTACCGCACCGGAACTTAGTATTACCGACACTGGCCGAGATGGCACGGTAGCCGTCAGCGGGCGGGAGCGCTTCACCTGAACGAGGTGAAGCCGGGGGTCCGCCGCCCGTGCGACAGGCACCCCCGGACGTGCGCTACGCTTATGCGCAGCACGGCAACGGGCTCGATTCGCAGCCCGCCGTGCTGACGGTCCCGCGTAGCTCAATCGGCAGAGCGTCCGGCTGTTAACCGGCAGGTTCCAAGTTCGAGTCTTGGCGCGGGAGCCAGTTCAACATAGAAGTAACACAGCCTCATTCCTCCGGCGAATGAGGGGATGCTCCGGCGGCCAGGTGCTCATCGAAAAAGGCGTGGATCCGGCGCCAGGCGTCGTCGGCGCTGGCCGCCTCGTAACCCAGGCCGGCCACCCGCAGCACCGGCGTGAGGGGCCCGGCCGAGTACTGCTCGAGGAAGCTGTGGCCGGCGTCGGGATACTCCTTGACGTCGTGGGGGATGCCCAGCTCCGCCAGGGCCGCCTCCAGTTTGGCGGCCGCGCCTTTGAATATGCGGTCCCGGGCGCCGTAGCTGCCGACCACGGGACAGGCGCCGCTCAGCGCGGCAGCGAGGT
>DASWAE010000031.1:0-6020 GCA_036391275.1 Trebonia sp.
GCCCGTGCCCGTGCCCGCGCCCGTGCCCGTGCCCGCGCCCGTGGCCACGGGCGTGCCCGGGGCGCCGCCGCCGGCCGCGGCCGCCGGCACGTGCGCCGGGTCGGCGAGGTCGATGTGCATGCCGAACACCAGGGCAAGTGCGTAGACGAAGAACGCCACGCCGCCCGCCAGCTCGAGCGCAGCCGTGCTGATGTGGAAGAACGTCGCCAGCCAGGGCGCGGTGAGGGCGCAGACCAGGCCGATGCCCGCGGACGCCACGGCGGCGACCACGGCGACGAGCCGCACCGACGAAGCGCGGAGCGTCTGGCCGATGCGCGCGAAGGACAGCAGCACTTTCTGCGGGCCGATGACCGACAGGAACAGGGCCAGCATGTCGGGCAGGTTGAAGCTGGTCATGATCCGATAATGGCGCTTAGTGACCGTCAGATCGCTCACCAACCCACCTTGTGCCACCTGAGCCGCCGCGGGCCGTGTAAGATCGATCGCGTGTCACGGTGGTATTGGCGCTTTACGACGGCTCCGGGTGGAGCCGTGCGGAGTCCTGCGCGCTGATAATCACCCGGAGCCAGCCGTGGGCGGGGTATCTGCCTCGCCCAAGTCAAAGGGCGTAGCTGGCTCGCGGAGAACCCCGGGCACGGCGCGCCCGGGAGGAGATGAGCCCGATGTCACGCGTCAGCGATACCAGGATTGTCGGCTACGAGCCGTTGCTTTCCCCGGCTGCCCTGCGCGATGAGCTCCCGCTCACCGGCAAGCAACAGGAGACGGTTGAGCGCACCAGGGCGGAGGTCCGCGCGGTGCTTGACGGGGCCGACGACCGGCTGCTCGTCGTCACCGGTCCGTGCTCGGTGCACGACCCCAAGGCGGCGCTCGACTACGCCGCACGCCTCGCAGACCTGCGAGAACGCCATGCGGACGACCTTTTGATCGTGATGCGCGTTTATTTCGAGAAGCCACGTACCGTGACGGGCTGGAAAGGCCTGATTAACGACCCGGGCATGGACGGCTCCTTCGACGTGCACCGGGGCCTGCGTACCGCCCGCCGCCTGCTGCTCGACGTGGTGGGCTCCGGCATGCCGGTGGGCTGCGAGTGGCTTGACCCGATCACCCCGCAGTACATCGCCGACACCGTGACCTGGGGCGCGATCGGCGCCCGCACCACCGAGAGCCAGGTGCACCGCCAGCTCGCCTCCGGCCTGTCCATGCCGGTCGGGTTCAAGAACGGTACCGACGGTGACGTCCAGGTGGCAGTCGACGCCTGCCGCGCCGCGGCGGTCAGCCACACGTTCTTCGGCGTCACGGCCGCGGGCGCGGGCGCGCTGGTGACGACCGCGGGCAACCCTGAGACGCACGTCATCCTGCGCGGCGGCCGCAGCGGCCCCAACTACTCGTCCTCGCACGTGACCAAGGCACTGGACCTGATCACGGCGGCGGGCCTCCCGCGCCGCATCATGGTCGACGCCAGCCACGGCAACAGCGGCAAGGACCACACCCGCCAGCTGGGCGTCGCCGAGTCCCTCGCGGAGCAGCTGTCCCGCGGCGAGCACGGCCTGGCGGGCGTGATGCTCGAGTCCTTCCTCGTGGCGGGCCGCCAGAGCCCGGGCAACCCGGCGACGCTGACCTACGGCCAGTCCGTCACCGACGCCTGCATGGACATCGAGATGACGGCGTCCGCCCTGAACACGCTCGCCACGGCGGTGCAGGCCCGCCGCACGGCCCCAGCAGAATGACCCCGAACGAGGGCATGTTCCACCTAGTTACATCCGCTTGTTCCTGTGGCCGCTTAATCGGATGACGGGGCTGCGCAGCCGGGTCATGATGGCCCAGCGGGCCTAAGCGGGCTGGGAAGAACGCTCGTCCGCTAGCAATCAGGAGTCCGTCAGTGACGTTCACGCTGGCCGAGCCTGAGGAAGTGCTTCGCGCCCGGAAGCAAGAGCTGCCAGGCAACTCGTATACCGCGCGGCTGCTCGCCGACCATGACCTGATCCAGCGCAAGATCATGGAGGAGGCATTCGAGACATGCCTGGAGATCGGCCGGCCCGCCGTGGACCGTGGCAGGGTCATCTCCGAGGCTGCCGCGGGCAAACCTCGCGAGACACGCCGGTTCGCTAGGGGCGCCGGCTCTTGGCGGACTGGAGCAGGCAGCGGCCGGCGGCTTCGTAGTGCTCTTCGGACAAGGCCAGGTGCTGGCGGGCGGCCAGCACGTTGCGCAGGTGCCGTTGCATCGGGTTGGAGAGCGCGAGGACGCGCCCGCCACCGTACCGGAACAGGTCGCTGACCACGTCGGTGCAAGTCTCGACGGCAAAGATCGACGCCGTGGTGACGGCCAGCTGGATTTCCTCGCCGGGCACATTGCCCGCGACGGCAGCTTCCCAGGCCTGGGCCATGGCCTCGCGGTGGACCGCACGGGCGGCCTTGATCCTGGTCTCGGCGCGGCCCAGTTCCTTGTGGAAGACGGCGCGCTCGCTGACGGTGGGGCCGCCGGGGAAGCGGGCGGTGTGCATAGCCAGCTCGGTCATGTCGTCGAGGGCGCGGCGGGCCAGCCCGATGGCCAGGGGCGGCACCTCGTTGGACACGAAGGCGGGCATGCCGAGCCGGAACAGGTCGCCGCCGCGGACAGCCGGCTGGCCGAGCACGTAGGTCATCGCCGACGGCACGAAGACGCCGTCCAGGGAGAAGTCCAGGCTGCCGGTGCCCTGCAGCCCGGCGACGTGCCAGTTGTCGATGACCTCGGCCTGGTCCTTGGGCACCAGGAAGACGACCATCCCGAGCAATCCGGGGGCTGCCGCCGGATCGTCCGGCTCGCCGCCGCCCGGCTTGAACGCCCCGATCAGCCAGTCCGCGTGAACGATGCCGCTTGAGAAACCCCAGCGGCCGCTGACCAGGTAACCGCCTCTGACCGGGTGCCCGGTGCCGCGCGGCGCCAGCTGGCCCGCCACCACCGGGCGGTCGCCGTCTCCGCTGCCGAAGATCCGCCGCGCCCCGTCCTCGGGCAGCCAGCCGCCGGTGAGCCCGTTGCACCCGGCGCCGATCATCGCGGCCCAGGCCGTCGAGGTGTCGACGTAGGCCAGTTCCTCGATCACGTCGCAGAACTCGACGGGCGGCAGCGGCGTGCCGCCAAGCTCCGCCGGTGTCTTGAGCCAGAACAGGCCAAGCGCCCGCAGGATCGCCACCGCGTCGTGGGGGAGCGTGCGCAGCTCCTCGGCACGGTCGCCCGCGGACTCGAGCTTCTCCCTGCTGGCGTGGATGCCGGCGACGAGCTCGTCGCGCAGCTCGCTCATACTCTGCTCCCCCGCTCGCCCGCTGTGCTTGCCCGCTCGCCTGAAAACCAAGGCTCGCTCGGGCCCCAAGGCTCGCTCATGACGTGGCCTCTTCGGTGGTACCTAGCGGGCGGAGCACGGGCATCACCTCGGTAGCGAACAGCTCGGCGCTGCGCATTACTTGTTCGTGCGTGGACGGGCCGATCGCGAACAGGCCGATGATCTGCCCGAATCCGCCAAGCTCATCGTAGAGCTCGCCCAGCCGCTTAGCCACGGACGAAGGTGACCCGACGACCGCCTGGCCGTTGGCGAGCAGGTCCTCGTAGGAGAAGCCGCCGAGCGGCCGCATCCCGGACGACAGGACGCCGCGCAGCGACCCGGGTGACATGTACCCGGGCGGCGTCACCATCTCCGGCGTCTGCTTGAGTCCCTTGCGGTAGAGCCACTCGATCACCGGCCGCGCCTCGGCGTGCGCCTTCTCGTCAGTGTCGGCGACGTAGATGGGCACGGAGAACGCGATCCGCTCCGGGTCGGGTTTGTAGCCGAGCTCGGCCGCCGCTTCCCGGTACCCGTCGAACCAGCGCCGCACGATGCGCGTCGGCGCGTAGACCGACATGTAGGTGTACTTCCGTTCGGCGCAGAACTTCATCGTCTCCGTCGACCCGGCCCCCGGGATGTAGATCGGCGGGTGCGGCTGCTGCAGCGGCCGTGGCCAGAGGTTCACGTAGCGGTACTCGTAGTTCTCGCCGTACCAGGAGAACATCTCCGGCGACGTCCACGCCTTGATGATCAGGTCGTGCGCCTCGTTGAACCGCGACCTGGACTTCACCGGGTTGACCGAGTGCGCGAAGTACTCCCAGCCGATGCCCCGCACGAACCCGGAGTCCACCCGGCCGCCGGACATCAGGTCGAGCATGGCGATCTCCTCGGCGACCCGCAGCGGGTTGCCGCGGATGCCGATGGCGTTGCCGAGCACCATGATCCGCGCCCGGGAAGTGCGGCGGGTAAGCGCGGCTGCCATCAGGTTGGGCGACGGCATGAGCCCGTAGGCCGACTGGTGGTGCTCGTTGACCGCCACCCCGTCGAAGCCGAGCTCGTCCGCGTATTCGAGCTCGTCCAGGTAGCGCGCGTACAGCGCGCGGCCGCGCTCCGGCGAGAAGTTCGCGTTCGGGTAGGTGAGCGCCGACGAGTCGTACCGCTCGTCGAAGTCGTCCGGCAGGTAGGGGTAGGGCATCAGGTGGAAGAAGCTGAACTTCACCGGCTGACTCCGCTCTCGGCCGTGAGGGGGTGCGTCCTCAGGAAGGGGACCACCGTGGCGGCGAACTCAGCCGGCCGCTCGAAGTACATCGCGTGCCCGCAGTCGGCGACCTCGGCGTAGCTGGCGCCAGGGATCCGTTCCGCGTACCGTCGCGCGTGCTCGACCGGGATCAGCCGGTCGTCAGACGGCGCGACCACCAGCGTCGGCGCGGTGATCCGGCCGAGCCGTCGTTCCAGCTTGGGGTTGGACAGGAAGGGAACCCAGCAGAACCGGGCGAGCGAGGTCGACTCCCGGTACCCCGCGATGATCACGTCCAGGTCCGGCTGCGCGCCGGGGGGTGGCGGGGGCGGAGGCGGCGGCGGCTCGTGGAACAGCGTCGCGACCAGCCTGTCCGGTGGCAGCAGGAACAGGTCGGTGACCGGGTGCTCGGGTATCCGCAGTCCCGCCGCGGACAGCAGCGTCAGCGACCCGACGCGATGCGGCGAGTGCACGGCGAGCTCGGCCGCGATCCAGCCGCCGAACGACCCGCCCACCACGTGCGGCCGGCCGATCCCGAGCGCGTCGAGCAGGTCCAGGTAGTGGTACACGAGGTCGTCGACCCCCTCGGCGGCAGGGAAGTCGTCCGACTTCCCGAAGCCCGGGTGGTCGGGCGCGAGCACCGTGAACCCGGCCTCCGCGAGCAGCTGGTGGAACGGGTGCCATACCCCGGCGCCGCCGGCCGCGTGCAGGAACAGCACCGGCTCGCCGGCGCCGCCGCGCAGCAGGTGCACCCTCCCCCCGGCAAGCTCAACGAACTCCTCCGCAGGAACCACGTCTGCCACCGCGTCGCCTCCAACTGGGTCGCGCCACCGCACGGGTGAGGCCAGAATCCTGTCCCCGCCACGCCCGCGTCAAGCCGCGAAACGGTGTAGCTGCCGATGCCTGTGGACGGCAACGATCATTACCCGCCGCCTTTGGTCCCCGCGGAGAACCAGCGCGCTGCCGCGGCTAGACGATCACGGTCCTGCGCGTTCGCTGAGCCAGCGGGCGATGGCGGTGTGGTCCGCGTCGGGCGGCAGGCCGGCCAGCGCGGCCTCCCACGCGGCCACCACGGCCTCCGACGCCAGCGCGGGCGTCCCGGTGGCGTGCTCGATGCCGAGGGCGAGCCTGATGTCCTTGACCATCAGCCGCATCGCGAATCCCGCGTCGTATTTCTCCGGCAGGATGAAGTTCGGCCACTTGTTCTCCGTGGCGGGAGAACGCCCGCTTGAGCCGTTGATGACCTCGAGCATCACCGCCGGGTCGAGTCCGAACCGCCGTCCCGCGATCAGCGCCTCCGATGCCACCAGCAGGTTCGCCGCTGACATCAGGTTGTTGAGCGCCTTCACCGCGTGCCCCGAGCCGATGTGGCCGGCGTGCACCACCCGCGACCCGATGGCGCCGAGCACGGGCTTGAACCGGTCGAACGCCGCGGCCGGGCCCCCGGCCATGACGGCCAGCGTCCCGGCCCGGGCCCCGGCGACGCC
>DASWAE010000032.1:0-10647 GCA_036391275.1 Trebonia sp.
GGACCTGGGCGGCCTGGGGCTGCGCCGGCTACGCGGTGACCGCGCTGCTGCTGCTGGCTCCCGCCGGCTGGGCGATGCCGCTGGCCGCGGCGATCGGCGGCGCGCTGATCGCACCGCTGCTCTGGCTGATCACCACCTTCCCCGCCACGGGCGAGGTCGTCGTCATCGGCCAGTCGGCCAGCTACCTGCTCAAGCACGGCACGCCGTACCTGCCGCCCGCGCTGGTGACCGGATGGACGTCCTACAACCCCTACCTGCCGCTGATGGAGGTGTTCGGGCTGCCCCGCTCGGCGGGCCTGCCTGGCGTCCTCGGTGACCCGCGGATCTGGACGACGCTGACCACGGTGGCGCTAACCGCGGCGGCCTTCGCCGCCATCGCACCGCACCGGATCCGCGACTGCTCGGATTGCCGCCGGCGGGTCGCCTGGTGCACGGCGGTCGCCGTCGCCTCGCCACTTATCGCGTTCCCGCTCGCGGTCGGCGTCACCGACCCGCCGATCATCGCGCTGACCTGCCTCGTGCTCGCCTGGGCGGGCCGGGGCAAGCTGGTGCGGGCCAGCCTGGCGCTCGGCGTCGCCTGCGCGATGAAGACCACGGCCTGGGCGGTCGTCCCCGTGCTCGCGGTCATGGCCTGGGTTCGTTACGCCCCGCGCGCCGCGGCGCGCCTCACGGCCACCACGGTCGCCGTGGCCGGCGTGCTCGCGCTGCTCGCGGCGCCGGCGGCACTCGCGACACCGGACGCGCTGAAGCAGAACCTGATCGACTACCCGATGGGCGCCACCAAGTACAAGACGGTCGCGGCGAGCCCGCTCCCCGGCCATCTCATCGCCGGCCTCGGCCCGGCTGGCAAGCTGACCGTGGACGTGCTGCTGGTGCTCGCGGTGCTCGCGTTCGTCGGCTGGCTCGTCGTGCGGCCGCCGCGGGACGAACGGGACACCGCCGTGCGGCTCGCGGTCGGCTACGCGGTCATGTTCGCCCTGGACCCGTCGACGCGGTTCGGCTACTTCGCCTACCCCCTCGCCCTCGTCGGCTGGCTGGCGCTGTCCCGGCTCGCTCAGGGGGAGAACGACGCGGCAGAACGGAGGCGGCCTGCTCTGCTCCGCAATCCGCTGCCCCGGCGCGGGGCCGCCGTCACCGGATAGCCGCCGCACCGCGCCCGCGGACGAGCGGGCTACGCCCGCGTGTCCAATGACAGTGGATGTTCGGGCACACCCTGATGTGCCCGAACATCCACTATGACGGCGGTGATGCCCGGCCTGAGCTCGCCGCGGTGCTCGCCCCGGCCGGAGCGGGCGGGGCCGGGGCGGGCGGGGCCGGGGCGGTCAGGAGCCGAGGTGCCAGCTGGCCAGGTAGGACCGCTGGGCTTTGGTCAGCGTGTCGAGCCGCGCGCCGAGCGCGGCGAGGACCAGGCGGGCGGCCTCGGCGTCGATGTCCGCGGGCACGCGGTGCACGCCGGGCGGCAGCTTGTCCTCGTTGCCCGACAGCCAGGACAGTGCCAGCGCCTCGATGCCGAAGGCGAGGTCCATCACCTCCGGCGGGTGGCCGTCCGCGGCGACGAGGTTGACTACGCGGCCCTCGGCCAGCAGCAGCAGGCGGCGGCCGTCGGGAAGCTGGTAGGCGTCCGCATGCGGGCGGACGTCGGTTTCCACGGCGACCGCCATGGCGGACAGTGCCCGGACGTCAATCTCCACGTCGAAGTGGCCGGCGTTGGCGAGCACGGCGCCGTCCCGCATCACCGCCAGGTGCTCGGCGGTGATCACCTCCGCCGAGCCGGTCGCGGTGATGAAGATCTCCCCGAGCGGAGCCGCCTCGGCGATCGGCAGCACCCGGAAACCGCGCAGCACCGCGTCGAGCGCGCGCACCGGGTCGACCTCGGTGATCACTACCCGGGCGCCGAGCGCCCGGGCGGACTCGGCGATGCCCGCGCCGCACGCGCCGAACCCCGCCACCACCATGGTCTTGCCCGCGAGGAGGACCCCGCTGGCGCGCAGCAGCCCGTCGATGACGGACTGGGCCGTGCCGTGGGTGTTGTCCACGATGCGGGTGACCGGGGTGTCGCTCGCGGCGATCATCGGGAAGGCGAGGGTCGCCTCCGCCGCCATGCGGCGCAACCGGAGGACGCCGGTCGTGGTCCCCTCGCACCCGCCGCGCACCCGGTCGAGCACTTCGCGCGGCGCGATCGTGTGCAACGTGGACACCAGGTCACCGCCGTCGTCGAGCACCAGGTCCGGCCCCTCGGCCCAGCCGGCACCGTCTCGGCCAGCATTGGCGCGCCCGTCGCCGGCGGCGCCCACGGCCAGCGCGATGTGCTGGTAGTAGGTGTCCCTGTCCACCCCGGCGCGGGCGAACACCTCGATACCGTCGCGCGCCGCCAGCGCGGCCGCGATGTCGTCCTGGGTGGACAGCGGGTTCGAGGCCGCCAGCCGGACCCGCGCGCCGCCCGCCCGCAGCACCCGGACGAAGACGCCGGTCTCCGCCGTGACGTGCAGGCAGGCGGCGATGGTCAGCCCGTCGAACGGCCTGTCCGCGCTGAACTGGGCACGGAGGGCGGCCAGGAGCGGCATCATCCGTTCCGCATAGCTGATACGGCCGTCCCCGAGCTCGGCGAGCCCGGGGACGGACCGGTACCGGCGGGACGCGTCGGTACTCATGTCTGGCGAGGGTTTAGTACCGGTAGTGGTCCGGCTTGTACGGGCCCTCGACCGGGACGCCGATGTACTCGGCCTGCTCCTTGGACAGCACGGTCAGCTTGACGCCGAGCGCGTCCAGGTGGAGGCGGGCGACCTTCTCGTCCAGGTGCTTGGGCAGCGTGTAGACGCCGATCGGGTACTCCTCCGGCTTGGTGAAGATCTCGATCTGCGCCATGACCTGGTTGGTGAAGGAGTTGGACATGACGAACGACGGGTGACCGGTGGCGTTGCCCAGGTTGAGCAGGCGGCCCTCGGACAGCACGATGATCGTGTGGCCGTCGGCGAACGTCCACTCGTCGACCTGCGGCTTGACGTTGATCCGCTTGATGCCCGGGAGGGCGGCGAGGCCCGCCATGTCGATCTCGTTGTCGAAGTGGCCGATGTTGCCGACGATCGCCTGGTGCTTCATCTGCGACATGTGGTCGGCGGTGATGATGTCCTTGTTGCCGGTCGTGGTGACGAAGATGTCGACCTGGTCGATGACATCCTCGATGGTGGTGACCTGGTAGCCGTCCATCGCCGCCTGCAGCGCGCAGATCGGGTCGATCTCGGTGATGATCACCCGGGCGCCCTGGCCGCGCAGGCTCTCCGCGCAGCCCTTGCCCACGTCGCCGTAGCCGCAGACCAGCGCGACCTTGCCGCCGATGAGCACGTCGGTGCCCCGGTTGATGCCGTCGACCAGCGAGTGGCGGCAGCCGTACTTGTTGTCGAACTTGGACTTGGTCACCGAGTCGTTGACGTTGATCGCCGGGAACTTCAGCGCGCCGGCCCTGTGCATCTCGTACAGGCGGTGCACGCCGGTGGTGGTTTCCTCGGTGACGCCCTTGATCTCGGCGGCGGCCCGCGTCCACTTGCCGGGGTGGTCGGCCAGCGAGTTGCGCAGCCGGTCCAGGATGACCAGCCACTCCTCGGAGTCACCCTCGGCCGGCGACGGGACCGCGCCGGCGGCCTCGTACTCCGCGCCCTTGTGCACGAAGAGCGTGGCGGCGCCGCCGTCGTCCAGGATCATGTTCGGCGACTCGCCGCCCGGCCAGGTCAGCGCCTGCTCGGTGCACCACCAGTACTCCTCGAGGCTCTCGCCCTTCCAGGCGAAGACCGGGATGCCCTTCGGGTCGTCCACGGTCCCGTCGGGGCCGACCGCGACGGCCGCCGCGGCGTGGTCCTGAGTGGAGAAGATGTTGCAGCTCGCCCAGCGGACCTGCGCGCCAAGCGCGACCAGGGTCTCGATCAAGACAGCGGTCTGGATCGTCATGTGCAGTGAGCCGGTGATCCGGGCGCCGCGCAGCGGCTGGGACGCCGCGTACTCGGCGCGGGTCGCCATCAGGCCCGGCATCTCGTGCTCGGCGAGCTGGATTTCCTTCCGGCCGAAGGCGGCCAGGTTGATGTCAGCGACCTTGTACGGCTCGGCGCTCATGCGCTCTTCCCTTCATCGGTTGGCCCCGGAAACCATGGCGCGCCCTGTCGGACTGGCGGTCCTTGCCGTCTCGCGCGGCCGGGGGTACGGGGGTTGCCCCCTCAAGTCATCTGCGACCATGACGACGCTACGGGATGCGGAGGCCTTGGTGCACTCTGAAGGGTACTTTTTTGACGGCAGAATGTTAGTTTGTTACTCATGCGCATCACTGAGGCCGCCGCTCGGCTCGGCATGTCCCCCCGGATGCTCCGTTACCGGGAGGAACTCGGGCTGCTGCCGCCGCTGCGGGACCGTCCGAGCGGCCGCGGCCACGCGCACCGGCAGTTCACGGAGGAGGACCTCGCCGCCATCACGGCGGCGCTGGCCATCGAGCGGCGCTTCGACATCACGCCCGCCGCGCTGGCGTTCGGGCTGCGCGTGCTGTCCGACCCGGCCGCCCGTGCCGCAGTCGCCGACCTGGGCCGCCGCACCGGCCATGTCCCCGCGGGCCCCGGCGCGGGCCGTGCGCTTGACTTCGAGAAGGAGCGCGCCCTGCGCGCGCTGCGCGCTGTCAGGGGCGGCGCTGGCTCCTGAGCCGGGAGCGGCGCTTGGTCCTCTGGACGATCTCCACCGACGGGTCCGCCGGGTCTTCCTGGCCCGGCTGATAGATGTCCGGCTCCAGGTAGATCGTCTCCGCGATCGGCACCGCCGCGCGGACCCGCTGCTCCGCGGCGTCGATGCCGGCCGCCAGTTCGGCCGCGGTCAGCTCGGGCGGCACGCCGATCTTCGCGGCGACCAGCAGCGCATCCGGGCCGATGTGCGAGGTCCGCAGGTGGATGAGGCGGAACGGCTCGGGTCCCGCCTCAAGCGAGGTGACGATGCGCGCCGACATCTCCTCCGAGGCCGCCTCGCCGATCAGCAGGCTCTTGGTCTCGTAGCCGACGATGAAGGCGGCGCAGCCGAGAAGCATCCCGACCGCCACCGACCCGATGCCGTCCCACTTGTCGTTGCCGGTCAGCTGGGAGAGCAGCACGCCGAGGAAGGCGAGGAAGAGCCCGACGAGGGCGGCGGAGTCCTCGAGCAGGACGACGGGCAGCTCAGGCGTCTTCGTCAGGTGGACGAACTGCCGCCAGCCGCGCCCGCCGCGCACCTGGTTCGCCTCGCGGATCGCGGTGCGCAGCGAGAACCCCTCGAGGATCATCGACAGGCCGAGCACGCCGTACGCGATCCCCGGGGAGCTGAGCTGGCCCCCGGAGACGATCTTGTGCACGCCGTCGTAGATCGAGAAAACCGCGCCGACGGTGAACAGCATCACCGCGACCACGAACGCGTAGAAGTACCGCTCCCTGGCGAACCCGAACGGGTGCTCGGTGGTGCGCGCCCGGCGCGACCGGCCCGCACCGATCAGCAGCAGCACCTCGTTTCCGGTGTCGGCCACCGAGTGCACCGACTCGGCGAGCATCGACGCCGAGCCGGTGAGGAGGAAGGCGGCGAACTTGGCGATGGCGATGCCCACGTTGGCCGCGAGCGCGGCGATGACAGCCTTCACCGGCGTAGCATACCCAGCCGAGATGGCGTCATCTTTACCAGTTTCACAGGCTTAATTCGCGGCCGGTCAGGTCACGCAGGTCCTTGATCGCGGCGATCGCCAGCGGGTCGATGCCGTTCGCGATGCCGAGGTACACCGACGCGTAGTCAAGCAGCTGAACCGCGCCGGCGAGCCGCCGCAGCGGGTCGCCGGCGTCCATCGTGATGTCGGAAACGTCGATGCCGCGGACCGCGGCCAGGGACGCGGCCGCCGCCCTGGCCCGCTCCACGGAAGGATGCTCGCCGGCCGGGTCGGCGATCAGCACCAGCCGCAGTGACGCCTCGTCACCCGACAGGCCGTCGAGCTCCGCGTCGTCGTCTTCGGAGAACTCGCCGAAGTCCACGTCGTCGAAGGCACCGCCGAGGTCCTCGGCGGCGGGGAAGGCCGGCTCAGGCGGCGGCGCGTACGGCCCGTCGAACGTCGCCACCTGGTCGTGCCCGGCTTCGGGCAGCACGCCGGCCAGCGCCGGGTGCTTGGCGTTCGCGGCGAGCTGCGAGGCGAACCGCCGGGCCGCGGCCGCCGCGACCGGCGACCCGCCCCAGATGACCGGCAGCCTGCCCACCAGGTCGAGCGCGAGCGACTTGGCCGGGTTGACGAAGGACTCACTCGACGGCCGGCACTGGTGCGACACGTCTTCCATGGCGGCGGCCGCCGCCTCGTAGGCCGCCGCGTCGACCCGCGCCACGCCGAGCCGGTCAGCGCAGACGAGCAGCGGCACGGTCAGCGCCCACGGCATCGCCCTGGCCGGCCCGGCCGTGGTCACCGGGATGAACGTCCCCCTGGCCCGCGCGGCGATCTCCTGCAGCGGCGAGCCGGGCGCGCTGACCGCGACCAGGTAGCAGCCGCGCCGGGCCGCCTCGCTGGCGAGCGCCAGCGCCTCGGCGGTGTGCCCCGAGCGCGACACCGCGAGGACCATGTCGGCGGCGCCGATCCAGCCGGGCAGCTGCCAGCCGGATACCCCGGTCACCTGGACAGGGGCGCCGGTGCCGCAGATCGCGGCGAGGGCGTCGCAGGCGAACGCGGAGCCGCCCGCACCGCCGGACCCGGCCACCACGAGCGCGCGCGGGCGGGCATCCGGGCTGAGCGCCGACAGGTCCGCCTCGGCGCAGGCCCGCAGCGCCGTGCGGACCTGCGCGGCCGACGACGCGATCTGCCGCAGCATGCCGCCGGGATCGCCCGCCTCGACGATCTCCGGGTCATCGAGGCGGAGGGCCGCTAGTGCCGACCCGCCGGGCGGCGTGTTCATGGCTGTCTCCCGGGGGGACGACCCCGGCTCACGGCTGGCGTGCCTCGTCGACAAGCAGCACCGGGATGTTGTCCCTGACCGGGTAGGCGAGCCCGCACCCGGTGCACACGAGTTCGCTGGCGGCGTCGTCAGCGCGCAGGCCTGCCCGGCACTTGGGGCAGACGATGATGTCAAGCACCCAGGCTTCGAGTTCCATCTTCATATCCCTCTGTTGAACGTCAGATGAGTCATTCGGACCCGTTGCCCGTGCCGCGTACGAGGCCGAGCACCTCGTCCCTGATCGCGGCCACCTCTACCTCGTCGGCGGCCTCGATGTTCAGCCGCAGCAGCGGCTCGGTGTTGGACGGCCGGAGGTTGAACCACCAGCCGTCGCCTGAGATGGTCAGCCCGTCGAGCTCGTCCGTGGTCACCCCGGGCTGGGACGCGTACACGTCCTTGACCCGCTGCGTGGCGGCGGCCTGGTCATCGACCTTGCTGTTGATCTCGCCACTCGCCGCGTACCTGGCGAAGTCGGCGAGAATGGCCGACAACGGCCGGTCGTCGCGGCCGAGCACCGCGAGCGTGTGCAGCGCGGCGAGCATGCCCGAGTCGGCGAACCAGAAGTCCCTGAAGTAGAAGTGACCCGAGTGCTCGCCGCCGAAGACGGCGTTGGTCTCCGCCATCTTCGCCTTGATGAAGGAATGGCCGACCCGGGTGCGGACCGGGGTACCGCCGTGCTCGGTGATCAGCTCGGGGACCGCCTGGGAGGTGATCAGGTTATGAATGACCGTCGCGCCCGGCTCCCTGGCCAGCTCCCTGGTCGCGATCAGCGCGGTGAGCACCGACGGGCTCACGATCTCGCCGCGCTCGTCGACGACGAAGCACCGGTCGGCGTCGCCGTCGAAGGCGAGGCCGATGTCGGCACCGTTGTCCCTGACCGCCTGCTGCAGGTCGCGCAGGTTCTTGGGGTCGATGGGGTTCGCCTCGTGGTTCGGGAACGTCCCGTCGAGCTCGAAGTAGAGCGGGATCGTCGTGATCGGCAAGCCCTCGAACACGGTCGGCACGGTGTGACCGCCCATGCCGTTGCCCGCGTCGACGACCACCGTGAGCGGGCGGATACCGGAGAGGTCCACCAGCTTCCTGAGGTACTCGGCGTAGCCGGGGAGCAGGTCCTTGTCCGTCACCGTGCCTGGCGCGCCGTCGTAGGCCGGAACTCCGTCCTGCACCAGCTGCTTGATCTCGGCGAGCCCGGTCTCGATGCCGACCGGCTTGGCGCCCGCCTTGCTGAGCTTGATCCCGTTGTACCTCGCCGGGTTGTGGCTGGCGGTGATCATCACGCCCGGGATGTTGAGGAGCCCGCTCGCGTAGTACACCATGTCGCTGGAGCCGAGCCCGCCGCGGATCACGTTGGCACCCTGGGATACCGCGCCGCGGCCAACCGCGTCCGCGAGCGGTTCGCTGCTCGGGCGCATGTCATGCAGTGTGACGAGGGTCTTCGCCCCGGTCGAGCGCACGAAAGCCGCCCCCACGGCCTCCGCCACGGACTCATCGAGCTCGTCAGGAACAACACCGCGAACGTCATAGGCCATGAAGATCTTGTTCAGGTCCGCCACTTCGTCCCCCGTCTCCGTCGAACCGTTGTCACCCTGCGTTCTCCCTAGGATCTGACGAACTCGTCAATATCAGGATCAAAGGAACCGATCCCGACCGGTTGATTTCCCAGGATCAACCTATCGGTCAGGTGACGATGGCGCGCAAACGAGGGGGCTGCCGCACGGGCTCGCGGCCGGCCGCTCAGGCTTCGGGCTGGGGTGCGGGCGCGGATCGGACGACCCGCAGGTGGCCGCGGCGCCCGACCTCGACGCCCTGGCCCACTGGCTCCGCGGGCGGGCGCTGCGGTGCGCCGGGCCGCGGGACGGTGCCCTGGACTGCCTGCCGCGGCTCCGCCTGCCGCAACTGCTCTTGCTGCCGCAGCGGGGGCGCCGGGCGTGCCGGGGCGCTGCGCTCCAGGCTGGCCCGTTCGGCGCGGGCCACGTCCCGGACGACGTTCGCGAGCGCCTCAAGGTCGTCAGCGCGCTCCTGCGCCGGGTCCTTGGGCAGCCGGACCACGTCCCAGCCGCGGGGCACCACGAGCCGCGCGGCGTGCATCTCGCACAGGTCCCACGAGTGCGGGTCTACGTACACGGCTAGCGGCCCGAGAACGGCCGTCGAGTCCTTGTACACGTACGTGAGCGTGTAGACGGGAGGCTGCTTGCACGCGGTGCGTGAGCAGCAACGGGAGTTCACCAGTCCACCTCGCACTGTCGTCTTCCAGGGAGAGGACCCCCCGTAGCCCCCCGTGCGTGAGCGCGGCCTGACGGTTCAGCCTGCGCCCGGTCCCGGGTCGCCGGCTGGTATCCGATGTCGCTCACAACGGCTGACGGTACCTATCGGAAGGCGGTTACGCCATCACCGGGCATGGTTCGCGATCGTGTCGTTTTGTCTGGCTCGGCGTTACCCGGTCCGCGCACGGCCGCGATACTCTCGGTGACTGTGCACAGTGGCGAGGACGGGGGCGCTCATCCCCCGCGGATCCGGCGGCGCGACCGGCACGGTCGCGGTGTCCGCGGCCGGCTCGTGCCGCCGGGAGTGCCGCTGTACCGCACCAGGTCGCAGCAGTTCGACGACATGGTGCTTGACGCGGTGGCCCGGCTCGAGCCGCGCTGGGAGGCCGAGCTAGCGGGAGTGGAGTTCGCCGTCCAGGAGGTGCCTGAGGCGGAGGAACTCGTCGATGACAGCACCCCGCTGCCGCTTGCCAGGACCGTCCCCGGGTCGCCGGAGCCCGGTGACCCCGGCCGCCCGGCCACGCCCGCGCGCATCGTGGTCTACCGGCGTCCGCTGATGGCGAGGTCGGAGAGCGACGCAGAGCTGAGCGACCTGGTATTCGACGTCATCGTCGAAGAGTTCGCCGGCTTCCTCGGCCTCGACCCCGACTCGGTGGATCCCGGCTATCGCGGCGGCCTGGATTAGGGCGTTCAGTGGCTGCCCGGGGCGGCTTTCCCCACGCGGCCGTCCTCCTCTTGCTCTTGCGGCACTGGGGTCACACGGAAGCAGCTGCTGGATCCTCGTGGGCCGGGCTGGCGGCCTAGGATCCAGGGCTGCCGCACCACCTGCCCCAGTACTCGCCACTTTTATCGGTAAATTTTTCGTAGCTGGTAAACTTTTCCCTCAGGGTAAGAAAAAGACGTTCTATCCGTCTTTTCTTTACGTCTTGTGAAATGTTTACCGGCAGGACCGGACGGCACCGCCCCGCATGCCGGGCCGCACGCTGACGGGCGGTGCCGGCAGGCAACCCGGCCGGAGCGGGTTCGCGGCTCGGGTCCTAGCCCGCCCAGGGGCGGGTAACGGCATGACGGCGCTGTACGAGTTCTCCGCCGGCGGCAGGTTGATCGTCGCGAGTGCGCTTGGCACCGGCAGGAGGGATGTCACCGGCGCGGACATGCCGCCGGTGCCCGAGGTCACCACGCGCACGGCGTAAAGCGGCCCCGAGCCTGCCTGCGGCGTGACGACGACCGCGAACGGGTCCCGGCCGCCCGCTGGCCGCGGCACGGGCACGGCCAGGGTGTGGCCGGCCGCGACGGTCACGGCACCGCCGTCCGGCGGCGTCGTGACGATGCCGTCCGGGCTGATCATGGAGATGCTGGCGCGCGCGGCGGCCGATGGCGCGGTGAGCAGCAGGCCCACCGTGACCCCGCGGGCGGCCGGGTTCCCC
>DASWAE010000033.1:0-76981 GCA_036391275.1 Trebonia sp.
TGCGGTAGGCAGGTTGTTCCTGTCTACCGCACCTGCCCGCCTGCGCCGCTGCGGCGGGCGCTCGGGGCGGTACCGGCGCGGCCCCCGGTCTCCGTCCGGGGAACCGGGGGCCGCTTTTGGCTGTGTCGGTTACTGGCCGGCCCGGTCGGGTCCGGTCAGCTGGGTCAGGCGTTGGCCTCGTGGCCGGTGATCTGCTCGACGGCCGGGGCCTTGGCGGTGGCGAGCTTGCGGTCGTGGCGCAGGCTGGCGAAGCCGAGCAGGCCGGCCAGGAAGGACACGGTGCCCAGGCCGAAGGCGGCCAGGGAGATGATGTAGGTGATCTGGGAGACCTTCCACCAGCCGTAGGCGTTCAGCAGCATGGAGCGCAGGGTCTCGCCCTTGAACACGGTGGCGACGGTGCCGGCCAGCTTGGTGTCGCTCGGGTTGGCCATGGCCTTGGCGGAGAGCTGGGAGTAGGTCTGGCCGCCGGCCATGTTGGCGATGTGCACCGCGATGAAGTGGTCGGCGTAGGCCTCGGCCTGCTGGCCGGTGAGCAGCTGCTGCCCGGCGTACTGGCTGACCGAGGGGATCATCGACGGGGTGATCTCGCCGCCCGCGACGGGGTGGGCGAACGCGGACGCGGGCGGGAAGGTGATCTGCTGGGCGGCGAGCTGGCCCTGGACCGTGTTGTGCACGTAGGCCGAGCCCCACAGCAGGAGGCCGCCGACGGCGAGCAGCGCCACGCCGAGGCCGGCGCCGATCCAACCGAGAAGCCTGTCGAAAGTAGTGCGGCGCATCTGAAAACATCTCCCTGACTTCCGGCCGGGTCATCGGGCCCGGCCCTTGCCTTGATTTCCTTACGTCTTCAAGCATCCGGTTTTCCCGGTATGGCCGTTACAGCCGTAAGACCCGGAAACGCCGGGACTTTTGGCACTCAGTGCCTTAATGCCCGTGCGCCCCGGCCCAGAGCCCCGGCCGGCCCGTTTCTGGGATGATTGGCCCGATGGTTAGCTGCCCCGGTACTGGTTAGGTCTTCCAGCGGCAAGGGGCACGATGACGAAGGACGGTGGACATGGAGTACCGGCAACTTGGCCGCAGCGGCCTGCGGGTGTCAGCGCTGACGCTCGGCACGATGACCTTCGGCGGGCGCGGCGGGTTCAGTGCCGTAGGCGCGACGGACGTCGTCGGCGCGCGGCGGCAGGTCGACATGTGCCTGGACGCCGGGGTGAACCTCATCGACACCGCTGACGTCTACTCGGGCGGGCTCGCGGAGGAGATCACCGGCGAGGTGATCATGGGCCGCCGGGACTCGCTGCTGCTCTCGACGAAGGTCCGGATGCCGATGGGCGACGGCCCCAACGATGCCGGGCTATCCCGCCACCACGTCATCTCCGGCTGCGAGGCCAGCCTGCGCAGGCTCGGCACCGATCACATCGACATCTACCACGTTCACGAGTGGGACGGTCAGACCCGGCTCGAGGAGACCCTGTCCGCGCTCGACGCGCTTGTCGCCGCGGGTAAGGTCCGCTACCTGGCGGCATCCAACTTCGCGGGCTGGCAGCTGATGAAGGCGCTGAGCATCGCCGACGCGAACGGCTTCGAGCGGTTCGCCGCGCAGCAGGTGTACTACTCGCTCGAGTCGCGGGACGCCGAGTACGAGCTCGTCCCGCTGTCGGTCGACCAGGGGCTCGGCATCCTCGTCTGGTCGCCGCTGGCCGGCGGCCTGGTGTCCGGCAAGTACCGGCGCGACGCCACCCCGGAGGGACAGACCAGGCAGCTGTCCGGCGAGTGGAACGAGCCGCCGGTCCGCGACCGGGAGAAGCTCTACGACACGATCGAGGTGCTCGTCGACGTGGCGAGCGCGCACGACGCCTCGCCCGCCCAGGTCGCGCTCGCCTGGCTGCTCGGCAGGCCGGCGGTGACCTCGCTGATCATCGGGGCGCGGACCGAGGAGCAGCTCGCCGACAACCTCGGCGCGGCCTCGTTGTCGCTGACCGCCGACGAGCGCGCGGCGCTCGACAAGGTAAGCGCGCCCGACCTGGTCTACCCGCACTGGCACCAGCTCGCCACGGCCAGGGACCGGCTCGGCGTCGCCGACCTCGCGCTGCTCGGGCAGCACCTCAGGGAGGCGTAGCCCGGAGGCGGGCGACGGCACCGCGGGGCCGGCCCTGCCAGAGCGAGAGCGCCACCGCGACGGCGATCAGCAGGCCGCCGAGGGTGGCGAACCCGGCGGCGATGTCGACGCGCTCGCGGATGACGGAGAAGGCGGCGGGCAGCTTGGCGAGCGCTCTGCTGAGCTGGCTGGCGTCCTGCGCACGGAAGAACGTGCCGCCGGTGGCGTGGGAGATTTGGATGAGCGCGCCGTAGTCGGCCTCGAGCGAGTTCCCGCCGCCGCCGATACCGCCCGCTCCGGTGAAATTCCCGCGGAACGCGCCGAACTGCCCGCCGCCGCAGGCGAGCGGCGCGGGATTGTCCGTGCCGTAACCGATGGTGTAGACGCGGACGCCGCGCTGCGCGGCCTGCCGCGCCGCGACCGGCGGGTCGACGCCGCGGTTGTTCGACCCGTCGGTGAGGATGACGATCACGTCGTCCGCGTAGCCAGCGCCCGGATCGCGCCTGGCGGTCGTCCCGGTCGGCGCCACCGCCGGGTCCACCTGCGCGATGGCGTCGAGTGAGGTGAGGATCCCCTGGCCGATCGCGGTGCCGCCGTCGACGCTGAGGCCGCCGAGCGCGCTGAGCAGCTGCTGCGCGTCCTTGGTCGGCGGGACGAGTTCGACGGCGGTGCCCGCGAAGGCGACCAGGCCGATGCGCGGCCCGGCGGCCTGGGACTTGATGAAGGCGCCGGCCGACTGCTCGGCAGCGGTGATCCGGTTCGGCTTCACGTCCGTGGAGCACATGGAGCCCGATACGTCGACGGCCAGCATGATCGTCGCGCTCGACGAGACCTGCGGCAGGGTCAGCTGGGGCCGGGCGGCGCCGACCGTGAGCACCGCCAGCCCGAGCACGAGGAGCGCCGCGGGAACACGCCGCCGCCAGCGAGACGGGCCGCCTGCCGCGATGCGGACGAGCGCGATCGAGGTGACGCGCACCGCCGCGCGCTTGCGCCTGCGCCGGGTGAGCCACCAGGCGGCGAGCAGCAGCGGGAAGATGAGGAGGGTGAGCAGCGCCCAGGGCCAGGAGAAGGCCAATCAGATCACCCGGCCCGTTCGCATGAGGGTAAGCATGGCGCCCGCGGTGATAAGGAGCAGTGCCAGGGCGATGACGGCACCAGCCAGCGGCAGCGGCTGGTTGCTGACGGTGAGCCGCAGGTTGATGGAGGAGGCGATGCCGTTGAGCTCGCTGGCGTTCGACGCCGGGTGGTAGGTGCCGCCGGTCGCCTGGGCGATCGACTTGAGCGTGCCCGCGTCAAGCGCGGTGAACAGGTGGTAGCCGTCGGCGATGACCGTGGTGCCCGCGGCGGTGCCCACGCCGACGGTGTCGACGTGTACCTCGGCCCTCTCGGCGAGCGCGGCGGCGGCGCTGGTGACGGCGGCGCTGCCGCCGGCGGCGGCCCCCGTGCTGGCGTTGCCCGTCCCGTCGCCGGCGGTGAGAGCGGCGCCGCCGTCCTGTCCGTCGGAGAACATCACGATCGTGGCCGACGGCCAGTTGCCGATGTCCGGCGGGTTACCGAACGGGTCGAGCGCGACCGTCCGGTGCGTGATCACGGACAGCGCGGCGAGTATGGCCGATCCGAGCGATGTGCCGCCCCCGGTGGTGAGCCGGCGGACCGCCGCGAGGGCGGTCGCGTGATCGGTGCTCGGGACCGCCGCCTCGAGGCCGCCCTGCTCGAAGGCGACTACGCCGATCTGCACGCTGCCCGGCTGCGCGTTGATGAACGCCTGCGCTGCCGTCTTGGCGGCGCTCAGCCGGCTGGGCGCCACGTCGGTGGCGGTCATGCTGCCGGAGACGTCCATGGCGATGATGACGGTGCCGTTGGCGTGCGACACGGGTACGGTCACCGACGGGCCGGCGCCCGCGAACCCGAGCGCGGCGATGCCCGCGACGGTCAGCCAGATGCCGCTGTTCCGTGCCCACCCGCCCCGCCCCGCGCGCCTGGCCCCGGCGGGCGCCACCCCGGCCGACGCGAGCGCCGCCGCCCGCCGCCGCCCGATGGTGGCCGCGGCCCAGGCCAGGCCCCCGGCCACGAGCAGGCCGACGGCGAGCAGCGCGGGGTGATCGAACGTCATGCGCGCCTGCGCCGGGTGCTCGCGACGACCTTGATGAGCGCGGTGGCCAGGTCCTCGTCCGTGCCGATGCGGTGCACGGGCACGCCGGCCCTGCGCATGCCGGCGGCGAGCCCGCTGTCCCGGTCGGCGACGGCGGCGCGGAGCCGGGCCCGCAGCCGCGGATCGCCGGTGTCGATGAACAGCTGCTCGCCGGTCTCCGCGTCCTCGACGATGGCGAGGCCGGCCTCCGGTAGTTCGTCGTCCGCCGCGTCGACGACGCGAAGCGCGACGACCTCATGGCGTGGCCCGAGCCGGAGCAGCGAGCGCTCCCAGTCGCCGTCGCCGATGAAATCGGAGATGACGACGATCAGCGCCCGCCGCCTGGCCAGCTTGGCCACCGAGTCGAGCATCGCCGCGAGGTTGGTGGTGCCACGGCGGTGGCCGCCTGTGCCGTGGTTGCCTGTGCCTCGACGGCGACCCCGGGGCGGGCGGTCGCCCGTTGCCGCCGTGCCGCTGTCGCCCGCGGTCCCCGCGAGCAGCGCGGCGAGGTGCAGCACGTGGCGGCGCCCGGTGCCCGGCGGCAGCGTGCGGATTGCCCCGTTGTCGTACAGCACCGCCCCGACCTGGTTCCCGCCCCTGGTGAACAGCCGGGCGAGCACTACAGCGAGCTCCGCGGTAACGTCGTCCTTGCCGCGCCCGGGTGCCCCCACCCTCATGGAAGCTGACCGGTCGAGGACCAGCCACGCCGTGAGCTCGCGGTCCTCGGTGAAGAGGCGCAACTGCGGCTCGTTCAGCCGGGCGGTGACGTTCCAGTCGATGTGCCGCGCTTCGTCGCCCTCCAGGTAGTCGCGCAGGCCGGCCAGGTCTGTCCCGTCCCCGCGGTGCGCGGTCCGGTACCCGCCGACCAGGGCGCCTTCAAGGCGGCGCAGCACCCGCCATTCGAGGCGGAGCAGTAGCCGTTCCGGGGCGGTGCGCCCGGGAGGGGACGTGGGTGGTGACGCGGGCACTGGCTCAGCGGCCGCTCAGGACGACCTCGGGCGCGGGCACCGCGTCGAGGACCCGCGTGATGATCGTGTCGGCGCTGACGTCGTCGGCGAGTGCCTCGTACGACAGCACGATCCGGTGCCGCAGCACGTCGAGGGCGAGCTCGCTCACGTCGCCAGGCAGCGCGTAGTCCCTTCCACGGGTGAATGCCAGCGCCCGCGCGCCGGTGACGAGCGCGATCGAGGCCCGCGGGCTGGCGCCGTAACTGACGTACCGCGTGAGGTCGCTGAGCCCGGCGGCGAAGGTCTGCCTGGTCGCGGTCACCAGCTGGACGGCGTAGTCGACGACGGCGGGATCGACGTAGATTCCCCGCACCTGGTCCTGCATGGCGATCAGGTCGGCCGGCGTGAGCATCTCGCGCAGCGGCTCGGCGGCGCGCAGCGCGCGGTCGACGATCGCGTGCTCCTGCGTCGCGGTCGGATAGCCGACGACGACCTTCATCATGAACCGGTCGACCTGAGCCTCTGGCAGGGGGTAGGTCCCCTCCGACTCGATCGGGTTCTGCGTGGCCATGACAAGGAACGGCTCGGGCACCCGGTAGGTCTCGCGGCCGATGGTGACCTGGTGCTCCTGCATCACCTCAAGCAGGGCGCTCTGCACCTTGGCGGGCGCGCGGTTGATCTCGTCGGCGAGCAGCAGGTTGGTGAAGACCGGGCCGAGCTGGGTCTGGAACTCGCCGGAGTGCTGGTGGTAGACCCGGGTGCCGGTGAGGTCGGCGGGCACCAGGTCGGGCGTGAACTGGATGCGCTTGAACTGCCCGCCGATCGCCGACGCGAGCGACTTGACGGAGAGCGTCTTGGCGAGGCCGGGAACACCCTCCACGAGGAGGTGGCCGCCGCACAGCAGGGCGATCGCCATCCGCTCGAGCAGCACGTCCTGGCCGACGATGGTCCGCTTCACCTCGAACAGCACCGGCTGCAGGGGGTTGCCGTGGTGGTCGGGTGCCGGGTGGTGGCCGTTGGCCGGTACCGAGGTCATCGGGCTCCTCCGTCTCGCGGGGTCATATCTGCGGTCCCGTCCCCGGCGTGTTACCCGCGGTGCCGCCGAGGGCGGCGCCGATGGGCACCGCGAACCCGATGCCGGCGAACGCGTCCTTGCCGTCAGGGACGGCGAGCGCCACCACGACACCGATAACCGTGCCGCGGCCGTCGAGCAGCGGCCCACCGGAACTGCCCGGGTTGACGGCCGCGTCGAACTGGATCAGGCCGCTGCGCTTGCCGGTGTCCGTGTTGGCGCTCCGGTCAAGCCCGGAGACCACGCCGGCGGACACGCTGTCCGTCAGCCCGAGGGGGTTGCCGATGACGACGATGGACGCCCCGACGCCGGCGGTGCCGCCGAGGGCCGCGGGAACGACGATCTGCGGGAGCCTTGCCGGGGCGAGCAGGGCGATGTCCAGTTGCTTGTTTGACGACATGACGGTGGCCCGCGTCAATGTGCCGTCGGCATAGGTGACCACGATGGCCGACGCGTCCGCGATGATGTGGTCCGCGGTGATGATCGTGCCGTCGTCGGCCACGATGACGCCGGTGCCGAAGCCGTGGCCGGCCTGGATGGCGACCACGGAGGGCGCGACCCGCTGGTAGATGGCCGGCACGGTAAGGCTCGCGGTGGCCGACGGGCTCGCCGGCGGCGCTTGCGCCCTGGCACTCGCCGTCGGTGCGGTGCTGAGGAGCCGGGTCACGAGCACCGCGACCGCCACGAGCAGCACCACGATGACGGCGAGGCCGGCTACGGCCAGGCGGGGGCCCGGGCCCGTTCCGGACGTGCCTGATCCGGGGGCGTTCACACCGGCAGGCTCGCGATCCATGGCCTCACGTCAAATGCGTAGTTAAGAACAGGATAAGTGCATTCCTTTCATCGTGCCCTTTGCCCGAGAGCCGAATCTCTACCTGC
The DNA here is from genome assembly GCA_036391275.1 of Trebonia sp. Classification (GTDB taxonomy): domain Bacteria; phylum Actinomycetota; class Actinomycetes; order Streptosporangiales; family Streptosporangiaceae; genus Trebonia. The sequence continues at coordinate 7,122 of DASWAE010000033.1, forward strand.
TTCTTCACCGGCACCTGTCTGCGTCGTGGCCGTCAGGCTCCGGCAGGCGGCCGGACCGCACGGGCGAAGCGCGTGCCCCAGTCAGCGACCCGTTCGGTCAGCTCCGGCGGGGACAGCACCAGGAAGTCCGCGCCGGCCACGCCGAGGGCGATCACCGGCCAGTCGAGGTTATCCGCGTTCCTTATCGTGACCAGGCAGCGGTCTTGGCCGGACTCGGTGACGCTGGCCCAGCGGCCGAGGCGCTCCCTGACGGCCGCTGCCGGGGCCTCGACCACGGCTTCGACCTGCCACGCGCCGGGTGCGGCGGTGACGTTCCTGCGGACGAACTCGGCGGCGTCGGCGGCGGGTAGCGCCCGCGGGCGGAACCGGGTACCAGTGTGCTGCGGTGCCCCGAGTACCCGGTCAAGCCGGAAGCTGCGCCAGTCATTCCTGGTCAGGTCGTAGGCGACCAGGTACCAGCGGCGGTCGAGCGCGACCAGCCGGTGCGGCTCGACATGCCGCTCCGTCTGTTCGCCGCTGGCCGCGCCGTAGGCGAAGCGGATGCGCTCGGAGTCCCGGCAGGCGAGCGCGGCGGTCGCGAGGACGTCCGGGTCGATCGCCGCCGCCCGGGCCGCCCGTGCGGTATCCCAGCTGGCGGACTCGGTCATGGCGGCGACCGCCCCGGCGCGGCGGCGCAGCCGGGCCGGCATGACCTGGGTGACCTTCGCCAGCGCGCGGGCCGCCGCCTCCGCGATGGTGCCGGATACGTCCTGGGTCGCGAGCCGCAGCCCGACCGCCAGGGCGACGGCCTCCTCGTCGTCGAGCACGAGCGGCGGCAGTGCCGCGCCCGGGGCCAGCTGGTACCCGCCGTCAACGCCCGGGTGCGCCGTGACGGGGTAGCCGAGCTCGCGCAGCCGGTCCACGTCCCTGCGCAGCGTGCGGGGAGAGACGCCGAGCCGCTCGGCGAGCTCGGCGCCCGGCCAGAAGCGGTGGTTCTGCAGCAGGGAGAGCAGCCGGAGGGCCCGGGAGCTTGTGTTCGCCATGTTTTCCATTGTGCTCGCTATTGCGGACAGAAACTGACCGCAATGACCCGTAGCCTGGGTCTTGCCAGGCAGTTCTCACCAGGGAAAGGAACGGGCAGATGACCTCAAGCGACGGCGGCACCCTCAGCGGCGAGCGGGCTGACCTGCTGACGATGCTGGGCAAGGCCAGGCACTTCCTCCGCTTCACTACGCGCGACCTGACGGACGAGCAGGCACGGCAGCGCACCACCGTGAGCGAGCTGACGCTCGGCGGCCTGATCAAGCATGTCACCGCCGTGGAGCGAAACTGGGCCCGGTTCATCGTGCACGGCCCGTCGGCCAGCCCCGACTTCTCGAACTTCTCCGAGGCCGATTACCAGGCCTGGGCCGACGGCTTCCGGTTGCTGCCAGGCGAGACGCTCGCGGGCGTGCTCGCTGACTACGAGCGGGCCGCCAAGGAGACCGACGACCTCGTGGCGACGTTCCCCGACCTGGACGCCGATCACCCGTTGCCGCCCGCGCCCTGGAACCCGCCGGGCGAGCGCTGGACCGCGCGGCGCACGCTGCTGCACATCGCCACCGAGACAGCGCAGCACGCCGGCCACGCCGACATCATCCGCGAGTCCCTGGACGGCGCTAAGTCCATGGGCTGACCGGCGGCCGTGGCCACCAAGATCCACTTATCGTGTGCGTCTGATGGCGGCCTTCCGCTATCAAACGCACACGATGATTGCGAACGGGATGCGGCAGGCCGAGAGCGCCATCCTTCGGCCCCCGGTTCACCGACAGGGGCCGACCGGTCAGTGACGGAAGTTGCTGCGTTTTTCAGATGCGACAGCAGGTGCTGCCCAAGTCGGCCACCGCAGTCTTCATAGCGTCAACTTGCACGTCAGTCCATGATCATGAAGCTTTTTTCGTGTCATCACGCCTAAAACCCTTCCTGACCATAAAAGTCTTCATAATAATGCCGCTGGTAGGCAGTAGATGATCAGCGTCGGGTGACTCGCCGGCCTCGTCGGGCTCGTCGGGCTCGGCAGCCTCTCGACCAAGGCCTCAGCCAAGATCATTTTTGGTTGAGGTGTTCCAGCTGATTTCATGCCGCTTTGCCGGATTTGAGACGGTGGCCATCGCCCGGCAGGCGTGCGAGGCTGGTCTCGGCATCGAGACCTTCAGCGCCGAGGGAGGCGGGTTATGGAAGCGATGATCGGGGACAAGATCTGCATTCACGGAAGTACCGTCGGCCATCCGGACAAGCACGGTGAGATCATCGAGGTGCACGGGAACGCCGGCGAGCCGCCGTACCTGGTCCGGTTCCCTGACGGCCATACCCGGCTGCTGTTCCCCGGCCCGGACGCGGTCATCGTCCCACGGCAGCGCTCAGGCTCGGAAAGCTGACGATCACCGGGCCGTGAGGTTCACCGTGTTCACCGCGCTTTGCGGCCTACCCCGTTCACCGCTTCCCGTCAAGCGCGGTGGCGCTCGGCGTGGCCGAGAGCCGCGGCACCTGCCCGCCGTCCGGCTGAGCCGCCGCCGGAAGATGACTGAGGTGAAGGCGAAGCCCTGCCCCCGTTCGGTATGGACTTTGATCATTCCGAACGAGGGCGTGGCCGGGACATCTCAGGAGCCGTGCCCTCCCTGGTCCCGGGGCAGGCGCAGGGAAGCCGACCTGGCGGCGCAGAGGATAACCACGGCGAGCGGGACCATGACCGCCACGGGCACCAGCGCCGCGGACGCGATGGCGCCCGCCACGCCGAACGCGGCGCCGGCCACGAAGGCGATCAGCACGGCGGTGCTGCGCTGCCAGTCCGGCGGCACGCGGCGGGCCCCGATTGACTGGAAGATGCCGATCAGCGTGCTGGTCAGGTAGGTGGTGGACATCTGGCCGAGCAGTCGCACGGCGGCGCTCTGCATGCCCATCGCGGCCGCGGTCAGCGCGAGCAGCGTCAGGCGGACGCCGTCGGACGGGTGACCGTCGGCGCCGAGCCAGCCGGCGCTGAACCCGGCCAGCACGACGAGTTCCGCGGCCATGGTCACGGTTGTCCGCCGCGGCCACGCCGGCTGCCCGCCCTCCATCGGCCCGGCCAGGGCGCCGCCGGCCAGCACCCCGGCCGCGTACGCGCCGAGCGCGAGGCCGCTGCCGATCGCGAGCGCGCCGTGGCGCTCGCCGGCGGCCAGGCCCAGCAGGGCCAGGTTCCCGGTGATGACGCTGCTGAACACGTTGCCGAGCCGGACGAACGTTACCGCGTCGACCGCACCGGAAGTAAGCGCGAGCAGCACGACCAGGCCGTCCCTGATGCTGACCGCCGGGTGAAGTGACCCGCCTGGGCGCCTGCCCGCGGCTCTCGCTGCCCGTTCCAGCTTGTGCTCCCTGACTGTCCGCCGTGCCGCCATCTCTTAGCACGGCCCGCGCCGCCGCGACCGTGACGGCGGTCTGGTACCCGGCGGTCGTGTCGGCATGCGGGCATGTCTCGCGCACAGCGGGTAGTCGGTGTGGCGTGAACCCGGTCGAGCGGATCCTCAGGAAAGTCGATCGCACGCAGCAGCGCTTCCGGCCGGCCGCGTTCGTCCTCGGCGTCATCAAGAAGTACGGCGACGACAACGGCGGCGTGCTCGTCACCAACCTGGCGCACACCGCCTTCGTCACGCTCTTCCCGCTGCTGCTCGTGCTCATCACGGTGCTCGGGCTGGTGGCCGCCGGCGACCCGGGGTTCCGCCAGGACGCGGTGAACGCGGTGGCAGGCCAGGTGCCGCTCATCGGTACCGAGTTGACCGGCAACGTGCACCAGTTGCAGCGGTCGAGCATGATCGGCCTGATCGTCGGGTTCGCGACGCTGCTCTGGGGCACGACCGGGCTGGCGCAGGCGGGGCTGTTCACGATGGAGCAGGTGTGGAACCTCCCGGGCCCGGCCCGGCCCGGCTTCTTCCCGCGCCTGGGACGGTCGCTGCTCTTCCTGCTGCTGCTCGGCCTGGTCGTGATCGCGACGACGGTGCTGGCGGGCCTGTCCACCTACGGCAAGCACGCGGTGGCGTTCGTGGTGTTCGCCGAGGCGGTCACGGCGGCGGTGAACGCGGGCATGTACTTCATCGGGTTCCGCATCCTCACCCCGCGCGGCGTGCCGTCCAGGGACCTGGCGCCCGGCGCGGTGGCGGCCGGCATCTGCTGGACGGCGCTCCAGGTGGCCGGCGCCTACCTCGTGCACCACTTCCTGCACAGCGACTCGGTGTACGGCGTGTTCGCCACGGTGCTCGGGCTGGTGGCCTGGCTCTACCTGGCCGCCGAGATCACCGTCTACTGCGCGGAGCTCAACGTGGTGCTCGCTCGCCAGCTGTGGCCCAGGTCCATCATCCAGCCGCCGCTCACCGAGGCCGACCGGGCCAGCCTGGCGCTGCAGGCCCTGCAGAACCAGCGGCGGGCCGAGCAGCAGGTCACGGTCACGTTCGACGATCGTGACCCGGGCAGCCCCGCATCGCCCGGGACGCCGCGGACCCCCGCCGAGGTCGCTCCGCCGGCCCAGCGGACGCCCACGCCGGAAGAGGCGCCGGCCGCGGCCGGCACGTCCGGGGCCGGCCCGAACGGGGAGATGCCGCAGCCGTGACCGCGCCGCCGGCCGAGCCTAGGAGGTTGCTGAATTTGCCGTGCCCGGACGATTCAGGGCGCCTGTGACCAGGCAGTACCAGCATTCTTGGTCCCAGAAACGGTCAAATTCAGCGGTCTTCTACGGGAGCGGCTCACGGACCGGCCAGGCGGCCGCCGAGGTCGAGCAAATTGCGGTCTTCTCTACCGCAGTCAAGCCGCACTCAAACCCCAGGCGCAATCCCATTCACCATCCGTAAGGGCCTTCATCAGACAAGAACCCTCAGCATCACGCCACTGCCAGGTGCGATGCGTAGTTGACATTTTGCTCACCGTTATGAGTGTCGGCGCCGGCGCCGACATCCGCCTCGGTCGCGCTCACTTCCGCCTCATTTGCCAGGCAGGCGGCCGAGCGACCCAGGCAGGCGGCCGAGTGACCATAATCCGGCCCCGGCTGGCCGGCCGCGTGTTACTGGTGATGCCGGTCTGACGCAACTGAAGCAGTCACAAGGGCCCGTAGCATGATCATGAAGTCTTTCTGGTGTGATAGCACCTAAAAGGCTTCATAACACCAGAAACCTTCATGATCTCAGTGCGGCGAGATACGATGCGGAGATCACGCCCGCCCCACGGTTACCGGAGGTCTCCGATATCATCAGCCTTAACGGGACCCGAGCCGGCTACATCTGCCTGATCTCCATGTAGCGCTTGATGTCCGGCAGCGACTTGACCACCGCCGTCACTACCGCCGCGACTACCGCTGCCTTAACGAGCCTCGACGCCATCGTCCGCTCCTTCCGCCCGCTGGCTTTGTTCAAGGATCTCCTCCACTACCCGGACCGCGGCCGGCAACGCCTCTCGTACCTGATCAGATAGCCCCATCCCCTGGCTGACGTCGGCCGGCTCGCACGCGACGACGAGGCTGCGGCCCGGCCGGCTGCCCATCGCCGCGAGCATCGCGAAGACCTGGTCGGGGGCAAGCCCGTGGGCGTCCATCACCCCGGTGCGGGCCATGTCCGCCGGCTCGACCTCGAGCACCGTGACGGTGCCCGGCGGGTAGCCGCACCGCGCGGCGTCGATGAGGACGAACAGGTCGCAGCCGCCGAGCAGTTCGTAGACCAGGTGTACCCCGCGGATGCCGAAGTCCGCCACCTCCACGCCGGGCGGCCACGGCCGGCCGGCCAGCAGCTTGATCACCTCGACGCCGAAGGCGTCGTCCCGCTGGAAGATGTTGCCGACCCCGGCGACCAGCGTCCGCCCGGCCGTCACTGGCCCGGACCCCCGGGGCCGCACGGCTCCACCTCGTCGGGAGAGAAGTAGAGGAACCGCCCGTGCGCGGACTGCAGGTCCGCGGCCGGGTCATCGACCAGCGTCACCGCCAGGTAACGCGTGTCGTCGACGTCGACGAGCACCGCCTCGACAAGCGCGGCCCGGCCGGCCAGGAACATGTCCTGCGCGTCGGCGCGGCGCGCTCCCGGGCGCAGTATCACGCGGCTGCCGCGGGCGACCCGCTGCCCCGCCACCACGATCGAGTCGGTCCCCGGCAAAACGGAGGCGTCCGCACCAGGATCCCACCAGGGGACCCCCGGTTCGCCGCCGACCATAGGCGTGCCCGCCGTACCCGCTGCCGGGAGACCGGTCATCGTCCGGATCGTGCCGTGCAACTGCGCCATGGTCGGCGCGTCCATCGCGTCGACCCGGTCGATCAGCGCCGCGGCGCGCGAGTCAGTGGCCCTGGCGGCCGCCTTCTCCGCGTCGGAGAGGGCGAGCGTCCGCAGGGTGAGGATCTCGTCGATCTCGGTGCCGTCGTAGAGCTCGCCCGGGCTTTCCGGCGCGACCTGCGGATGGTCGGGCAGGATAATCGGCGCGGCCAGCATGACCTGCCGGTCGCCGGCTGCTCCGGCCAGCACCGGCCAGCACCCGGTGCTCTGGCAGGCGGCGACCTGCTCGCGTGCCCACCCCGGCGGATCGGTCATCGACAGGAAGGCGCCGCCGGACACCGCCATGATCAGGTGGGCGGCGACCAGCGCGGCCGGCAGTGCCTCATCCCGGCTCGCGGGCCGCCAGGCGTCTCCCCGCGGCTGATCGCCGCCCGGTGCCGCGGACTCGTTCACCACCCGCACGGTCAGCCTGGCGGCCTGCCACGGCCCTGGCAGCGGGGCCGCGCGCACCGACACCGATCCGGTCAGCGGCTCACGGCGCCGGATGACGCGCGCGCCCGCCACGGTCTCGGTCTCCGCACCGCCGGGCACCGCGAACGGGACGACCTTGCCCGGGCCGAACAGGTCCGTGGCGTCGGCGGTCACCGTAACCTCCCGTTCGGCGGCCTCATCCCAGGTGACCGGGGCCAAGCCGGCCGATGCCCCCGGGTCCGTGGCCGGCTCGCCCCAGGCTTTTTCTGTGCGCCGCCGCTGCACCTGGAGGAAGCGGACGGTGACCTCCACCACCGGGCTGCCGTGCTGCTCGAAGACGCACTCCGCCTGGAGCCGCGAGCTCTCTGACGGGTCCGCCGCGGCGTAGCCGGGCGGCATCAGCACGCCGAACTGCCAGCGGCTGCGGTTCTTCTGCGCGGACGCCCGGTAGGGGTAGAGGATGTAGCCCTCGTAGAGCATCGCGTCGGCGACGCGGCGCGCCTCGTCGCGGCTCATGGCGTTACCGCTTCCGCCGAGGGCTGCCCGCCGGCCGCGGCGAGCAGCGCGGACAGCGTCGCGTCCCATGTCGGCAGCGCGCGGGCGGCCTTGAACGCCGACAGCGCGTCCAGTGTCTCCCGGGAGCAGCGCAGCCACGCGCTGCCGGGAAAGTGCTCGTTGACCACGTCCTGCCAGACGCTCACCGGCATCCGGTAGGAAGCCTCCGCGCTCCACGGGATCAGCTCGACGCTGAACGACTCTCCCCGCGCGATGAACACGGTGCCGCTGAACAGCAGCAACAGCGGGATCGTGCCGTCGTCAAGTCCCTGCAGGTAACGAGCCGACGCGACCTCAAGGTCGTAGGTGCACGGCACCGGCAGCTCGATCTCGGTCAGCGAGGTGAACCCGGGCACCATGGCGGTGACCATGGCGAGCTGGATCGGCTTGACCGACTCCGCCCAGCGTGACGGGTCACCGAACAGGTCGTAAAGCCGCTGTGCCTCGGCCGCGGAATACCGGCGGCGGTGCGGCTCTATGCGGATCTGGCAGCGCAGCGCGATGGCGTGCACCCGGACTCCGGTGCTCTCGGTGATGCTCAGCGCGAAGTTCAGCGCCGGCGTCGCGGCGTACCGCGCCGCGTGCGCTCCGGTGCAGCCAAAGGTCAGTTCCGCCATCTAGGCCTCCGGGCGGTCATCGGTGGTCGTCGGGTGCGGGTGCCGGTGCGGGTGCGGGCGCGAGGGCGCGGGCGCGCTCGCGCAGGCCCGCGAGCAGCTCCGCGATTATCTGCCGCACCTCGGCTCCGCCGTCGAAACCGTGCCAGGCCAGCCGCAGCGCGCCGGCCAGCGAGTAGCAGGCGTCGATGGGGACGAGGAACGTCTCGACAGTCCCGGCCCCGCTCGACACCAGGATGGCCTCGACGTCCGGTTCGGGCGCGCGCAGCAGCGGGTGCGCGGCGGCCAGCCTGTCCCAGGCCCCGAGGTCGAGCTCGCACTCGGTGACCCCGGCGGGACTCGGGTAGCTCGCGATCACCCGGCCGAGTGCCGAGTTGACGAAGAAGAAGGCGATCGCGACGGGGATCTGCAGTTCCGCCCATTCCGCCTCGGCCAGCGGCGCCGCCGGGTCATAGCGCACCCGGTCCGGCACCGTCCGGTACCGGCCGCCTGGCCGGGTGAACAGCAGCGAGCACGCCTGGCACGCGCAGGCGATGGACCGGCGTTGCAGGTCTACCATGTGCGCGTGCTCCCGGCCGACCTGCTCGCCGCACAGTTCGCAGCGCTCGCCCGCCGCGGCCCCGGCCACCGGGCCCGGCGGCCGCGCGAAGCGGCGCAGTCCGCCGGGTGGTGGCCGGCCGCCGCCTGAGGAGAGGGACGGCGGCCAGGGGGAGCCGGCCGGCGCTGCCCGGCCGTCAAGGGTCCCTGTCATATCGCACCCGCCGGGCGGCGGGTGATCTGCAGCAGCGGTGCCTCGCGCGGCGCGAACTCCACGCCGGCCGTGTCCGGCGCGGCGTCGCCGACCACCTGCTCCACGGCCTCGGTCGTGGAGCCGCAGCCGTGCCCGAGCCGGACGTGGACGACCCCGGCCTCGTCGATGCCGAGGAACTCCGCGCCCGTGCCGAGCCTGCCGAGCGCGCGCCTGACCCGGGTGCCCGCGTCGAGCGGGTGCAGGTCGTGCACTAGCAGCAGGCTCTCCACCAGCGGGTCGGCGATGAGCAGCGCCCGCAGCCGCTGATCGTCGCCGATGGTCCGCATGATCGCCGCGAGCCCCGCGCCGTAGAAGCGGACGAGGCAGCTCACCAGTTCCTCGGCGACGTCGGCCGCCTCCGGGCCCGACCGGGCCCGGAGTTCGGCGAGCAGCGCCTCGACGCGTTCCCCGGCTTCCCGGGCGCCGGCCGCCTGAGCGCCGGCTGCCTGAGCGCCGGCTGCCTGAGCGCCGGCCATCTCAGATCGCCAGCGTGATGCCAGTGGGCGAGTGCGTGGTGCTGATCTCCCGGCCGCCGCCCAGGTACATGTGCACGCCGCACGGCAGGCACGGGTCGAAGCTGCGCACCGCCCGCATGATGTCGATGCCCTTGAACCGCTCCGGCGGGTTCTCCTCGAAGATCGGGGTGTTCTGCACCGCGTCCTCGTACGGCCCCGGCGTCCCGTACACGTCCCGGACGGACCCGTTCCACGGCGTCGGCGGGTACGGGTGGTAGTTCGCGATCTTGCCGTCCCTGACCACCATGTGATGGGACAGGACGCCGCGCACCGCCTCGGTGAAGCCGCAGCTCACCGACTCGTCCGGCACCTTGAACGACTCCCAGGTCTTGGTGTGGCCCGCGCGCACCTCAGCGAGCGCCTGCTCGGTGAAGTACAGCGCCACGGCGGCGGAGTAGGCCTGGAAGTAGGTCCTGGCCCGGTCTCGCTCGATCGCGTTGGACAGCGGCTTGCCTTCCTTGTCCGCCGGCGGCTTCCACTCGAACGTCACCTCGGGCCGCGACACCGTGCGCGGCAGGTTGATCTGCACGCTGTGCCCGGTGGACTTCACGTAGCCGCAGTCCGCCAGGCCCGCGAGCGCGGTCGCCCAGAGCCGGGCGATCGGGCCGCCACCGGTGTCGAGCGGCAGGTAGTCCGTCCCGTCGTACCAGCGCGGCGACATCGTCCAGCTGTACTTGTCGTCGAAGTCACGCTTAGCCGGGCGCGGGATGGTGTGCTGGTTCCACGGGTGCCTGCCGTCGACCGGGTTGCCGAGCGGGTCGTGCGTGACGAACTTGTCCATGCCTTCCCAGTCCTCGTAGAACGAGTGACCGAGCAGGATCCTGATGCCCAGGTTGATGTCCACTAGCGACGTGGTGACCAGCTCGCCGTCGACCACGACACCCGGTGTGACGAACATGCGCCGGCCCCAGTCCGCCATGTTCTGGTACGTGAAGTCGCAGTACTCGGGGTTGTTGAGGCTGCCCCAGCAGCCGAGCAGCACCCGGCGCCTGCCGACCTCCTCGTACCCGGGCAGTGCCTCGTAGAAGAAGTCGAACAGGTCGTCGTGCATCGGCACGACGCGCTTCATGAACTCCACGTAGCGCATCAGCCGGGTCAGGTAGTCGGTGAACAGCTGCACGCTCGCGACCGTCCCGACGCCGCCCGGGTAGAGGGTGGACGGGTGCACGTGGCGCCCCTCCATCAGGCAGAACATCTCCCGCGTCCACCGGGACACCTGCAGCGCCTCCCGGTAGAACTCGCCCTCGAGCGGGTTGAGCGAGCGCATGATGTCGCCGATGGTCCTCATGCCGTGCTCCGCCGCGTGCGGCGCCTCGGTCGCGTTGGCGCGCTCGAGCACGCCCGGGTTGGTCTCGGCGACCATCTTCTCGCAGAAGTCAACGCCGACCAGGTTCTCCTGGAAGATGTTGTGGTCGAACATGTACTCCGCGGCCTCGCCGAGGTTGATGATCCACTCGCCGAGGTGCGGCGGCCGGACGCCGTAGGCCATGTTCTGGTTGTAGACCGAGCACGTCGCGTGGTTGTCGCCGCAGATGCCGCAGATGCGGCTGGTGATGAAGTGCGCGTCGCGCGGGTCCTTGCCCTTCATGAAGATGCTGTAGCCGCGGAAGATGGACGAGGTGCTGTGGCACTCGGCGACCCGCTTGGCGTTGAAGTCGATCTTCGTGTAGATGCCCAGGCTGCCCACGATCCGGGTGATCGGGTCCCAGTTCATCTCGACGAGTTCGGTGTCCTTGGTGCCGGGGATTTCCTTCTCTGTCGCTGTCATCTGAGATCACCACGTCTTCTGGTAGCCGGTGCGCAGCTCGGTGCTCTTGACCCGCCACTTCGGTTCCTTGTCGACCGTGCGCTGGGTGATGCCGCGCAGCGAGCGGATGACAGTGCCGTACATCCCGCTGGCGGTGGTGGACACCCGGGACCCCGGCGGCTCGTCCATGAACGGCATGAACTTGTCGGGGAAGCCGGGCATGGTGCACGCGATGCAGATGCCGCCGACGTTGGGGCACCCGCCGACGCCGTTGATCCAGCCCCGCTTGGGGACGTTGCACTTGACGACCGGACCCCAGCAGCCCAGCCTGACCAGGCACTCGGGCGAGCCGTACTCGTGCGCGAAGGTGCCCTCCTCGTAGTAGCCGGCCCGGTCGCAGCCCTGGTGCACGGTCTTCTCGAACAGCCACCGCGGCCGCAGCGCCTCGTCCAGCGGGATCATCGGCGCCTGCCCGGCCACCTGGTAGAGCAGGTAGAGGATCGTCTCCGACAGGTTGTCGGGGTGGATCGGGCAGCCGGGCACGCAGACGATCGGCAGCCCGGCCTTGGACGCCCAGTCCCAGCCCAGGTAGTCGGGCACGCCCATCGCGCCGGTCGGGTTGCCCGCCATCGCGTGGATGCCGCCGTAGGTGGCGCAGGTGCCGACGGCGAGGATGGCCGTCGCCTTCGGCGCGAGCCGGTCAAGCCACTCGCTGGTGGTCATCGGCTGCCCCGTCATCGGGTTGTTGCCGAAGCCGCACCAGTAACCCTCCGCCTTGATCGCCTCGTTCGGTATGGACCCCTCGACCACGAGCACGAAGGGTTCGAGTTCACCCCGGTCGGCCTTGTGCCACCACTCGATGAAGTTGTCCGCCCCCTGCTCGGGGCCGCACTCGAAGTCGATGAGCGGCCAGTGCACGGCCACCTTCGGCAGCCCGGGCAGGGCGCCGAGCACGATCTCCTCGATGCTCGGCTGCGTCGCGGCGGTCAGCGCCACCGAGTCCCCGTCGCAGCTGAGACCGCCGTTCATCCAGAGAATGTGTACAACCGGGTCCTCGCCGGCCATGGAACGCCACCCTTCGGTTGGCAGCCCGAAGCCGTGGCACAGTGTTTATCAGAAGCACTCGGCCACCAGACCCGGGCCAGACGATACCTAGGGGCGGGTGCGAGCCCGTTCTCGCCCAGCCCCGCGCTGTGCCGGCCGCAGATGCCGGCTCGCTCACCGTTCATCGGTTGATCACCAAGGCCCGGCTCCAGCACGAAGGCTCCACGCCGGTTTACTCAGCGTATTCCTGCCCCCGGATGAGTACAAGACACAAGAGTCGGCTGGCTGGACATATCTGTCCGCTTGCCCGGGTCGCAGTGGCGGATTTGTCCACGTACTCTGGTGCCTAAGATGTCAGCGTTACGCTACGCCGCCTGGGAACGCGGACATATCAGGGAAAAAGACGATGGACGTTCCAGAAGACAGGATCAGCGACAACATCGAGGTTGTCCCTGTCGTTGTGGTGTCCCAGACCTTCCCCGCCCGGCCGTCGTCGATCCCCGACATCCGTGACTTCGTGCGCCGCTGCCTCGCTCAGTCACCCCTGTCCGAGCAGGACAACCGCGAGATAGGCGATACCGTCTCCCGCGCGCTGCTCGACGCGGCGGGGCCCACCGGGGCCATCAACGTCTCCTTTCGCATCTTCCCTGACCACGTCGAGGTCGACGTGCTCAAGTCGGGCGCGCAGATCGCCGCGCCCGCGGGAATCGACGCGCTCACCTCGCTGCTGCGGGCGCACGAGGCCACGGCGGCCGTCCAGCAGGCACCCGCGGTCAACGGCCAGGCGGCCAGGGAACCGGTCGCCGACCCCGCGCGCCAGGTCACCGCGGGCACCGGGGCGGAGCCGTTCGGCGACTGGATGGCCGGCGTGCTGCGCCGGGAGGGCCTGACCATGGAGGCTGCCGCCAAGCAGCTCGGCGTGTCGGTGAAGACGGTGAGCCGCTGGGTCGGCGGCGCCACCGAGCCGCGGCTGCGCGACCTGCGCCGCATCCGCGAGCTGTTCGGCGAGATCCCGCTCACCTGACGTACGGTGGTGCCGTGGCTGACATCACCGGAACATACGAGCTGGGCCCTGGCGACGGTCAGGTGCTCGTCAGGACCGGCCGCGAAGGCCTGGCCGCGCGGGCCGGCCACGACCTGACGATCGAGATCACCCGATGGTCCGCGCGGGCCACGGTGCCCGGCGCAGCGAGCGGCGGCCTTGCGGCGGCGACGCTGACCGCCGAGCTCGACCTGAGCTCCCTGGCGGTACGCCAGGGCACCGGCGGGGCCAAGCCGCTCACCGACCGGGACCGCAGGGACATCCAGCACACCGCTCGCAAGATCCTCGGCCCGGCGGCGGTGGCGAGCTTCGCATCCTCCAAGGTCATCCCGTCCTCCTCCGCTTCCGGCGCGTCCGCCAGCGGCGCGATCGAGGGCACGCTCACCCTGCGCGGCACGTCACGGCCGCTGCGGCTCCAGGTCACCAGCCCCGGACCCGGCCATTTCCGTGGCAGCGCCACCCTGCGGCAGACGGACTTCGGCATCACCCCGTACTCGGGATTCCTCGGCGCGCTCAAGCTCAAGGACGAGGTCTCGGTCGAGTTCGACATCCGCCTCAAGGAGATCCAGAACGGAAGCGGGTGACTCCGGCACGTCCATGACACCTTCAGACGGTGGCGGGCGTCCGGGAAGCCGCGTACCTGACCCACCTGGCCCGGTGCGGACCGCGGTCCGCGTGGAGGGCATCGTCCAGGGAGTCGGCTTCCGGCCCTTCGTCTACTCGCTGGCGACCCGCCTCGGCCTCGGCGGGTTCGTCGGCAACGACGTCGACGGGGTGTTCGCCGAGGTGGAGGGTGATCCCGCGGCGGTGCGCGAGTTCCTGCACGCGATCGCGCGCGACGCGCCGCCGCTCGCCCGGGTGGAGCGGGTCACCGCGGCGCCGCGCGCGCCCGCCGGGGCGGCGTCCTTCCAGATCGTCGCGAGCGAGCCGGCCGGGCGGCGCCGCGCGCTGATCGCCGCGGACACCGCGACCTGCGCGGACTGCCTGCGCGAGCTCGCCGATCCCGGCGACCCGCGGTTCCGGTACCCGTTCATCAACTGCACCAACTGCGGCCCGCGGTTCACCATCGTCCGTGACGTCCCCTATGACCGGCCGCTGACCACCATGGCCGCGTTCCCCATGTGCGAGCGCTGCGCCGCCGAGTATCACGATCCCGCCAGCCGCCGCTTCCACGCCCAGCCGGTCTGCTGCCCGGCCTGCGGCCCGCGGCTGACGCTGCTCGACGGCGCGGGCAAGTCGCTGCCCGGAGACGCGGCGCCGGACACGGGCCTTGCAAACACGGGCCTTGCAAACACGGGCCCTGCAAACACGGGCCTCGCAAACACGGGCCTTGCGGACACGGTCCTCGAGGCCGCGGCCACGCGGCTCCGCCAGGGCGCGGTCGTCGCCGTCAAGGGGCTCGGCGGTTACCACCTCGCCGCGGACGCGACCTGCGAGGAGGCTGTCGCCGCGCTGCGGGCCCGCAAGCACCGCGAGGACAAGCCGTTCGCGATCATGGCCGCCGACCTGGCCGCCGCCCGCGGACTCGGCCAGGTCGGCGAGGCCGAAGCGGCCCTGCTGACCAGTCCCGCCCGGCCGATCGTGCTTCTTGCCCGCCACCCGGACGCAGCGGTGGCCGCGTCGGCCGCGCCGGGCAACCGGCAGCTCGGGATCATGCTCCCGTACACGCCGCTCCACCACCTGCTGCTCGCCGCGGCCGGCCGACCGCTGGTCCTGACCAGCGGGAACGTCTCTGATGAGCCGATCGCCTACCGTGACGAGGACGCGCTTGACCGCCTGGCGGGCATCGCCGACGCATTCCTCACCCACGACCGCGCCATCCACATCAGGACCGACGACTCGGTGGCGCGAGCCGTCGGCGGCCGCCCCGTGCTGACCAGGCGGTCCCGCGGCTACGCGCCGGAACCGGTGACGGTGCGCACCGCCTCCTTCGCGGGCTTCCCCCGCCCGGTACTCGCTTGCGGGGCCGAGCTCAAGAACACGTTCTGCCTGGCGAAAGAGCACCGCGCGTTCGTCTCGCAGCACATCGGCGACCTGGAGAACGCGGAGACGCTGCGCTCGTTCACCGAGGGCATCGCCCACTTCACCCGCCTGTTCGACATCACCCCGCAGGTCGTCGCGTACGACCTGCACCCGGAGTACCTGTCGACCAAGTACGCCCTCGACCGGGAGGACGGCGCCGACCTCGTCGGCGTGCAGCACCACCACGCGCACATCGCCTCCTGCCTCGCCGACAACGGGGCGGACGGTCCCGTCATCGGCGTCGCCTTCGACGGCACCGGCTACGGCACCGACGGCACGATCTGGGGCGGCGAGTTCCTCGTCGCGGACCTGGCGGCCTTCGAGCGGGCCGGCCATCTCGCCGCCGTCCCCATGCCCGGCGGCGCCGCCGCCGTCCGGCAGCCGTGGCGCATGGCGGCGGCCTACCTCAGCGAACTCGGACCGGGGCGCCCGGATGACCTCGACGTGGCCAAGCGCAACGCCGCCCGCTGGGACGCCGTGGTCACCATGGCGCGACGCGGGATCAACGCGCCGCCCACCTCAAGCGCGGGCCGCCTGTTCGACGCGGCCGCCGCGCTGCTCGGGGTCCGCGACGAGATCAGCTACGAGGGCCAGGCCGCGATCGAACTCGAGCAGCTGGCCGACCCGGGTGAAGCCGGCGCGTACCGCGCGGCCATCGAGCCCGGCGGCGCGCTCGGCGAGCCGTTCCGCGCGGCCGGCGCCGACCTCGTCGGCGCGGTTCTCGAGGACCTCACGGCGGGCGTGCCACGGGAGGTCATCGCGGCCCGGTTCCACCACGGAATCGCCGCGCTGATCGAGGACGGCTGCGTGCTGCTGCGCGAGCGCCACGGCCTGACGACCGTCGCGCTCTCCGGCGGCGTCTTCCAGAACCTCCTGCTCGTTGGCAGCACGGTCACCCGCCTCGAGGCGCGCGGCTTCACCGTGCTGACCCACTCCCGCGTCCCGTGCAACGACGGCGGCATTAGCCTCGGCCAGGCCGTGGTGGCCGCCGCGCGCGAGCCGCGCTGACCGCGGCTGCCAGGACTGCGAGGGCGTGCCGGACCCGTCTATCACTCACGATGATGGCGCGCTCCAGCGTGGCGCTTTGACCAGGAGCGCTGCGCGCAAGATTATCGCTCCGAACGCAGTCGATCACTGAAGGTAGCTACTTGCGTGCCCGCCAGGCAGCGACTGCTCCGACTCCTGCGCCAACCACGCCACCACCACCGTGGCGCCCGCCCTGTCGGTGCCCGACCCCGGCAGCCAGCCCTACCTGCGGTGACACCCTTCCGGGGTCAGCAGATGCGCGGGAGCGGGTCGCCGACCAGCAGGTCGACGATCCGGGTGCCGCCGAACGCGGTCTTGAGCCGGACGATGCCCGGCTGGTCGGCGACGACCCGGCCGATGACCGCCGCCTGCTCGCCGAGCGGGTGGGCGCGCAGCGCCTGCACCGCCACGTCCGCGTGGTCGCCCGGCACCACGGCCACCAGGCGGCCCTCGCACGCGACGTACAGCGGGTCGATGCCGAGCAGCTCGCACGCGCCGCGCACCTCTGGGCGCACCGGGATGTCGTCCTCACTGACCAGCACGCCGGCGTCGGCGGCCCGCGCGACCTCGTTGAGAATGGTCGCCACGCCGCCCCGGGTCGCGTCGCGCATCGCCCGCACCCCTGGCACCGCGTCGAGCAGGCCCGCGATCAGGCCGTTCAGCGGCGCGGTGTCCGAGCGGACGTCCGACTCGATGTCGAGCTCGCCGCGGGCCAGCATGACGGTGATGCCGTGGTCGCCGACCGGGCCGGACACGATGATCGCGTCGCCCGGCCGGGCGCGGGCGACACCGAGGGAGACGTCCCGCGTGATGACCCCGACGCCGGCGGTGTTGATGTAGCAGCCGTCGGCCTTGCCCCGCTGGACGACCTTCGTGTCCCCGGTGACGACGCAGACGCCCGCCGCCGCGGCGGCGTCCCGCATCGACTCGGCGACCCGGGTCAGGTCGGCGACGGGAAAACCCTCCTCGAGGATGAACCCCGCGGTCAGGTACAGCGGGGTCGCCCCCGCCACCGACAGGTCGTTGACCGTGCCGTTGACCGCCAGGTCACCGATGTCGCCGCCGGGGAAGAACAGCGGGGACACGACGTAGGAGTCGGTCGTGAGCGCCAGCCTGCCGCCGAGGATGCGCAGCTCGGCGGCGTCTTCGAGCGGCTCGAGCAGCGGGTTGCGGAACTTGTCGAGGAAAATCGCCTCGATCAGCGTGTGCGTCGCCTTGCCGCCGGCGCCGTGCGACATGGTGATGCGCTCCTCGCGCACCCGGGGGCGGCGCCGCCGAGCCCGGTCGATCCGGTCGAGCACCTGCTGCTCCCGGTCCGTGACCGGCAGCTCGGTCCGCCCGTCCGGGCTCTCCGGCCGCTGGGCGTGATCGTGCTCGCGGAGCGCTTCCTCGATCCACCCGGAGCCTGCGGTCATGACCGCACCGCGATCCACCCGGAGCCTGCGGTCATGACCGCACCGCGGGCGCCGCCGAGGTGGCCTCGGCCACCCGGTGCCTGTTCATCCGCCCGTAGTTGTAGTAGGCGGCGCAGGCGCCCTCCGGCGACACCATGCAGGTGCCGATCGGCGTCTCTGGCGTGCACGCCGTGCCGAACACCTTGCACTCCCACGGTTTGAGCACGCCCTTGAGCACCTCGCCGCACTGGCACGCCTTCGGGTCGGCGACCCGCACCCCGGGCACGGAGAACAGCCGCTCGGCGTCCATCGACGCGAAGGACTCGCGGACGCGCAGCGCGGAGTGCGAGATGAAGCCGAGGCCCCGCCACTCGAAGTACGGCCGCAGCTCCATGGTCTCGCTGATCGCCTTGAGCGCGACCAGGTTCCCGTTCCACGGCACCACGCGCGCGTACTGGTTCTCCACCTCCGAGCGGCCCTGCGACAGCTGGAGCATGAGCATGTAGATGGACTGCAGGATGTCGAGCGGCTCGAACCCGGCCACCACGACGGGCTTGCCGTAGTCGCGGGCGATGAACTCGTACGGCCGGCAGCCGATCACGGTGGACACGTGCCCGGGCCCGATGAACCCGTCGAGCCGCAGGTCGGGGGAGTCGAGGATGGCCTTGATGGCCGGGATGATCGTGACGTGGTTGCAGAACACCGAGAAGTTCGACAGGCTCTCCGCGCGGGCGCGCAGCATCGTCATCGCGGTGGACGGCGCGGTGGTCTCGAACCCGATGGCCATGAACACCACGTGGCGGTCCGGGTTCTGCCGCGCGATCTTGAGCGAGTCGAGCGGCGAGTACACCATGCGGATGTCCGTGCCCGCGGCCTTCGCGTCGAAGAACGAGCCGTGCGAGCCGGGCACCCGCATCATGTCGCCGAAGGAGGTCATGATGACGTCCGGCCGCGACGCCAGGTGCATCGCGTCGTCCACCCGGCCCATCGGGATCACGCACACCGGGCAGCCGGGACCGTGCACCAGGGTGATCGCCTCCGGCAGGTAGTCCTCGAGGCCGTGCTTGTAAATCGTGTGGGTGTGCCCGCCGCACACCTCCATGAACTTGTAGGAGCGGCCAGGCACGCACAGCGCCGCGATCTTCGCGGCGAGCGCGTGAGCCTTGTCCGCGTCACGGAACTCATCGACGAACCGCATCGTCCGCACGCTCCCCTTCCGCTATTCGATCAGTGACTCGCGCAGCGCCGCGATCTCGTCCTCGTAAGCCTGGCCGATCCCCTCCAGGAACTCCATGGCCGCGGCCGCCTCCGCCTCGTCGATCTTGGACAGGGCGAAGCCGACGTGGATCAGCACCCATTCGCCCGGCTTGGGCGGATCGTCGGCGAGCAGGGCGATGTTGACCAGCCGCTTGACCCCGCTGACGTTCACCTTGGCGAGGTCGGGCTGCTCGGGGTGGAGTTCGACAACCTCACCCGGTATGCCGAGGCACACGCGACACCTCCTGGGCGGTAAGTTCCCACAGCACCTGGTAGATCGTGGTCTGGGCTTCCTGGATCCGGTGGATGGAGGCGGACGGCGCGACGAAGAGGTAGTCGATGCCCGGCAGCTCGGCCATCTTCCCGCCGTCGTAGCCGGCCAGGCCGATGGTGAGCATCCCCCGCCGGCTCGCCTCGTCGAAGGCGCGCAGCAGGTTGGCGGAGTTACCGCTCGTCGACAGGCCGACCGCGATGTCGCCTGCCCGGCCGAACGCGCCGAGCTGGCGCGCGAACACCACGTCGACCCCGATGTCGTTGCAGAGCGCGGTGACCACCGACGTGTCGTTGGCCAGCCCGAACGCCGGCAACGGCGGGGGAGTGTCACCGGACGCGAGTGCGCCGGGGTGCAGGAACAAGGTCGCGAGCTGCGCCGCGTCGGTCGCGCTGCCCCCGTTGCCGAAGGCGAACAGCCGGCCGCCGGCGGCGAACCTGGCCGCCATTTCCCGCGCGCACCGCGCGATCCGCGCGCCGTCCCGCCGGGCGATCAGCCGCCGCAACTCCGTGATCTCCTCGGTCTTGGCGACGGTGGACGCGCGCACCTGGTCAAGCACGGCGGCCAGGTCGCTGGTGCCGGAGTAGAGGAACGGGTACAGCGACTCCATCGCCGCCGTCCCCCGGTCGTCGGTCACCAGGTCACCTCCCCACCACCGCGATCGCCTCGCCGGCGTGCACCAGGATCGTGTCGCCGGCCGCGGCGCTCACCAGGGCGACGCTGACCCGCTCCTCGCCATGGCCCGTGTCCACGTCGGCCATGCCATCGTCGAGCAGCCGCACGACGCGCACCTCCACTGCCATATCCCCGCACGTTATGCAGCGATCGTCGGAGCAGGCAGGGCCGAACGTCCCGTCCGCGCCGGTCATCTCACTACTCCCGGGTCAAGCACTCCCGGCTGCTCGAAGAACACGTGCACCAGCTCCCAGAGGATGTGGTACGTGGTTACCTGCATTTCCTTGACCACGCAAGGGTCGCCGGACGCCGCGGTCAGCAGGTGGTCGGCCACGTTCGCCGCGGCCACCCGGCCGCCATCGCCCCCCGCCAGCGCGATGGTCAGCAGCCCGAGCGCGTGCGCCGTGGCCAGCCCGGCCAGCACGCTGCCGTTGTTGCCGTCGGCGGAGATGCCCAGGGCGATGTCGGCGGGGCCGGCCAGGTAGCGGAGCTGATGGGCGAAGACCTGGTCGATGCCGTCGGCCTCGGCGATGCCGGTCAGCGTGGCCGCGTCGGTGGTCAGCGAGATCGCGGGCAGCGCGCGCTTGCCGACGATCACCGGGTGGACGAACTCGACCGCGACGTGCTGGGCGTCCGCACTTGGCCCGCCGGTGCCGAACACCATGAGCTTGCCGCCGCGGTGGAACCTGACCGCCATGGCGTGGCAGGCGTCAGCGACCGCGCCGGCTTGCCTGGCCAGATCGCGGGCGGGGTCGTCCCGCAGCTCGAACAGGCGGGTGACCTCTGGGCTGGCTTCAGGCGTCACCATCGAGCCCATAGCAGCACCGTAGGACAGTTATGGGGGGCTGTCTATCCCGTCCGGACAGTTTTGACGCGTGGCGTCCGCGGACCCGGTAGCCGCTCACGGATTAGCGGCGCGCACATGGGTAACCCGGGACCCATGGGAATCTCAATCAAGGCCAGGCACCTGCCTCAGCGCATCGCCACCGGTGCCTTCATCCTCAATTCCGGCATCGTCAAGCTGTCGGCCGATGACCAGACCGCCGCGCAACTGCATGGCTTCGCCGCCGGCGCGTACCCGTTCCTGAACAAGCTCAAGCCGCACGACTTCGTGCGGCTGCTTGCCGGGGCCGAGATCGCGCTCGGCGCGGCGCTGCTCATCCCCGTCATCCCCGCGGCTCTGGCGGGCGGCGGCCTCGCGGCGTTCTCCGGCGGGCTCCTCGGCCTGTACGCCAGGACGCCGGGCATGCACAAGGAGGGCAGCCCGCTGCCGACCCGGGAGGGCACCGCCATCGCCAAGGACGTCTGGATGGCGGGTATCGGCCTCGGCCTAGTGCTCGATGACCTCACCGAGCACCTCGGCAGCAGCAGCTAAGCCGCTAACCGTCAGAACCGCCGCACGGGCGCCGGCGGCCGGACGACCCAGAACGTCGCGTCGTGCTGCAGGCACGACGGGCAGGCGAGCCGGCCGAGCAGGTCGTAGCGCCAGCCGGCCGTCAGCGCCCGGTGCCGCAGGTCTCGCTCGCCGAGCGCGTCGGGGTGGGTGAACCGCTCGACGCAGCTGCCGAAATCGCACCACAGGATCGGTATCCGCAGCTCGTTGCCGATGATGGCGGGCACGAGCCGCTGGTACCTAACGGGTGCCTGCCGGGCAGGTGCCTGCTGGGCAGGTGCCTGCCGGGCAGGTGCCTGCTGGGCGGGCGGCGCTGGAAGGGACGCAGGCCCGGGAGCGGCCAGCGCGGGCGGGAGCCAGGGAACTGACCCGAGCGGCCGGGGAATGAACCGCGGCCGCGGGCCGGCCTCCGGACGCTGGCCAGCCTCTGGCCGCGGGGTGGGCTCGGGCCGCGGGACGAACCGGGGTCGCGGCGGCACCTGGTCATGGTGCCGCGGTTCAGGGCCCGTATCTCGCAGGGGCGGACGGCGCGGCGGAGGAGGCTCCGCCGCCATCTCGAGCGTTTGCTGCTGTCCTGTCGCAGGCCAGTCGTTCGGATGCCTCATAGCTCACCTCACACTTCCGGCGGTGGCACACCGGACAGATGCCAGCGCGGAGTTTGGGTCTCCCACCACAGGACACGCGAAAACCTCAATCGTCGCGCGCAGCCCCTTTCGTTACGGAAGTGTTATTACCGCACGCCACTGGCATGGAAAGGCGCAAGCCGGGTAGTCAGGCACCACATTCGTCACGGTAGGCAGCTCAGAGGACGGGATCATGGGACTCTTCCGCAGGACATCTCAGGTCACGCGCACGGGCAGGAAGCCGAGCCGGGCGGAGCGGCGGGCCGCGGAGCGGACCGCGCGGGCCGAGGCTAACCTGGTCAGCACCGAGCAGGAAATCCACGACCTCCTCGACGAGATACGCCGTGACCTGCGGGGCTCGGCAGGCCGGTAGCCCCAGGCTCACCTCACGCCGGTAGCCCCAGGCTCACCTCGCGCGAGCTAACCCCGCGGCCGGGTCCTGGCCGACGTAGATACCACCACGTTCTCGGCGTTGTCAGCGCCGGATGGTTGTGGCAACGCGCCGGTCATTGGCGGCGCGTTGCCACAACCATCACCCGGAGTCGGCCGGGCGGCACCCGGAGTCGGCCGGATGGCCGGCTCCGGGCTCGTGCCGCGTGGCCCCGGTGGGGCTGATGGTGCCCTTGGGCTACGTTCCGCTGGCGAGCCGGCGGGCGGCGGCGGCGATGTGCCCGGCGTCGATGCCGGCCCAGGCGAGCAGCTCGCTGCCCGAGCCGGAGCCGGGCATCTCGCGCACCGCGAGGTGCACGAGGCTGAGGTCGCGCTGCCCGGCGGCGAGCAGGGCGTCCGCGACCGCCGAGCCGAGCCCGCCCTCCGGGTGGTGGTCCTCGGCGACGACGACGCGGCCGGCGGTTGCCTCGGCGGCGGCCGCCAGGGTCGCCGCGTCGACCGGCTTGACCGAGTAGCAGTCGATGACGCGGGCCGCGACGCCCTCGCCCGCGAGCTGGTCCGCGGCGCTCAGGCACTCGTACAGCGTCACCCCGGCGCCGACCAGGGTCACCTGGTCCGCCGGGCCGGAGCGCAGCACCTTCGACCCGCCGACGGCGAACTCCTCCCCGGGCGGGTACAGGCCGGGGTACGACCCGCGGGTGGTGCGGAGGTAGCTGATGCCCGGCGTCTCGGCCATCGCCGCCACGAGCGCGACGGTGCTCGTGCCGTCGGCCGGGTAGAGCACCGTGGAGCCGTGCACGGCGCGCATCATGGCCAGGTCTTCCAGGGCCATCTGGGACGGTCCGTCGGCGCCGATCTCCACGCCCGCGTGCGAGCCGGACAGCCGCAGGTCCACCCCGGAGACGGCGCCCATCCTGATGAAGTCGTAGGCCCGGGTGAGGAAGGCGGCGAACGTCGACGCGAACGCCTTGTAGCCGCGGACGGCCAGCCCGGTGGCGGCGGCCACCATCTGCTGCTCGGCGATGAACATCTCGAAGTACCGCTCGGGGAAGGCAGTCGCGAACTCCGAGGCGTAGGTGGAGTTGCTCACCTCGCCGTCGAGGGCGACGACCGTGTCGTCCCGCGCGCCCAGGGCGACCAGCGCGTCGCCGTAGGCCTTGCGGGTGGCAACCTTGTCGCCGGGCTTGTACTCCGGCCACTCCTTGCCCGGCTGCGACTTCTCGCCCTGCTGCGGGAGCGTGCTGGGGTGCTGCAGCGCGGGCCCCGGCTCGGCGGGCTCTGGCACCGGCCCGCGGACGACCAGGTTACGCACGCCGCCGAGCTCGGCGATCGCCCGGTCGGCCATGTCCTGGGGGAACGGCTTGCCGTGCCAGTCGGGGCTGTCCTCAACCTCAGAGAAGCCCTTGCCCTTGACCGTCTTGGCGATGATGACCGTCGGCTGGTCTCCGCCCGTGTGGCTGGCTGCCTCGATGAGCGCGTGGTCGATCACGTCGAGGTCGTGGCCGTCGATCTCGATGGTACGGGCGCCGAAGGCCATGGCCCGGTGGGCATAGGCGGCGGTGTCCCAGCCCAGGTCGGTCGCGCCGCGCTGGCCGAGCCGGTTGACGTCAACGATGACGATCAGGTTGGACAGCTTGTAGTAGGACGCCTTGTCGAGCGCCTCCCAGATGGAGCCTTCGGCGAGCTCGCTGTCCCCGCACAGCACCCACACCCGGTACGGCAGCCGGTCCAGGTACTTGCCCGCCAGCGCCACGCCCACCCCGTCGGGCAAGCCCTGGCCCAGTGACCCGGTGGCCACGTCAACCCAGGGCAGCGCCGGCGTGGGATGACCCTCAAGCCGCTCGCCGAAGCGGCGGTAGCCGTTGAGCAGCTCGTGCTCGGATACCGCGCCAACGGCCTTGAATACCGAGTAAAGCAGCGGCGACGCGTGACCCTTGGAGAAGATCAGGTGGTCGTTAGCGGGCGCGTCCGGTTCGTCCCAGTCGTAGCGCAGGTGGCGGGCGACCAGGTCGGCGAGGATGTCGGCCGCCGACATGCTTGAGGTGGGGTGGCCGGACCCGGCGCTCGTCGAGCTGCGGACGGAGTCCACCCGCAGCTGCGCGGCCAGGTCGGCCACCACGTCGAGTGATATACCGCTGGTAAGTCCGGTGGTGGTCATGACCACCCCCTGCCCGTCCGATCCCGGGCCATGCATGCTTCAGTAACGTCATACCGGAGCGGTGCTTCTGGGGAGAAGCCAGTGGGAGAGTACGAGCTGTTCACGCTCGGTCTTGCCATCGCCGTGGTGATGATCGTCGGCCGGAGCGTGGCCAACCGCCTGGAGATCCCGCAGGCGATCGTGCTCGTGGTGCTCGGCGTCCTCGCCAGCCTCATCCCGCAGGTGCCGAACTTCGAGCTGTCGCCGAACCTCGTCCTGGTGCTGTTCCTGCCGCCGCTCGTGTACCACGCCGCGTTCTTCACCGCACCGCGGGAGACCAGGGAGAACGCCGTGCGGATCAGCGCGCTCGCGGTCGGCGCGACGACCTTGACCATCCTTACCGTGGGCGCGGCGACCCATGTGCTGCTGCCCGCGGCCGGCTGGCCGGGTGCGCTGGCGTTCGCCGCGGCGGTGGCGCCGACGGACGCGGTGGCCGCCACCTCGGTACTGACCCGGCTGGGCGCGCCGGCCCGCATCGTGACCATCCTTGAAGCTGAGAGCCTGATCAACGACGGGGTGGCGCTGACCGCGTTCGGGCTGGCGGTCGAGGCGATGACCCACCCGTTCACCTTCGCGCACGGCGTGACGCGGCTCGCCGAGGTGGTCCTCGGCGGTGTCGCTTACGGCCTGGTCGTGGCCGTGGTCATCGGGCGGGTGCGGCGGTTCGTCCGTGATCCCTCGATCCAGATCATGGTCTCGCTGATCACCCCGTTCGTCGCGTACGTGCCCGCCGAGCAGCTGAACGTTTCCGGCGTGCTCGCCACCGTGGTGACCGGCGTCTACCTGGGCACCCGCACCGAGGGCATGCTGCAGGCCGCGTCCCGGGTCAGCGGCGCGCTGTTCTGGCGGACGCTGATCTTCCTGCTTGAGTCCGCGCTGTTCGTGCTGCTCGGACTTGAGCTGCGCTCGGTGGTCGACCACCTGTCCCGCGGGTACTCGGTGGCCTGGCTCGCGGGAGCCGCGGCGGCGGTGGTGGCCGTGGTCATCGGGACCAGGATGGCCTGGGAACTGATGGTGTCCCCGCTGATCAGGTTCATCCCCGGGCCGCATGCCGGGTACGTGCGCAACCCGTGGCGGCAGCGGCTGATCATCGGCTGGGGTGGCCTGCGCGGCGCGATCTCCCTGGCCATCGCGCTGACGCTGCCGCTTGAGGCGCGCGGCCAACCGTTCACCGAGCGGCCCACGCTGGTCTTTCTCGCCGCCGTGGTGGTGGTGCTGACCCTGGTCGGGCAAGGGCTCACGCTCGGGCCGCTGCTGAACGCGCTCGGCCTCGCCGAGGGTGACGAGCAGCGGCGGCGCGAGGCGTTGGCCCGCAAGCGGGTCGCCGAGGCGGGGCTGACCCGGCTCGATCAGCTCGCCGAGGCCGGCGAGGTGGACGAGGACACCGCGAGCGTGTACCGGCAGTTGTTCGAGCTGCGGCTGGAACGGGTCCGCGCGGTGCTCGACGAGACCGGCGGGGACGGCGGCGCGGCGTCAAGCAGCGTCATCCGCCGCGAGCTGGTCCGTGCGCAGCGCGCCAAGCTGGATGAGCTCTACCGGAACCGCAAGATCAGCGACGAGATCCGCCGGTCCATCGCCCTCACGCTGGACCTGCAAGACGGCGCGCGGGGCGGCCTGCCGCCCGCGTGACCTGGCCGCGCGCGCCTGCCGGCCCGGCCGGCCTGGTGGCAGGCTGCCGACGGTGACACAATGCGGAAGCGTGAACACAGCTCAGCTTGAGAAGGTGAAGTCCGGGCGCGGATTCTTCGCCGCGCTCGACCAGAGCGGCGGCTCCACGCCCAAGGCGCTCGCCGAGTACGGCATCGGACGGGACCGGTTCGGCTCCGACGAGGAGATGTTCGACCTGGTTCACGCCATGCGGACCCGGGTGATGACAAGCCCCGCGTTCGACGGCACGCGGATCCTCGCCGCGATCCTGTTCGAGCAGACCATGGACCGCGACATCGAGGGCGTGCCAACCGCCCAGTACCTATGGGAGACCAAGAACATCGTCCCGATACTCAAGGTGGACCTGGGGCTGGCCGCCGAGCAGGACGGCGTCCAGCTGATGAAGCCCATCGACACCCTCGATGACCTGCTCGCGCGCGCCAACCGGCACGGGATCTTCGGCACTAAGATGCGGTCGGTGATCAAGGACGCGAGCGAGGCCGGGGTGGCGGCGATCGTGGCACAGCAGTTCGACTACGCCAGCCGGATCCGCGCGGCAGGGCTGGTGCCGATCCTTGAGCCCGAGGTCAGCATCTCGAGTCCGCACAAGGAGTACGCCGAGACGCTGCTGGTCGAGGCCATCGCCAAGCACGTGGACGCGCTTCCCGACGACGCCCGGATCATGCTCAAGATCACCATCCCCACCCAGCCCGGCCTGTACGCCGAACTGGCGGCCGACCCGCGCGTCCTGCGGATCGTCGCGCTGTCCGGCGGGTACAGCCGGGACGAGGCATGCGATCTGCTCAAGCGTGACCCGTCGCTGATCGCCAGCTTCTCCCGCGCCCTGCTCGAGGGGCTGACCGAGGGCCAGACGGATGAGGAGTTCGGCGCTACGCTCGAGCACTCGGTCGAGGAGATCTACCAGGCGTCGGTGGACAAGCAGCCCGCCTGACCCCGGCGGCCCGGCCTTCCCCGGGTACGAGCGGAGCGACACAATGAGCGCATGCGTACCATTGCGCTCGAAGAGCACTTCCTGACCGCAGGACTCGCGGGGCCGCAGCCGGCCGCCGGCGGCCGGCCCTTGCCCCCCGCCCTGCGTGACGCGCTGCTTGACCTCGGCCAGGACAGGCTCGCGGGCATGGACGCGGCGGGGATCGACGTGCAGGTCATCTCGCACGTCGCCCCGGCCGCGCAGCCGCTCCGCGGCGCCGGGGCCGTCAAGGCCGCACGGGCCGCGAATGATCAGCTCACCGCTGCGATCGCCAGCCACCCGGGCCGGCTCGCCGGGTTCGCGACCCTGCCCACCGACGATCCCGCCGCGGCCGCGGACGAACTGGAGCGCGCGGTCAGCGACCTCGGCTTCGTCGGCGCGCTTGTCCACAGCACGCTGGGCACGAACGGCGCGTTCCTCGACGACGCGCGCTTCGAGCCGCTGCTCACCCGGTTCGAGCAGCTGGACGTCCCGCTCTACCTGCACCCGGCGCCGCCGCCCGCTGAGCTGCACGAGATCTTGTTCGGCGGGCTGCCGGACCCGCTAGCGGGCCGGCTGGCGACCGCCGGCTGGGGGTGGCACGCGGAGGCCGGGCTGCACGCGCTGCGGATGGTCGCCGCCGGGGTGTTCGACCGGCACCCGGGGCTGCGGATGATCATCGGGCACGGCGGCGAGATGATCCCGTTCATGCTGGATCGCATCGACCACATCCTGCACGGGTTCACCGGTCTCGCGCTGTCCCCGTCGGAGTACTTCCTGCGCAACGTCTGGGTGACGACAGCGGGCCTGTTCAGCCTGCCGCCCGTGATGTGCGCGGTCCAGGTGTTCGGGGTGGACCGCGTGCTGTTCAGCGTGGACTACCCGTTCGGCTCGAACCAGGCCGGGCGCAAGCTGCTTGACATGCTGCCCCTCAGCCCGGCGGACCGGGCGAAGATCGCCGGCGGCAACGCCGAGCGTGTCCTCCGGCTCGCGTTACCGTACGGCTACCAGCGGGGCTGCTTGCGCTGGTAGCCGGGGACGACCCGTTGCATGTAGCCGGTGTCGTCCCGGTTGCGCAGCCCGCAGGCCACGTAATGCTCGTGCAGCCGGGCCAGCGCGTCCCGGTCGAGCTCGACGCCGAGCCCGGGACCGCGCGGCACGCTGAGCGCGCCCCCGGTGAAGGTGAACGGGGTGCCGGCCACCACGTCCTCGGTCTTCCACGGCCAGTGCGTGTCGCACGCGTAGCTGAGGCTGGGCACGGCGGCGGCCAGGTGAACCATCGCGGCGAGGCTGATGCCGAGGTGGGAGTTGGAGTGCATGGACAGGCCGATGCCAAACGTCTCGCAGATCCCGGCAAGCAACTGCGAGCGGCGCAGGCCGCCCCAGTAGTGGTGGTCGGACAGGATCACCTGAACGGCGTTTTCCCTGACCGCGGGCGGTATGTGGTCGAAGGCCACCACGCACATGTTGGTGGCGAGCGGCATCGGCGCCTTCCGCGCCACCTCCGCCATGCCGTCGATGCCGGGCGTCGGGTCCTCCAGGTACTCGAGGACGCCGTCAAGCTCGCGGGCGACCTTGAGCGACGTATACGGGGTCCACGCCGCGTTCGGGTCGAGCCGCAGCGGATGGGCGGGGAAGGCCTCGCGCAGCGCGCGGACCGCCGCGATCTCCTGGTGCGGCGCGAAGACGCCGCCTTTGAGCTTGATCGCGGTGAACCCGTAGTCGTCGACCATCCGCTTGGCCTGGGCGACGATCCCGGCCGGGTCGACGGCCTCGCCCCAGTCGTCCGGCTCGGCTCCGGGGTGCGCGGCCCACTTGTAGAACAGGTAGGCGGAGAACGGCACCTGGTCCCTGACCGCGCCGCCGAGCAGGTCGGCGACGGGACGCCCGGCGGCCTTGCCCTGGATGTCCAGGCAGGCGACCTCGAACGGGGAGAACACCCGGTCGGTCGCCGCGCTGTGCCCGATGAGGCCGGAGGCGATCGTCGTGTCCGGCGCCGCCATGGCCTGGACGCGGCGGTAGATCTCCCCGGTGTGCCAGACGTCGGCGCCCTCGATGGCCGTGGCGGCGGCGTGCAGCGCCGCGAGGTGCTTCTCGTCCGCGTAGGTCTCGCCGAGTCCGGTCAGCCCCGCGTCAGTGGCGACCTCGATGATGGCGCGCAGCGCGAACGGCTCGTGCACGCCGACCGAGTTAAGCAGCGGCGGGTCGGCGAACGCGACGGGGGTGATGGTCACTTTGGTGATGCGGATGCTTCCAGTGTTCATCGGCGCTCCGGATTCAGTTGGCTACCACGGCGAGCCCGGCGGCGAGGATGCGGCCCAGTTCCTCACGGTGCTCCTGAGCCACCGCGGTAAGCGGCGGGCGGACCCCGCCCGTGCGATAGCCGGCGAGCTCGACGCCCGCCTTGATCAGCGATACGGCATATCCGGTCCCCTTCGCCCGCAGCCGGGCGAGC
This sequence comes from Trebonia sp., assembly GCA_036391275.1. Lineage (GTDB taxonomy): Bacteria > Actinomycetota > Actinomycetes > Streptosporangiales > Streptosporangiaceae > Trebonia. The sequence goes on from DASWAE010000033.1 coordinate 36,456, forward strand.
GGGTGGTAAAAGGCGCGCTCAAGCGCGTCCAGGGTCGTCTGGTCGTTCTTCTCGAGCGCGTTGTAGTAGGCGAGCGCGACCTGCGGCGCGAACGCGAAAGCGGCCGACGAGTAGAGCGGCACGCCGATGGCGCGGTAGGCGCGCTGCGTCACCTCCGCCGTCGGCATCCCGTTGAAGAAGAAGAACGAGGGCTCGGTTCCCCCGTCCCGCACTGTGTCGTCCCGCACCGTGTCGTCCCGCACCGTGTCGTCCCGCACCGCGCGCACGATCCTGATCATCAGGTCAAGGTCGCCCACACCGTCCTTGAACCCGATCACCTGCGGCAGCCTGGCCACCGCGACGGCGCTCTCCTCGTTGAACCGGGCGTTAGCCCGGTTGTACACGATGACCGGCAGGTCCTCCCTGGTGGCGGCCCGCACGTAATCGACCAGGCCGGCCCCGGCCGCCTCGGTGAGATAGGGCGGCAGCAGCAGCACGCCGTCGGCACCCGCCCCCATGGCGAGGTCGGTGAACCGCCGCGCCGTGCGCACCGGCCCGCCCGCCCCCGCGAAGACCGGTACCCGCCCGCCGATCGCCCCCACGGCGGCCCGCACCACCTCGGCATACTCGTCCGGTTCGAGCGCGCTGAACTCGCCCGTACCGCAGGCGGCGAACACCCCGCCAGCCCCCGCGTCAATGCCGCGCCGCACGTGCGCCGCAAGCTCGTCAAGATCGACGTACCCGTCGCCCCGGTACGGCGTCACGGGAAAGAACAGCAGACCGTTGAACATGGCCCCATGCTAGGTCCGCCACGTTTTCCCGCGGCTACCCGGCAGCCAGACAGCGATCAGCGCGGCCAGACCGCGCACGGCGGCTACCGCCGGCGGCACGGCGGCTACCGCCGGCACCCGGCCACCCGGAACATCATGCAGTAGGCACCTCTAACACCACTGGCCTCAAAGGCACCAGCGCCGTCGGCCGCGCCTGAGATCAGGAAGGGTTGTTAGGGCTATCACGCCCACAACCCTTCCGAACACCAGAATCCTTCATGAAAGTCGTCCTGCCAGGGCTGGTAAGGCGATATCAGGCACCTCACAGTCCTCGTCGCCCTCGGCCTCCCCGCGCTGAACGCGGGACTCCGGCTGTGAGCTCAGGGACGGGCGACGTTGCCCTGGAGCGTCCAGCCGACGAGCGCGTTGGCGTGCCCGTGTCCCATGCCGTGCTCCGACTTCAGGTAACCCACGATGGTCATGTGCTTGTCGAGACCGCAGTTCGCGATGACCCGCTGCCACTCGGCGATTGAGCGACCGTACTTCTTCTCGATCGACGGGAAGTAGGACGCGGGCCCCTGCTTCGGCCACGGCGGCGACTGCGGCGACTGCTCGGTCATGGTGCGTGCTCCTCTCCCTGGCCCGGTAGTGATAAGACGAACCGGACAGGCTCATCTCAGCGCTCCGCCGGTAAGTCCAACGACGTCTCACACGGTAGTCGCACCGGGTCCAGCGCTTTGGAGCGGTCAGCGCGGCCAGCCACCAGTTACCCGCCGCCGGGACGCGTGTGCCCCGTCGGGCGGCCGATCCGTAGCATTCGTTGCGTGGCAGAGAGCTTCTACGTTCCCCTGGGAGACGGCCGGTGGCAGGCGACGGTGCACACGACCGGGCCCTGGGATGCGGGCGCGCAGCACGCCGGCCCGCCCAGTGCGCTGCTCGGCCGGGCCATGCTGCGCTGCCAGCCCCGCGACGAGATGATGATCGCCCGGTTCACCTGCGAGATCCTGGGCGCGATCCCGGTCGGCGAGATCACCGTGGCGGCGCGGCTGGCGCGCCCGGGCCGCAGCGTCGAACTGCTCGAGGCGACGGCGAGCGCGGGCGGGCGCGAGGTGGCGCGGGCCACCGCCTGGCGGGTGCTCCGCACGGACGCCGGCCCGGTGGCATCCCGGCTCCCCGCGCCCGCGGCACCGCCCGACGGGCCGGCTGTGCCGCTGCCCGCCGGCTGGGTAGACGGGTACGTGTCCGCGATCGAATGGCGCATGATCCACGGCGGATTCACCAGCCCCGGTCCCGCCGCGGTGTGGGGACGCATGCGCTACCCGCTCGTGCCCGATGAGGTACCAGCCCCGCTGGAACGGGTGCTTGCCGTCGCCGACAGCGGGAACGGCGCCTCGTGGGAGATGGACATCGTCCGCTGGTACTCCATCAACCCCGAGCTCACCGTGCACCTGCACCGGGAGGCCGAGGGCGAGTGGATCTGCCTGGACGCCCAGACGGCGATCTCCCCGGGCGGCACCGGCCTGGCCACCTCCGTGCTCTCCGACGTCCGCGGCCCCGTCGGCGTCGGCGCCCAGTCCCTCCTCGTCGCCCACCGGCCAAAAGGACCCAGGGGCTAGGCTCGCACCGGCCTCACCAACTGCCGTGCGGAGCTATTGCGTGCCACCACGCAACCACTGCCTGTCCTGGTCCTTGGCGCGGCCCGATGCCAGGATAGGGCCATGCGCACGCAGCGGTTCGATGCCGTCGTCGCCGCCGGCCCCGGCGGCCGCGCCGTCATCGTGGTCCCGTTCGACCCGGACGAGGCGTGGGGCACCAAGGCGGTACATCACGTGAACGGCACCGTCGGCGGCAAGCGGGTGCGGGTAACGCTCGCGCCGGCCGACGGCGGGTGGGCGTTCTCCTACGCCCCGGCGCGGGCGCAGGAACTGGGCATCGCCGCCGGCGACAAGGTGGCGGTTGAACTCACGCCGGAAGGCCCGCAGCGTGCCGACCTGGCCGAGGACATCTCGGCCGCCCTCGCCGCGAACCAGGCCGCCGGGGCGTTCTTCGACGCGCTCGCACAGTTCTACCGCAAGGGGTACCTGCGCTACATCGACGCGACCACTCGCCGGCCGGACCTCCGCGCGGCACGCATCGCCGAGGTCGTGGACCTCCTCGCGGCCGGCGTCAAGGAGCGGCCGCGAGGGTGACTCCGTATGTCACCCGGGTTTCCGCGTGCGCCAGGATCACCGGGTCGTTGTCCACGTAGACCACCCGGACCGCCGGACCGGTCCTGTGGGCGATCTGGTGAACGTTGTCCCTGGTTGGCAGCCCTGCGCCGATGTCAACCAGTTGCCTGATGCCGGCCTCCTTGACCAGGTAGCGGACCACCCGGCCAAGCACCGCGCGTCGCCCGGGCGCCTTCCTGAATTTCCGGCATCTCGGCGCTGGCCCGCTGGGCCACAGCGCGGTCGACCTGGAAGTTGTCTCTGCCGCCAAGGAAGTAGTCGTAGACCCGTGCCGGGTTCGGCTGCCTGGGGACCAGATTATCCGCAGCCTTCGTCCGTTTAGCCACGGTTTCATGGTAGTTCCGGCGGCTGGCCCGAGCGGTCCCGGCGGCACTCGTTACCGATCGGAAACCGGGAACAACGGGAACAAAGAACCGCGAACCTTGGTTGCATCCACTGCAATCATGCCGAGAATGCAATTTTTAACAGACTGCAAGGTTTCGGTGACTGTATCATGACCGTCACTAGCACGCCGTCCGAGACGGAACCGCCCGTCTCGCTGCGCGAGCGCAAGAAGCAGGCCACGCGCCGGCTGCTGCGCCGCGCGGCCCTCGGCCTGGTGGCTGAGCGGGGCCTGGCGAACGTTACCGTCGAGGACATCGCCGAGGCGGCGGAGGTATCGCCGCGCACGTTCTTCAACTACTTCCCCTCCAAGGAAGCCGTGCTGTTCGGCGGCGACCCGGACCGGGCGGCGCGGTTGCGCGAGCACGTGGCGACCCGCGCGCCCGGCGAGCCGGTGATCGCCGCGCTGCGCGCGGTGCTGGCGCAGGACGCCGAGGGAATGGCCGACGAGCTTCGCTCGCTCGGCGGCGACCCGGCCGACTGGCTGCGCCGGATGAAGGCGGCGCGCACCGACCCGCTCGTCCGCGCGGCTCATGCGGGGCAGATGGCCATGATCGAGCGGGCCATCGCCGAAGGGATCGCCACCCGCCTCGGCGCCGACCAGGAAACCGACCCCTATCCGGGCGTGCTGGCCGCCGCGTCGGTCAGCGTCATCCGCGCCTGCCTGTCGTTCTGGACCGGCACCAGCGGAGCCGTGCAACTCGGCCACCTTATCGACCAGGCCTTCCAGGCGCTCGCCGGCGGATTCCCTGAAGACTCCGCGCTGCGGGATATCACGGCGGTGCCCGGTAAGCGGGTTACCGGAACCCGGGAGGCGTAACAGCACATGACAGGCAGGAAGGACAGGCACTGATGGCCTCAGCCACCCCTGCGCCCGCCGGCGGCTCCCCGCTGCCGGGGCTCGGCCGCCGGAGCATCCTGATCATCATCGGCGCGCTCATGTGCGGCATGCTGCTCGCCGCGCTCGACCAGACGATCGTGGCCACCGCGCTGCCGACGATCGTCGGCGACCTCAAGGGCGGCTCGCACATCGCCTGGGTGGTCACCGCGTACCTGCTCGCCACCACGGTGTCCACCCCGCTCTGGGGCAAGCTCGGTGACATGTACGGCCGGAAGGTCTTCTTCCAGGCGGCGATCGTCATCTTCCTGATCGGCTCGGTGCTCTCCGGCCTGAGCACCTCCATGGTCATGCTGATCGCCTTCCGGGCCGTGCAAGGCCTGGGCGCAGGCGGGCTGATGGTCGGCGCGCAGGCGATCGTCGGCGACATCGTCTCGCCCCGCGAGCGCGGCCGGTACCAGGGGCTGTTCGGCGCGGTTTTCGGCCTGTCCAGCTTGATCGGCCCGCTGCTCGGCGGCGTCTTCGTGGACAACCTGAGCTGGCGCTGGATCTTCTACATCAACATCCCGATCGGCGCGATCGCGCTGATCGTGGTGGCGCTCCAGGTGCCAGGCAGGCTGCGCCGGCTGCATCACACGATCGACTACCTCGGCACGGTGCTGCTTTCGCTCGCCGCGACCTCGCTGATCCTGCTCACCAGCCTTGGCGGGACGACCTACCCGTGGGCATCGGCGCCGATCTACATCCTCGGCGCGGCGGGCGCGGTGCTGATCGTCGCCTTCGTGCTCGCCGAGCGCCGCGCGGTCGAGCCGATCCTGCCGCTGCACCTGTTCCGCACGCGCGTGTTCGCCGTCACCAGCATGGTGGGCTTCATCGTCGGCTTCGGCATGTTCGGCGCGATCACCTACCTGCCCGCCTTCTTCCAGGTGGTCAGGGGAATCTCGCCCACCGTCTCCGGCGTGTACATGTTCCCGGTGATGGCCGGCATGCTCGTGGTCTCGATCACCTCCGGCCAGATCATCGCGCGGACCGGCAAGTACCGGTTCTTCCCGATCGCCGGCACGGCGCTGATGACCGTCGGCCTGTACCTGCTGTCGCTGATGAGCCCGTCGTCGTCCACGCTTACCGACTCGCTCTCCATGCTGGTGCTCGGCATGGGCCTGGGCGGAGTCATGCAGGTGCTGGTGATCATCGTGCAGAACGGCGTCCCGCACAGCGAGCTGGGCGTCGCGACATCGGGCGCCACGTTCTTCCGCTCGATCGGCGGCTCGTTCGGCGTCGCGATCTTCGGCGCCATCTTCTCCAACGTGCTTGTCGGCAACCTGGCCAGCCGCCTGCACGGGGTGCGCCTGCCCGCGGGCTTCGGCTCGGCGAACGTGACGCCCGCGTTGCTCGGCCGCCTGCCCGCGGCGGTGCATGCGGGCTTCGTGTCCGGCTACGCCGAGTCGATCTCGACGGTCTTCCTCATCGCGGTGCCGATCGCCGTGCTCGCCTTCGTCGGCTCCTGGCTGATCCCGCAGGTTGAGCTCAGGCAGTGGACGCCCGCCGCGTCCGCCGCCCCGACGGCGGACGCGCAACCGGAGGAGCTGCAGGACACGATCCCCGCCGCGGAGGACACCGCCCCGGAGTCGCTTGACCCGCAGGACGCCGGCCGGCTGGACGACTGACCCGTTGCAGTCCGGCACGGGATAATGCTCTTGATGATCCAGAACGGGTGCGTTCAAGCCCGCTCACGATAAGGAACCGTAGGTGGCGGAGAGCACGGCCCGGTGGGGAATCCTCGGTACCGGCGGCATCGCCCGCCACTTCACCCGGGACCTGCTGCTGACCGGCCACACGGTCACGGCGGTCGGCTCACGCGCCAAGGAGAGGGCGGAGGAGTTCGCCGCGCTCTTCGAGCTGCCCGCGGCGCACGCGAGCTACGCGGCGCTGGTCGCCGACCCGTCGGTTGACCTGGTCTACGTGGCGACCCCGCACCCGTTCCACTGTCTCAGGCGGCCATCCCGAGGTTGGAAGTGCTAAGAATGAACCGTCTTGAGATACGCCTCGGCGAAGTTACGGACCGCAGACTCGTCTTCCCCGCTCACCGTGGTCACCGTCCCGTCGTGGTACCAGCAGTACGTTACGGTCGAGCTGTCCTTGACGATCGAGACTTTCTGGGTGTAGATGGTCCCCGTTGTCGCCTTCGCTCCTGATCCGACCGTCTCCGCGGCGAGGCTCGACACTATGGCCTGCTGGAATTCAGGCAGGTTCGCGTACGCAGGCTTCACCTGGACAAGAGCGAGAGCAGCGATCATGTTCCCGTCGTGCACGACCATGTGAACCGATACCGCCTGCAGATGCTGGGGGTCAGCCTTGATCATCTGTTCTGCATCGGTGGCATCGCTGCCCGAGACGTTGACGTAGTCGTACCCGGGCACGGCCGTCAAGGTCGGTTCCCCTGGCTGTGCTGTGTGCCTGGCAGCAGAACTGGGTGTGCTGGCAGCAGAACTGGGTGTGCTGGCAGCAGAACTCGGCGCCGTGGTGTGCGAGGCCGACGGGGAGGGCCGTGGTCCTGCCCCGCCCCCGCAGGCAACTAGGCCCAGAATGAACGCAGCGGTGAGGATTATCAACGCGGCGATGCGCTTCATGGTGCACCTCCTAACTGGAAAACCGCACATTGGAGGAGCTGCGGGCACTAATTTGCTCACTTTCCTCAGCTGTGCTCACTTTCCTCAACGTGAGCTTCTTTGCGATCACCAGGATTGTCGCACCGCTGTTCGGTGGCTAGTAGGGGCAGTGGCCCACGGTGATGGTGCCATTGGTCACTCCTGCCGATCGGGACCTGAGCACTGGTGGCCGGCTTCCGGTCCTGCCGCGAAATCTTCAATACCATCGACCACAAAGGCACCGGCGTGGCAGCGTAATAGCATAATCATGAAGGTTTATACGTGTTATCGCGCTAATAACTCTTCACAACACCAAAAGGCTTCCAGATGATTGCCCGGCCAGCGTAGATGAGTGAATATCAGGCGACTCACAGACCTCGCCGATCTCAATTTCCCTTCCCGGGCGCCGCCCGGCCGTCAGCGAACGCCACCGGGACCCCGCCGGGCGGTCAACGATGCGGGGCGGCCTCGCCCGCCGCTGACTGCCTGATGAGCTCCGGGGTGAAGCCGGCGGCAAGCGCGGTTAGCGCGGCGTCCAGGTAGCGGGTCAGGTCCGCGTCCGCGCGGGCGGACCAGCGGTCGTAGGCCGCGCGGCACGCGGCGAGCACCGACCGCCCGACGGTCAGCGGGTACAGGGACTCGGCGGGCTGGCCGAGCCGCCGCCCGGCGAACTCGCTGACCGCCCGCTCCCAGGCCTCGTAGTGCTCGGCGGCGCTGAACGACAGCGCGGGCTCGGTCGCGATGAGGTGCATCCGCAGCCGCATCTCGGGCACGTCACCGGCCTGGTAGTGGTTCGCCGCGACCACCGCGCCGCGGATCGCGTCCATCATGGGCACGTCGTCGGCGACCGCGCCGAGCGTGGCCCTGATCGTCTCCACCTCGGTCTCGAACTCGCTCCACAGCACGCTCGCCTTGGTCGGGAAGTACCGGAAGAACGTGCGCTCGCTGACCCCGGCATCGGCGGCGATCTGCTCGATCGTGGTGCTGTCGAACCCGTGCTCGGAAAACAGCCGCAGCGCGATCAGCCGCAGCTCGCGCCTGCTGGTGGACGGCGGCCGCCCGCGGCGCGCGCTCGCCTGCTCAGCCACGCCCGGCCCGGCCGCCCCCTGCCCGGCCGCGCTCCGCTCGGTCAACCTCGTCACCTCCGGCATTGCTTTTTGTCGGCGCCTGACATTAACATCCGTCATGTTAAGGCAGAGGAGAACAGCACCATCATGGCAGGACGGGTAGCAGGCCGATGAGCGCCAGCCGCGACGGCCGCGCGCCGCTTACCGCCGTCAGGGACCGGATCAGGGGACGTGTCGTGGGCCGCGAGCGGGAGCTCGACCTGGTCCTCGCGGCCGTCGCCGCGGGCCGCGACGTCCTCCTCGAGGGCCCGCCCGGCACCAGCAAGTCAACCCTGCTGCGGGCGATCACCGCCGAGTGGGGCATCCCGCTGGTGCTGGTCGAGGGCAACGCCGACCTCACCCCCGCGAAGCTCGTCGGGCACCACAACCCGGCGCGCGTGCTCCGCGAGGACTACAGCCCGGACAACTTCGTCGACGGCCCGCTCGTCGAGGCGATGCGGCACGGCGGCTTCCTCTACATCGAGGAGTTCAACCGCGCGCCCGAGGACACGGTCAACACCCTGCTGACCGCCATGGCCGAGCGGCGCATCGCGGTGCCGCGGGTCGGCGAGGTGGTCGCGGCCGGCACGTTCCGGGTCATCGCCTCGATGAACCCTTACGACAACATCGGCACCACCCGGCTGTCCACCTCCGTGCACGACCGGCTCTGCCGCCTCGCGGTCACCTACCAGGACGCGGCGGCCGAGCGCGGCATCGTCGCGCTGCGCGCCCCGCAGTTTGACCAGGCACTGGCCGGCCTCAAGCCGGCCAGGTACGAGCGGCTGGTGGCCGACGCGGTGGCCGTCACCCGCGCCACGCGCGTGCACGAGGACATCAGGCAGGGCTCCTCGGTGCGCGGCGCGATCGACCTGACCCTGGTCGCCGGGCAGCTCTTCGAATTGGATCCGGAACGAGGGCTTGGCTCCGCGGGATTCGCCGGTGACCCCGACGGCCGGGTAACGGGCGCGGGGGAAGAAGCCGCGGCGGGCGAGCGGGACGCGGCGGCCGAGCAGGCCTACCGGGACGTCATCTACGACGCGATGGTCGTCGCGCTGTCCGGGCGGATCTTCCTCGACGAGACCGTGGCCGCCACCCCCGAGCAGGTCCTCCGCCAGATCTGGGAGGACCACTTCATCCTCGGTCCCGCGACCTGGGCCCCTGGTTGAAGAGAGGTGGCCGCCGACTCCCCGGCCCGGCGCCCCGGTGACCCCGGCCGCCGCCGCGAGCATGCCCGCATGCAGTCATCCCCCGGGGGGACGACCCCCCGGGGCATGCCCGCTGAAGAAGCCAGGGTATCGGGCATGCGGCCGCTGCGCCGCAGGCCCAAGGAGCTGACCGCGGAGCCGTCCCTGCTCGACGCCGCGCCCCCGGCCGGCGCCGGAGGCGGGCTGGTCGTGCCGGGGGAACCACGCGCCCGTTCGGCCATACCGTCGGCGCCGGCCGGCGGCGGCGGGCCGGCGGCAACCAACGAGCAGGCGGCGCTGACCACCAGTGACCGCGAGCGGGCGGTCGACGCCGAGACGCTGCGCCGGGCGCGGGAGATCGCGGCGCGGCTGGCGATGCCGCGGCCCCGCGGCGACCGGACGGCGCGGCGCGGCCGCGGCGAAGTCGCCAGCGTCCCGTACCGGGGCGGCTCGGACGACATCGACCTGGACCGGACGCTCGAGCAGCTGACCGAGCACCCGGTGCCAGCGGACGAGGACATCGTGGTGCGGGAACGGGTCACCACCAGTCGTTCGGTGGTGCTGCTCGTCGACCTTTCCGGGTCGATGCGCGGCGAGCGGGCCCGGACCGCGGCCGCCGCCGTCGGCGCCCTCGCGGCGGAACTGGCCAGGGATAACCTCGCGGTGATCGCGTTCTGGTCGGACGCGGCGATCCTGTGTCGCTTCGGCCAGCAGGTGCTTCCCGCCCGGCTGGTGGAATCGATGCTTGGCATCCCGGCCCGCGGCCTCACCAACGTCGCGTTCCCGCTGCAGGTGGCGCGGCGCGAGCTGGCCAGGATCCCGGCGCGGGACGCACGGGCGCTGCTGCTTTCCGACTGCGTGCACAACGCCGGCCCGGACCCGCGGCCGTTCGCGGCCCGGCTGCCCCGGCTTGACATCTTGTTCGATACGACCGGGGAGCAGGATCACGACCTGGCCCGCGACCTCGCCAGGCTCGGCCGCGGCCGGCTACGGCAGGTTCGCGGATACCGGGACGTGGCCCCGGCCCTCAGTGAGTTCTTCGGAAGTTAAGGGTACTGGTGAGGTTATGGCCAATAAGTGGTTTGAGACGGTCGCGGTCGCGCAGCGGCGGGCCAGGCGGCACCTGCCCAAGGCCGTGTACATGGCGCTTGTCGCCGGCGCGGAAGCCGGCGTGACGATGCGCGACAACGTCGACGCCTTCAGCGAGCTTGGCTTCGCCCCGCACGTCGCGGGCCTGCCCGCCGTGCGGCAGATGGCCACCACCGTGATGGGCCAGGACATCTCGCTGCCGGTGCTGATCTCGCCGACCGGCGTGCAGGCGGTGCACCCCGACGGCGAGGTCGCCGTCGCGCGGGCCGCCGCGGCGCGGGGCACGGCCATGGGCCTGTCGTCGTTCGCGTCCAAGCCGGTCGAGGAGGTCGTCGCGGCGAACCCCAAGACGTTCTTCCAGCTGTACTGGGTCGGCACGCGGGATGAGATGGCGGCGCGCATGGAACGGGCGCGCGCCGCCGGCGCGGTCGGCATCATCGTGACGCTCGACTGGTCGTTCTCCTTCGGCCGGGACTGGGGGTCGCCCAAGATCCCGGAGAGCATGACCCTGCCGGAGCTGATGCGGCAGGCACCGGGGGCGCTGTCCCGGCCGGCGTGGCTGTACTCGTGGCTCAAGACGGGCGCCATCCCCGGGCTCACCGTGCCGAACCTGCCGGTCGGCGGGGCGCCGGCGCCGACGTTCTTCGGTGCCTACGGGCAGTGGATGGCGACGCCGCCGCCGTCATGGGAGGACGTCGCCTGGCTGCGGGCGCAGTGGGACGGCCCGTTCATGCTCAAGGGCGTCACCCGGGTCGATGACGCGAAGCGAGCCGTCGACGCGGGCGTCTCCGCGATCTCCGTGTCCAACCACGGCGGGAACAACCTGGACGGCACCCCGGCCACCATCCGGCTGCTGCCGGACATCGCCCAGGCGGTCGGCGACCAGGTCGAGGTGCTGCTCGACGGCGGCGTGCGCCGCGGCGGCGACGTGGTGAAGGCACTCGCCCTCGGGGCGCGCGCGGTGCTGATCGGCCGCGCGTACCTGTGGGGGCTCGGCGCGAACGGGCAGGCGGGCGTGGAGAACGTCCTCGACCTGTTGCGCTCCGGCATCGACGCCTGCCTGCTCGGCCTCGGCCGCTCGTCGGTCGCCGAGCTGTCGCCGGATGACCTGGTGATACCGCCCGGCTTCACCCGGCGGCTTGGCGGCTGAAGCCCGGCGGCTACCGGTGGGCTGAGTCGATAGCCTGCTGCAGGGACTGGATGTACCCCTGGCTGGTGTAGGTCGCGCCGCTGACCGCCTGGATGTTAGCGCTCTGCGCCTGGACGGCCTCCTGGTTCAGCTGCGGGATGGCGTTCTCCCCGATGGAGCTGCCGCCCATGTCGTCGCCGCTGGCCTGGGTGATCTTCCCGTCCGACACGGTGATCTGCACCTGGACCGGACCGTAGCTGGTGCCGACCGCCGGGCCGGTGAAGGTACCCGACGGCTTCGGCGGGGGCGGCGGAGGCGCCGTGGTCGTCGGGGGAGGAGCGGGGGCCGTGGTGGTCTTCGTCGCCTTCGGCATCGCCGCCGGCTTGGTGGCCGGCGGCTTCATCGTCGGGGTCGGCGTCATCGACGGGGTCGCGGTCTTCATCGGCGTGGCCGGCGTGCTGAGCGCGGTCACGGCCGGCACGTGGGTCTTATACGAGAACAGCGCGGCCAGCCCGGCGACGGTGCCGCCGAGGGCCAGGACAGCGCGGCGCATTTAACCTCCTGAAGCGGCCTGGTGGCCGCTGGCGGGTGTTGTAGCGGCGGATTCAGAAGTCGAAGGACTCGTGGTGGATGCGCCGGCGCGGGAGGCCCGCTTCGACCAGCGCGTTGACCGCGGCCATGGTCATGCCGCCCGGCCCGCACACGTACGCCTCGCACCGGTGCAGCCCGGGGATGGTCTGCAGCAGGTGCTCGGCGTCGAGCGGGTCGAAGCCGAGTTCCTTGCGCGAGCCGATCAGGTAGTGCAGGTCGGCCTCCCTGTCGCTGGCGATCGCGTTGAGCTCCCTGCTGAACACCACGTCGCGCGGGTGACTGGCCCGGTAGAGCAGCGTGATGTTGCCGTGCATCCGCTTGGGCAGCGCGGCGAACATCGCCCGGATCGGGGTGATGCCCACGCCGCCGGCGATGAACAGGATCCGCCGGCCGGTCAGCGACGGAGTGAACGCGCCGTAGGGGCCCTCGGCGATGATCCGGGTGCCCGGCTTGAGGCTGGCCACGGAGCCGCTGTGGTCGCCGAGGGCCTTCACCGTGATGCGCATCAGGTCGGGCTGCGGCATCGCGGACAGCGAGTAGGGGTGGGACTGCCACCACAGCTCGCGGGTGAGGAACCGGAAGCGGAAGAACTGCCCGGGCTCCGCCCGCAGGTGGTCGAACTCGCGGCCGGAGATGAGCACCGACACGATGCCCGGCGCCTCGGGCTTGACCGACTGCACGCGGAACTGGTGCCTGGCGGCGTTGCGCAGCGGGGTGATGACCCGGTACCACAGCAGCAGCCCGCCGACCACCGCGTACAGCGCCGACCAGGCCACCCGGGCCTGGAGGCTCAGCGCGAACGCGCCGCCGTCAGCGAACTGGTGGCTGAACGCGAGCGCGATCGCCAGGTAGGTATACAGGTGGGCGTAGTACCACGTCTCGTAGGCGATGCGGCGCCGCGCGGCGCGCACGGAGAACGCGGCGACCATCAGCAGCAGCAGCCAGGCGACGGTCGCCATCAGGATGTCGGGGAATTCCCTCTCCAGCGTGACCGTCTCGCCCGTCACGCTCGTGCGGGCAGCAGCCGCCATGCCCCAGATGATGAACACGACGTGCCCGGTGATCGCGGTGATGACCCACCGGCCGCCGCTGGCATGCCAGCGGCCGAGCCGGTCGCTGCCGATGGCCTTCTCCAGCGGCGGCAGCCTGGACATCAGCGCGACGAGGATGACGACGCCGTACCCGCCGATCAGGCCGAGCACCTCGCCGATGTCGACGGACAGCGCACCGTGGCCGTGCTGGAACAGCGTGTCACGCCACCACAGGTACATGACGCCGAGGAACCCGGCCGCGATGACGGAGAGCACCACGAAGGGCAAGATGGCCCGCGCCCTGCCGGTGCCCGGCGCGATCGGCTTGGCGGTCCGCTGGGCGCCGGAGGTGCGCACCGCGCTGGTGGCCCGCGTCGCGCCGGTAGCCTGCACGGCACCGGTAGTCTGCATGGCGTCGGCGGCCTGCACGGCGCCGGCCATCGTGCTGGCATCGGCCGCCGGTTGCGCGCCGGTCGCCCGCATGGCGCCGGGCCACTGCGGCCACCGGTCCGTCTGCGCCGGGCCAGCGGGCTGCGCGGGCCAGGCGCCAGTGTCCCGCCGTCGCAGCGCTCCGTTACCCGGGCCCGCCGGCCGCCGGCCGGGCCGTTCCCGCGGCAGCGCCGGCTGCGCCGCCGTGCTGCTCACCTGCCAGGACTCCGTCCAGCGGCGGCCCTCGGCCGGATCGGCCCATTCCGGCGGCGGCATCTCCGGTGCCGCCTGCCATGAGCCGGCCGTCGCCCCGCCCGGCTGTCCCGGCCAGGGCCCCCGGCCGGGCAGGGCCTGCGGGAACGGCGGCTGCGCGCCGTCACGGCCACGGCCCGGAGGGTACGGATCCGGCGGGTACGAGCCCCACGGGTACTGATCACCCGCGGGCGAGCCGTCCGGGTGATCGTGTGAAGAACGTCCAGGGTTGGCCATGGCGCTCCTCAGGCCTAGGTGGGGGAAACCGGACAATCCCTTCATTCTCAATGAAACGTATACAGCCCCGTGGCCGGTTCGTTGTACTTGCCGAGACTTGAGGTGCATTCTGAGGAAGCGCAGAGCTAACGCGGCGAGTGTGCGCCTGGTGGCCACGCTCCGCGCCGGGCCGCACCAAACCGCGAAATGGCGAGACGCCGGGCCCCGCTTGGCCATCGCACCGGATCACCCCCCGGGCTTCCAAGTCCCCGCTCTCCGGTGCTGGCCCCGGCCCTTCCGGGCTGGTGCCCAATGCGGTGCTCGGCGTCTCGCCATCCGCAGCTAACCGCATGGCCGGCGGCCGCGCCATCCCCGGATCCGGGGGTGCCCGCCGCGCGGGACCGCGGCCTAGACTGGTCCGGTGGCCGCGCACGTGAGTACCGCGTCTGGCCAGGTCATCCGGCTCACCGAAGGCAGCCAGCTGATATTCGGGCGAGGTCCCGAGGTCGACCTGGCCATTTCCGCTGGGCGCGGCCTGTCCCGGCGGGCGGGAGTGATCGCCGCGACACCGGAGGGCGCCTGGATCGCCAACATCAGCCAGACCCACGCGCTCTACGTGGCGGGTGACGGCTACCGGATCCGGCTGCCGCGGGTGGAGGGTGACGGGGACCCGGCGGGCGGCTGGCTGGTCCACGCGGGCACGGCGATGGTCGGCTCGCGCTCGATGCTTGACGACGGGCTGCAGATCGCGGTGACGGTCCCCGGCGGGCACCGGCGACCGCGGCCGGCGGCCGATCCGGCCGACGAGGCGCAGCCAGACGCCGACGGCACCGTGCTGCCCCTTTACCTGGACCCCAAGACCAAGCTCTTCCTGGTGGCGCTCATGTGGTGCCGGCCGTGGCTGACCGACCCGAGTGCCGCGTCGCCGCTGCCGCGTACCCCGGAGATCGCCAGGGCCGCGCTTGAGGTGACCGGCGCGCACCGTGAGCTTGAGCGGTTCGAGAGCGACCCCGAGTTCCGCGACAAGCTGGCCGCCCGCGTCGCCGAGCACATCAAGGTGCTGCGCAGGAAGATCGCCGAGCGCGGGCTGGCCGGGCCCGACGTCCGGCTGTCGGACGAGGTGGCCGTGCGGGTGCTGATCGAGCACGGGGTCGTCGGCCTTGGCGACCTGGCGCTGCTCACCGACCCTGCGTGGTGCTCACGCCAGGAGGACCTGTGGTGGACCAGGGAGTGAGGGCCGTTCTCGTGCCGGGCGTGCCGCGGTCCGGCGCGTCCCCGGCGCATTACCGTGCCGGCGGCGGCCCGGCCGGAATAGGCAGCGGCGGCCCGCTGCCCTTCGGGTACACGCGGAACGAGGCGGTGGCGCTGCCCCGCCCCGGCACCGTGGCCACCGCCCGGTAGGTCCCGGCCGGGACCGGCCCGGGGAAGAACCGGTGTCCCTGGTCGATCGCGTAGTTGAACATGCCCGCCGCGTCGACGGTCACCTGCACGGGCGCGGCGTGCACCCCGGTCAGGGTGACGGTTGCCTCCGCATCAGGGGTGAAGCCGCTGCCGTGGAGGATGAACACGGTGGCGCCGTCACCCCATGGCTGGCTAACGCACAGTTCCGGGTTACTGCTCGTCCCCGGCGGCGGGCACGTCGCCGGCGGCGGGAGCACCGGTCCCAGCGGGCTGGCCGCCTGGGCGCCACTCCCGTGCAGCCAGATCCCGAGGGCGGCGCCGGCGCCGAGCAGCAGCAGCGACAGGACCGCCCCCGCCCACAACGGCAGGGGTGCCCGCAGCGCCGTCCCGGACCTGGCGGCCTCCTGGCGCGGGGCGAAGCGCCGGTGCCGCGCCCGGCCGGGGGCCGAGTCCGGCCGGGCGCCGTGGCTGCCCAGCGACCGGAAGCCCGGCAGGGCGGTGCCCGACCGCGCCGTGACATCGTCGGCCCACGACGCGGCGCCCGAGCCGGCCGTCGCGCCGCTGACGGAGTGCTCGCGGGCGGTGTCGTCGCCCGCGGCCCCGTCGTCGCGGGCGGGGCCGGCCGGCAGCAGCGGGCCGCGCTGGTACTCGCCGATCACCTTCATGGCGTCGTCGGGCAGGTAGTCGTGCCCCGGGCCGGCGAGCAGCGCGAACGAGCCGAGCCTGGCGAGGATCGCGGTGTCGGACGGCCGGTCCCGCGGTACGCGCTCCAGGCAGGCGGCGATGAGCCCGTACAGTTCCTCGGGCAGCCCGGTGAGGTCTGGCGGCTCAGTGGCGAGCCGGACGAGGATGTCCATGACGGTCTCGCCCTGGTAGGGCGGGTGGCCGGTCGCCGCGTAGACGAGCGTCGCGCCGAGTGAGAAGACGTCGCTGGCGGGCGAGGCCTGGGACGCGTCCCGCGCCTGCTCGGGCGCCATGTACGCGGGCGTGCCCGACCCCGCGCGGGTGGCGGTGAGCTGAACCCGCTCGGCCGCCCGGGCGACGCCGAAGTCGATCACCCGCGGCCCGTCCGGCGCGACGAGCACGTTCGACGGCTTGACGTCGCGGTGCAGCAGGCCCGCGCCGTGTATGGACTGCAGCGCCTCGGCGCAGCCGGCCGCGAGCCAGCGGACGGCAGGCACCGGCAGCGGGCCGGCCGCCCGCACGAGCGTGCTCAGCGAGGGCGCGGGCACGTAGGCGGTGGCCACCCAGGGCAGGTCCGCGTCCGGGTCCGCTTCGATCACCGCGGCCGTGAACACCCCGCTCACCCGGCTCGCCGCCGCTACCTCACGGGCAAACCGGGCACGGAAGTCGGCCTCCTCGGCCAGCTCGATCCTGATCGTCTTCACCGCCACCAGGCGGCCCGCGGTGGACCGGGCGAGGAACACCTGGCCCATCGCCCCCGCACCGAGCCGCCCGATGATCGTGTACGGGCCGATTCGCTCGGGATCCCACCGGCGCAGCGGCCCGACGATCGACTGCGGCATCGCCGGCCCTCCGTCCTCCGGTAAGTACTCCGCCACAATCATGCCTAATCGTCCTCGTTGTCGATAGCAAACCGTCGACAAGTAATCCCAGAGGTGATCATCTCGGTGGCGCGCCCGCCCGCCGGGTGAGGCGGTCTTAGCGGCCGGCCGCCGCGCGGGCCGAGGGAACGCCTGCCCGGATGGCCGCCGGGCTCCGCCGGCCTTCCCCGCGGGCCAGGGCCGCGGCGACGACGCAGGCGGCGACGACCGGCACCGCGCCGCAGACGAGCATGCCCGCCCGGGCGCCGTAGTGGCTGGTGATCGCGCCGATGATCGGGGCGCCGACCGGCGAGCCGCCGATGAAGGCCAGCATGTACAGGCCCATGACCCGGCCGCGCAGCTCGGGCTCGACGGCGAGCTGGACGGCGGAGTTGGCCATCGCCTGGCACGTGAGGTTGACGAAGCCCATCGCGGCGAGCACGGACAGGAACACCGCCATGTCCGGGGCGAGCGCCGCGGTCCCCTGAAGGACGCCGAACAGGGCCGCCGAGGCCACGATCGCGCGGGTCTTCGGGCGGGAGCCGGCCCCGGCGAGGACGGCCCCCGCCGCCGAGCCGAGCCCGAGCACGATGTTGAACAGGCCGTAAGTGCTCGCGTTGCCACCGAACGCGGACTTGGCCATCGCGGTCAGCACGATCGGGAAGTTCAGGCCGAACGTGCCGAGCATCCCGACGAGGAAGATCGTCCACAGCACGTTCGGGCGCCGCCACAGGTACCCGACGGCCTCCCGTATCGCACCGGGCGCCCGGGAGGCGGCCTTGGCCGGCTGCAGGTCGGACGGCCGGAGCAGGAGCAGGCCGATGGTCGGGCCCAGGTAGCAGGCCGCGTTGACCGCGAACACCCAGCCGGTGCCCGCGCTCACGATAAGCAAGCTGGCGATCGCCGGCCCGATGAGGCGGGTGGCCTGGAACACCGCGGCGTTGAGCGAGATCGCCGCGCGGAGCCGTCCTTCCGGCACGACGTCGGTCACGAACGCCTGCCGCGCCGGGACGTCGAACGCGAAGATCGCGCCGGCCAGCAGCGCGAAGACGTACACGTCGGCCGGGCGCACCGCGCCCGCGATGGTGACGGCCGCCAGCGCCCCGGTGGCGAGGGCATTCAGCGTCTGCGTGGTGAGCAGGATGCGCCGCTTGGGCAGCCGGTCGGCCACCGCGCCCGCGTACAGGCCGAGCAGCAGCATCGGCCCGAACTGCAACGCGATCGTCACGCCGACCGCGGTCGAGCTGCGCGTCAGGCTGAAGATCAGCCAGTCCTGCGCGATGCTCTGCATCCACGAGCCGGTGTTCGCCAGGCTCTGCCCGCCGAGGTAGATCCGGTAGCTGCGCGACGAGAGGGCCGAGAAGGCGCCTCCCGGTTGCCGAACGGTCTCGGCGGTAGTCACGAAGAGCGCCTTCCTGTGGTCTTTGCCCTGTTGTCCTTTGACATCCTCCAAGATGGGAGGCTTATATGGAACTCCTATGGCTTAGCTAACAGTTATTGTGGAGCGTTATGACCGGCTATGACCCGCAGCTGCTGGCGACGTTCCTCGCCGTCGAGCAGACGGGGAGCTTCACCCGGGCGGCGGCCCGGCTCGGCATACAGCAGCCCACGGTCAGCCAGCACATCCGCCGCCTGGAGCAGCAGGTCGGCCGGACGCTCGTGCAGCGGGACACCCATTCGGTGGCGCTCACCGCCGACGGCGAGGCGATGGTCGGGTTCGCGCGCAACATCCTGGGCGCCTGCGAGCAGGCGGCGGCGTACTTCAGCGGGGCCCGGCCGAGCGGGCGGTTGCGCATCGGCATCTCCGACGACCTGGCGCTCACCCGGCTGCCGCAGATCCTGCGCGACTTCCGCCGGGACAACCCGCTGGTCGACTTCGACCTCACGGTGGACCAGAGCGGGCTGCTGCACCAGCGGCTCGAGGGCGACCGGCTCGACGTGTTCATCGGCAAGCGCCCGAGCGGCGAGCAGCGCGGCCAGCTCGTCAAGCGAGACCGCATGGTCTGGGTGGGCACGCCGTCCACCAGGATCGACCTGACCCGCCCGCTGCCGCTCGTGGTCTACCCGGCGCCCAGCGTCTCCCGGTCCGAGATGCGCCGCGCACTGAACCGCGCCCGGCTGCCGTTCCGCAGCGCCTGCGTCTGCCGCGGCGTGAACGGCCTGATCGGGGCGGTGGCGGCCGGCATCGGCATCTCGGCGATGGCGGCCAGCCTGGTGCCCGCCCAGCTCACGACCCTCGGCCCCGGCCACCGGCTGCCCGAGCTCGGCACCATCGACCTGGTCCTGCTGACCAACCCGCGGACCGATGAGCGCCCGGCGGTCCGTGCCCTCATCGCGACCGTCCTGGCCAGCGGTTCCCGGTCGCTGACGACCTCGTTACTGGTACCCCGCGGCCTGGATGCGGTACAGCTCGGCGTAGCGGCCGCCGCGGGCGAGCAGCTCGTCGTGGCTGCCTGCCTCGGCCACGCGCGCGCCGTCGAGCACCACGATGAGGTCGGCCATCCGGACGGTGCTGAACCGGTGCGACACCAGGATGGTGACGCCGCCGTTCGCCCGTGCCTGGCGTGCCGTGGCGGCGTAGCGCTCGAACAGCTGGTGCTCGGTCTCCGCGTCTAGCGCCGCTGTCGGCTCGTCGAGCGCCGTGAGCAGCGGCTCATCCCGCATGAAGCCGCGGGCCAGGGCGAGCTTCTGCCACTGCCCGTAGGAGACGTCGACGCCGTCCTGCCAGGTAGGCCCGAGCTGGGTGCGCAGGCCGGCCGGGAGGGCGTCGACCAGGTCCCGCGCCCCGGCCCGCTCGGCGGCGGTGACCAGCGCGGGCTCCACGTCGAGCCGCGGCAGGTCGCCGACGCCGATCGTCTGCGCGGCCTGGAACTCAAAGCGGAAGAAGTCCTGGAACGCCCCGGCCAGCCGTTCCCGCCAGCGCGCGCTGTCGACGCGGGCCAGGTCCGTGCCGTCCACCAGGACGCGGCCCGCGGTGGGGGAGTAGAGCTTCGTGAGCAGCTTGACCAGCGTGCTCTTGCCCGCGCCGTTCTCGCCGACGACGGCGACGACCGACCCGGCGGGCAGGAACAGGTCCACGTCGTCCAGCGCGGGCCTGCTGGTGCCCGGGTAGCGGAACGTGACGTGCTCAAGCCGGATGCCCTCGGTGATGCGGTCGGGTGCGGGCTGGTCAGCGTGCTGCTCCACGGCGCGCGCGTAGTCCTCCAGCCAGGCGAGCCGCTGCGCCCCGTCCATCCAGGTGCCGCGCAGGAAGCCGATCTCGCCGACCGTGGCGTTGAGGTAGGAGGACAGCCGGGCGCCGGCCGTCAGTACCAGGATCGCGCCGGACGTGGACGCGCGCGGCCCGGTCGCGGTGAGCGCGATCGCGCCGACGTAGCCGAGCGCGAAGACCGCCCAGCCGCCCGCGTACCAGGCGGCGGACCGCGACCGGGCCGCCGCCACCGGCCCGTACCAGCGCTCCCACGCCGCCCGGCGGCGGGCGGCTAGCGCCGGGCCGATGCCGAGCACCCGCAGTTCCCTGCCGGGGGAGGCGGTGGTGGACAGCTGGTACAGGTGCGCGGCGAGCCGGGTGGACTGCGCGCCGCGCTCCTGGGCGGTGCGCTCCACCGCGGGCCGCCAGGAGGTAGCCGCCACCGTCGGCAGCGCGAACAGCACCAGCGTCACCAGGACCGGGTTGACCGTGCCGAGCAGCGCCACGGTGATGCCGAGCCGCACCAGCCAGCCGGCCGTGGAGAAGACCGACATGTACATGTGGTCGAGGGTGTAGGTCTCCTCGCGCAGCACCGACAGCCGGTCCAGGTACTCCGGCCGCTCCTGGTGCGCGATCGTGGCGATGCCGGCCTGCAGCCGCGCCACGTGCGACTCAAGGGCGATCGTCACCTTGTCCCGGAAGCGTCGCTGTATCCGGGTGGACACGGTGGCCAGCAGCCAGGTCGCCACCGCGGAGACGGCGAGCGCGATGACCGCGAAGCGCAGCAGCCCCGCGTCGCGGGCGAGCAGTCCCTCGCCGAGCAGCTTGAACCAGACGGCCAGCAGCGCGTCGGGCACGGCCGCGACCAGGGCGAGCGCGAACGAGACGCCCATCAGCGCCGGCTCGTACCGGAAGCCGAGCATGCACAGCCGCCACATCGACCGCAGGGCCGGCGGCAGCTTGCCCGCGGTGTCGCCGGGCGCACCGTCAGGAGAGGACATCGAAGGTCACCTCCTCTTCCCCTTCCTCGGGCGTCCCGGTCGCGAACCGCTCCGCCTGGAGCGAGAACATCCGCCAGTACCGGCCGCGCAGTGCCATCAGCTCGTCGTGGCTGCCCAGCTCGACGACGGCGCCGTCGGCGACGACCGCGATCCGGTCGACGTGCCTGACGGTGTTGAACCGGTGCGAGATGAGGATCGTGGTGCACGACCGGGTGGCCGCGAGGATGCGCTCGAAGATCTCCGTCTCGCCGCGCACGTCGAGCTGCGCCGTCGGCTCGTCGAGCAGCACCAGCCCGGCACCGAGGCGGACCGCGGCCAGGGCGCGGGCGAGCGCCACCCGCTGCCACTGCCCGCCCGACAGCTCGGTGCCGCCCGTGTAGCCCTTGGCGAGCACCGTGCCGAGCTCCGCCAGCCCCGCCGCCCCGGCCTCGGCGAGCGCGGCGGCGACGATGTCGTCGAGTGCCGCGTCCGCGGGTTTCCCGGGCGCTACGTTCTCGCGAAGCGACAGCTCGAACCGGGTGAAGTCCTGGAACACGGCGGTGACCTGGCGGCGCCACGACTCAAGGTCGAGGTCGCGCAGGTCCACGCCGTCCACCTCGATCGCGCCCGACTGCGGGTCGTACAGCCGGCACAGCAGCTTGGCCAGGGTGGTCTTGCCCGCCCCGTTCCGCCCGACGATCGCCAGCGAGCTGCCCGCGGGGATCTCCAGGCTGAGCCCCCGCAGCACCTGGTGGTCCGGGCTCGCCGGGTAGGCGAAGGTCACGTCCCTGAACGTGACCTGGCGGGCGGGCATGCGCATCGCCGGGCGGCTGCCCGGCGCGACCGTGCCGGCCCGGCCCATCGCCCCGGCGAGCCTGGCGACCGCCGCGACCGGCGCGGCGGCGCCGTCGAGCGCCCAGTTCAGCCCGCCGAACGCGATCATCGACGTGCCCGCGGCGGCCGTGGCGTAGGCGATGAGGCTGCCGAGCGCGAGCCGGCCGTCGAGCGCCGCCGCGCCGAGCATCCAGAACACGAGGACGTTGGCCGCGAGGACCACCGCGAGGCTGAGCAGCAGCGAGCGCTCCCGCATCCGGGTCGCCTCGTACTGAAGCCGGTGCAGCCGCCGCCTGCTGACGAGGAACCGGCCGAGCACCCAGTCGGGCAGCCCGAAGATCCGCAGCTCCTTGGCGGCAGGCGGGTCCACGGCCAGCCGGTAGGCGTAGTCCGCGTCCCGCTGCGCCTGCCGCACCTCCGGGGTGTTGCGGTCCCGCCAGACGGCGCTCTCCCGCAGCAGCCAGTGCGTCGCGAGCCAGCCCCCGGCCAGCACCGGCGGCGCCCACCACGCGAAGCCGAACAGCACGCACGCCTGGGCGATCCCCGCCACCATGTCGACGAGGCCGCCGGCGATGAAGTCCATCGAGATCGACAGCGGCGGGCCGGTCATGCCCCGGTCGAAGTCCCGCGCCACCTGCAGGTCGGCCGCGAGCCCGGGGTCTTCCAGGTGGCCGATCCCGGGCACCGCGACGCACGCCCCGGTCATCTCGTCGTACAGGGTGGCCGCCGTCCGGTCCCCCAGGTTGGCGGAAAGCGCGGTGTGCAGCGGGCCGAGCACCTGCATGAGCACGAGCACCACGGCCACGGCGAGCAGCGGCGCCGCCAGGCCGGCGCCGCGTTCGACCGCGGCCACCAGCACGCCCGTGGCGACGGCGAACCCGGCGGGCAGCACCCCGCGGGCGGCGAGCAGCCCCCACCAGCCGGCGGCCATCGGCCGGTCGGCTCGCCACAGCGCCGCCGCGAGCCGCACCTCCTGCCGCTCGGCTACCCGGGACAGCCTCAACCTGGCGCGCGATCCGTCTCCAGTCACGGGCCCATCCTCCCAGGCGCGGGGGACCATGCCTAGTCCGGATCAGCACACAGATTCGAAACGGTGCGCGGATAGGCGCCGCCTGGCTGTGCTAACCATCGAAACCGCAACGCCGAGGGGAGCCTGATCTGGAATGCTTCGACCCCACCGCGTCGCAGGTCGCCACGATCGCGATCCAGCTGGCCATCTTCGTGGTCGCCGCGGTACCCGGCTACCTCCTCGCGATCGCCCGGATGGACCGCATCGGGCACTGCAGGCTGCAGCTCGTCGGCTTCATCCTGATGGGCCTGTGCTTCGCCGTGATCGGCCTGGTGCCCGGCATGACCACCGCCGTCGCGCCGTTCCTGCTGGTCTACGGGATCAGCTACTTCTTCACCGAGTTCGGCCCGAACATGACCACGTTCGTGCTGCCCGGTGAGGTCTTCCCCACCGCGGCGCGCGCCACCGGCCACGGCATCTCGGCGGGCATCGGCAAGTTCGGCGCGTTCGTCGGCGTGTTCCTGTTCCCGGTGCTGCAGGGCTCCCTCGGCCTGCGCGGCACGCTGCTGCTCACCGCGGGTGTCTCCGGCCTCGGCGCGCTGCTCACCCTGGTGCTGCCCGAGCCCGCCGGCCGCAGCCTCGAGGAGATCGCCGCCGAGCACGAGGCACGCGGGCTCAAGCCCGCCGAAGTGGCCGCGGCCGCCTGACGGCCGCCTGACTAAGCCGAGACCGGCTCGGCGGCCGCCGTGCGGGCGGACGGCGGCTGCCAGTCCGGCGGCATGAAGAGGTAGCCGAGCCGGTCGCGCCACGACGCGGCCCCGCGGACGTCCCGCCACAGCGCGGCGTAGTGGCCGTACTGCAGCGTGATGAGGTTGTACGAGTCCACCGGATGGACCAGGCCGTACCTCGGCCGGTGGAGTTCGGGCTGGAAGGTGCCGAACAGGCGGTCCCAGACGATGAGGATGCCCGCGTAGTTCCTGTCCAGGTAGATCGGGTCGGCGCCGTGGTGCACCCGGTGATGCGACGGCGTGTTGAACAGGAACTCGACCGGCCGCGGCAGCTTCTTGATCGTCTCGGTGTGCACGAAGAACTGGTAGACGAGGTTGATCCCGTAGGCGAAGTAGATCGCCCACGGCGCGACGCCGAGCAGCGGCAGCGGCAGCCAGAAGAAGAAGTCGAACCAGGGGTTCCACTTCTGCCGCAGCGCGGTGCCGAAGTTCATGTACTCGGACGAGTGGTGTGCCTGGTGCGCGGCCCAGCCGACCCGGGCGCGGTGCACGAAGCGGTGCTGCCAGTAATAGGCGAAGTCCACGCCGGCGATCACCAGCACCCAGGACCACCAGGTACGCATCGGCAGGTGCCACGGCGCCACGTACAGGTACAGCGCGATGTAGACGAAGAACGCCGCCACCTTGAGCACCAGGGTGCTGAACAGCGAGAAGAAGCCCATCAGGATGGACGTGGACGCGTCCTTCGGCTGGTAGCCGGTCACGTCGTCGTGGTCGAGCCACTTGAGCGCGGCGAGTTCGACGCCGATGAAGAGGAGGAAGAACGGGACGGCCCACGTCACCGGGTTCGCCCACGGGTTAAGCACGTCGCGCATCGTCGCCTCCGGCGGCGCCTGAACATATGTGACTGACGGGTAACTTACCTTACGTTGCGTGCCTCAACAAGGCGGCCTTGCCGCGCACGACCGGGTTGACCAGCTCGCCGATCCCCGAGATGCCGATGCGCACCTCGTCGCCCGCCTCCAGGGTGAAGGGCAGGTCGGGCACCAGGCTGGTACCCGTAGAGAGGATCACCCCGGCGGGGAACTCCTCCTCGCGGAACAGGTAGCCGGCCAGCTCGTCGATCTTCCTGTGCAGCGCCCCGGTGCTCGCGCTGCCCGCCCAGGCCGTCGCGCCGTCCCGGGTGATCGTCAGCTCGATGGTCAGCGCGTAGGGGTCGGGCACCTCCCAGGCAGGGACGATCCACGGCCCGGCCGCGCAGCCGCCGCGGTAGACCTTGGCCTGCGGCAGGTACAGGGGGTTCTCACCTTCGATGGACCGCGAGCTCATGTCGTTGCAGATGGTGTAGCCGGCCACGGCGCCCGCCGCGTTGAGCACGACGGCCAGTTCCGGCTCGGGCACGTCGATGGTGGAATCGGACCGCACCGACACCGGCTCGCCGGGGCCGCTGACCCGCCACGCCGCGGACTTGAAGAACAGCTCGGGCCGCGCGGCCGCGTACACCCGGTCGTAGACGTCGGCGGACTGCTCGCTCTCCGCCATCCGGGCGGTCCGCGACCGCTCGTAGGTGACGCCTGCCGCCCACACCTCCATCCGGCCGTCCACCGGAGCCAGCAGCCGCGCGCCGGCGGCCGGCCTCGTCGCTCCGCCCGGGTGCCCGCAGGCCGCCCGGATCCCGTCAAGCGGCAGCGCCAGCAGGTCGCTCAGCGACCCGGCCGCCGCCAGTTCGGTCACCGTGTCGCCGTCGAGCACCCCGGCCCGCGCCTGATGATCGCCGAGATGGAACCTGACCAGCCGCACGGCACCCTCCTTCATCCGGTGAAGACACCTCGATACTGCCACCGCCGGGTCGGGAGCGGTTATCCGGTGGTAACGGACTGGGCCACCGCGTCGCCTGGCCCTGCCGGGGCGTCAGGCACTGCCTCGCGGCCGAGGGCGGTGCGCCGCTCGCGCCGGGCCAGGATGCCGGGCAGCCACCAGCCCGCCCGGCCGATCAGGACCATCGCCGCGGGCGCGAGCACCAGGCGGATCAGCGTCACGTCGATCAGCACGGCGGCGGCCATCCCGATCCCGATGGTCTTGACCGTGACGTCCGAGTCGGTGGCGAAGCCGAGGAACACCGCGATCATGATCGCCGCCGCGCTGCTGATCACCCGCGCGGTCGCGCCGAGCCCGCGGACCACGGCTTCCCTGGGATCGCCGGTGGCCAGCCAGACCTCGCGGACCCGGGAGAGCAGGAACACCTCGTAGTCCGAGGACAGGCCGAACAGCACGGCGAACATCAGCATCGGCACCCAGGTCGACACCGGCGTGCCGTGCGGCAGGCCGAGCAGGCGTGCCCAGGTGCTGGTCTGGAAGAGCGTGGTCACCACGCCGTACGCCGCGGCGACGGACAGCAGGTTGAGCGCCGCCGCCTTCAGCGCGTTGACCGGGGCGCGCAGCAGCGCGGTGAGGATCAGCAGCGAGAGGGCGACGACGAACGCGATGACCGCCCACAGCCGGTCCGCGAGCCGGGCGGTGACGTCGGCGTAGACCGCCTCGGTACCGGTGACGAGCACGCCGCGCGGCGCGTCAGCGCGGATCCGGTGCAGCAGCCGTGTCGTCGCCGGGTCGCTCGGCGCGGTGGCCGGCTGGACGGTGAAGACCGCCGCGTCGCCCGCCGCGTTCGTTTCCGGCAGGGTCACGGTGGCGACCCCCGGCAGCGCGCGGAGCCAGGCGGCCAGCGCGGCCGGCGCGTGGTCCCGCGTCAGGTCCACGGCGACGAGCAGCGGCGCGTTGGCGCCCGGGCCGTAGCCGGCGGTGACCAGGTCGTAGGCCTGCCGCACGGTGTTGCCGGCCGGCTGGCTGCCCGCGTCGTCCGGCCAGGTACGCATGCCGAGGACCGGGGCGGCGAGCGCGAGCAGCACCGTGGCGGAGGCCAGCGCCATGAGCACCGGGCGGCGGGTCACCCACAGCGCCCATGCCTCGGTGCGGGTCCGCCGCGCACCGGACTTAAGGCCAGGGACGGAACGGTGGCGTGCTTCGCCGTCATCCGTCACCTCGCCGCGCTGCGCGCGGCCGAGCACAGGGCCGGCGAGCACAGGGCCGGCGAGCACAGGGCGGTCGCGCCGCGGCAGGATGCGCTGCCTGGCCAGCGCGCACAGCGCCGGTACCAGCGTCAGCGCGGCCAGCATGACGGCGGCGACGCAGATGGCGGTGGCGTAGCCGATGGTGGAGTACGTCTGGAGCGTGGACAGTTGCAGGCCGAGCAGGGATACCACGACGGTGAGCCCCGCGATGAGCACCGATGGCCCGGACGTGCGGGCGGCCTGCTCAGCCGCCTGGACCGGGGACAGCCCGGCCCGCAGGCCCTCCACGTGCCTGGCCACGAGCAGCAGCGCGTAGTCGATGCCGACGCCAAGGCCGACCATGGCCGCCACGGTCGGCGCCTCGGTGCTGATGTTGATCCCGCCCGCGAGCAGCGCGGTGACGGCGGTGCCGGCCCCGAGCCCGGCGATCCCGACGAGCAGCGGCAGCCCGGCGGCGACGAGTGAGCGCAGCACCAGGATGAGGACGATCAGCGCGACTGCGACGCCGATGCCGTCGGTCACGTTGGTCGCCAGCACGGCGTTCTCCGGCACCGTTCCGCCGAGCGCCACCTGCAGGCCGTCGGCCCGGGCGGGGGCGGCGGCGCGGCTGAGCGCGTCGAGTCCGCTTGTCCCGTGGAAGTAGGTGACGGGCACGCTGTACTGCACGTCGATCAGCGCGGTGTCCCCGCCGCGCGACATGAGCGGCGGCGCGACGACGGAGACGGCGGGCAGGCGGCCCAGGTCGGCACTCACCTCGGTGAGCACGGCCTGGCTGACGCGGCCGTGCTGGTCGTGGATGACGACGCGGGCGTCCGCGCCGGACACCTGCGGGAAGCTCGCCCGCAGGAAGTCGGCCCCCGCCTGCGACGGGGCGCCTGGCACGGTGAAGTCGTCCTGGAACTGGCCGCCGAACGCGGTCTTCAGTCCGAACAGCGCGACGATCAGGATCAGCCAGGCGGCGATCGTGCGCCAGGGGTGCCGGGCGGCGGCGCCGCCCACTTTGCCGGTGAGAAGGAACATCGTTGTCCTCCGGGCTTACGCGATTTATCCAGTCCCTTCGACGATCGCGCCCGTGCAACGCGGCTGCCAGGGCGCACGCCTCACACTTGCCAGGGCGCACGCCCCACCCGGCCGGCGTGCTCACGCGAGGGCGTGAAGGGTGCCAGCACACCTGTATCCGGGCGATGATGGGCACATGATCTCATCGGGACACCTGATCGGCTTCACGCTCGCGTCGCTCGTCATCATCGTCGTGCCCGGGCCCGGGGTGCTGTTCGTGATCGGGCGCGCGCTCGCGCACGGCCGCCGCACCGCGTTCGCGACCGCCGCCGGGCACGCCGTGGGCAACTACGTGGTGGCCGCGTGCGTGGCGGTCGGCCTCGGCGCGCTGCTGCAGCGTTCCGCGGAGGTGTTCACCGTTGTCAAGCTGGCCGGCGCGCTCTACCTGGTATTCCTCGGCGTCCAGGCGATCAGGCGGCGGCACTCGCTCGCGGCGGCGATGTCATCCGCGGCGGGCGCGAGCGACGGCTGGCGCGCGCTGCGGGACGGGTTCATCGTCGGCGTGACCAACCCGAAGTCGTTCATCTTGTTCGGCGCGATCCTGCCCCAGTTCGTCGACCGGGGAGCGGGGAACGTCCCGGCGCAGATGCTGCTGCTCGCCCTCATCTCGGTCACCATGGGGCTGGCCTCCGACGTCACCTGGGGCCTGGCCGCCAGCACGGTCCGCTCCTGGTTCGCCAGGTCGCCGCGCCGGTACGCGCTCGTCGGCGGCGCCGGCGGCCTGGCGATGGTCGGCGTCGGGGTCACGATCGCGCTCACCGGGCCGAGCAAGTAACCCGGCGCCGGCGGGTCCCGCGCCGGATGAGCAGGAGTGTCCCGGCGGCGAGGGCCCCCGCGCCAGCGGCGGCCAGCCCGGGGCCGGCGCCGGGTGGCGTCGCGCTGGCGCCCTCGCCGGCGGGGATCAGGACCGGGCCGCGGACCGGGCCGCTGGTGAGCGTGAACGAGATGGTGTGCGGCCGGGAGCGGATGACCGGGCGGCACGCCGGCGCGGTGGCGTAGGCGGTGGCGGTGTTGCTGACCGATCCGTGGGCCAGGTTCAACGGCACGTGGGACCTCATGTCGATCCCCGCCATCCTGCTGCAGCTGGTGCCCGCGCTGATCGGGGCGTTCGCCGGGGCGCCGGTGCTGGCGCGGTCACGTTCCCGGCCTGGACGCTGGCCGCCTTCGCGGCCGGCGCCCTGGCCGGCATGCTCCTCCGCCGGGTCGTCCCCGCGATCGTCGCCGCCCTGGCCGTCTACGCCGGGCTCGCCATCGCGGCCGCGGCGTTCCTGCGCGAGCACTACCTGGCGCCGCTGGTCACCAGCGACCAGAACGTGCCCGGCACCGCGTGGATCATCGGCCAGTGGTGGACTAAGGACGGCCGGTTCGCCTTCGCGGGCAATCCTCCCGCCAGCCTCATTAACCGGTGCTCTTTCCCTCAAGGGGGTCCGTCTGGGAAGGGCGGTGGCGTGGCTGGCGGTGGCGGCCCACCGTCCTCGGTGAGCCCGTTCGCGCAGTGCCTTGCCCCGCCCGGCTACGCGCAGTGGTACAGCTTCCAGCCTGTCAGCCGGTTCTGGCCGTTCCAGTGGATCGAGGGAGGCTGGCTGCTCGCGCTGTCCGTGCTGCTCATCGCCGTCACTATCTGGCTGGTCCACCGCCGCGCCGCCTGACGCGTCGCGCCGTGCGGCCGCCGGGGACTGCGTGAGTCAAGGCACTAACGGGAGCCTGACCAGCAGCCGGGACAGCTCCGCGGCCGCGCGGCGGACTTGCGACCGCGTGGCCGTGCCGTAGCCGAGGATCAGGCCGCTCATCGTGGGCGCTCCCGCGAAGTACCGGTTCAGCGGGTAGACCGCGACGCCGCGCTCGGCGGCCGCCTTGATCAAATGCTCCGTCGGGTAGCCGTCCGGCAACTCCAGCACCACGTGCATCCCGGCGGTGTCACCGAGCAGCCGGAACGGCACCCGGTCCGCACCCGTCGCCGTGGCGCCGCTGTCGCCGTGGGCCAGCCCGTCGACGAGGGCGGCGCGGCGGCGGGCATACTCAAGGCGCATCTTACGGATGTGCCGCTCCAGGTCTCCCGAGCGCAGCAGGCCGAGCACGGCGTGCTGCACCGGCTCGGGGATGCGGACGCCGAGGCGCGGCCGCAGCGCCGCGAGCTCGTCGACCAGCGCGGACGGGGCGACCAGCCAGCCGGCGCCGAAGGCGGTGGCGATGACCTTCGACGCGGTGCCCAGGTAGACGATGACCTCGGGGTCCATGCTGTGCAGCGCGGGCAGCGGGCCGACGTCGTAGCGGAACTCGCTGTCATAGTCGTCCTCGACGACGATCGCGCCGGTGGCCCGTGCCCACGCGACGAGCGCCTGCCTGCGGCTCACCGGGAGGCGGCCGCCGAGCGGGTACTGATGGGCGGGCGTGGTGTAGAGCAGCCGCAGGTCGCCCGGCAGTTCCCCGGGGACGATGCCGTGCGCGTCGACCCGGCAGGGGACGACCTGGGCGCCTGCCCGGCGCAGCACCTCCCGGCCGGTGGGATAGCCGGGTTCCTCGATGCCGGCCTTGTCGCCCGGCGCGAGCAGCGCGTCCGCGAGCAGCGCGAGCCCGCTCGACACCCCCTGGGTGATCAGGACCTGCTCCGGCGTGACGGCAAGGCCGCGGGACCTGCGCAGGTAGGCGGCGATCTCCTGGCGGAGCTCGGGGAGCCCGTGCGGATCCGGCCAGCGGGACGGGAGCCGCGTTCCGGCCTGCCGCCACGCGCGCCGCCAGAGGGCCGGCTCGATCCCGTCCGCCCACGCGATCCCCGGCTGCAGGTCGATGAGGCCAGGGCGGCGGACGTGGATCGCGGTGTGCCAGTCCGGCTTATCGCTGCCGCCGGGCGCGGCCGCCTGCCCGGCGGGGGAAGCGGGTCGCCCGGGTGGAACCCGCCTACGTTCGGGATCACCGGCGACGTCGGGCGGCGCGGACCCGGCGCCACGCTCCCGGCCCGGCCCCGGGGGAGGTGCGCTGACGGAAGGCGGCGTGACGTCGGCCACGTAGGTGCCCGAGCCGTGGCGCCCCTCCAGCCAGCCCTCGGCGAACAGCCGGGCGTAGGCGTTGGTGACCACGGTCCTGCTGACGCCGAGGGTGGCCGCGAGGTCGCGGCTTGACGGCAGCCGGTCGCCCGCGCGCAGCACGCCGCCGGTGACGGCCGCCTCGAGCTGGCCCGATATCTGGGCGGCGAGCGGCGTGCCGCCCGCGCGGTCCACGACGACGGGCAGGCCAGCCGGCAAGGTGGTCATCGAAAGTTCTCCATGATTGGCTATTTGCGCCAGTCCACTTGCCGCCTAGGCTACGGGATCATGAGCACTGAGACCACGCCTTTGTCAAGCACGCCCCGGACCACCCTGCGCAGGCACCACGAGCGCGGCGCGACCGACCGGACCGCACTCTACGAGGTACTCGACGCCGGCCTGATCTGCCACTTCGGCGTGGTCGCCGACGGCGACCCGGTGGTGCTGCCCACCGCGTACGGGCGCGAGGGCGACACGCTGTACCTGCACGGTTCCTCGGCCAACGGGGCGTTCCGGGCGGCGGACGGTCATCGCATCTGCGTGACCGTCACCCACATCGATGGCCTCGTCGCCGCCCGCTCGGTGTTCAGCCACTCGGTGAACTACCGCAGCGCCGTCATCTTCGGCACCGCGTCCATCGTCAAGGACGAGGACGAGCGCTGGCAGGCGCTGCGGCTCATCACCGACCACCTCATCCCCGGCCGCTGGGCGGCCGCCCGGCAGCCCACCAAGAAGGAGATGGCGGCCACGGCGGTGCTGTCGCTCCCGCTCGCCGAGGCCTCGGTCAAGATCCGCGCCGGCCTGCCGGCGGACGAGCCGGAGGACTACGACCTTGACGTCTGGGCCGGCGTGCTCCCGGTCTCCGTCACCTTCGGCAAGCCGGTCCCCGACCCCAGGCTGCGCGCGGAGATCCGGCTCCCCGCCCACATCCGCGACCGCGTCAGCTAACCGGGGCATTTTCCTCGCGAACGGGCGCGGGCACGGGCGTGCGGCCCGGATGGTTGTGGCAACGGGCCGGTCATAGGCGGCTGGTTGCCACAACCATCCGCCCTGGAGGCCGGCGGCCCATGGGCGTGGTGAACCGGAATCGGTATGGTTCGCTCATGACGAACGTGAACGGGGCCGGCGTCGTGGTCACCGGCGGTGGCGGCGGCATCGGCCGGGCAATGGCGCGCAGGCTCGCCGCCGACGGCGCGCGGGTGGTGGTGAACGACCTCGACGCGGCGGCGGCCGAGGCGGTGGCCGCGGAGACCGGCGGCCTCGCGGTCGCCGGTGACGCCGGCACCGAGCAGGGCGTGGCGGGGCTCATCCAGGCTGCCGCCGGGTTCCTCGGCGAGATCGACATCTACTGCTCGAACGCCGGCACCGGCGGGGGGACCGGGAC
This sequence comes from Trebonia sp., assembly GCA_036391275.1. Lineage (GTDB taxonomy): Bacteria > Actinomycetota > Actinomycetes > Streptosporangiales > Streptosporangiaceae > Trebonia. The sequence continues at coordinate 68,547 of DASWAE010000033.1, forward strand.
CGATACCCCGGACGACGTGTGGCAGCGCGTCTGGGAGGTCAACACGATGGCGCACGTCCGCGCGGCCCGGGCGCTGCTGCCCGGCTGGCTGGCGCGCGGGTCCGGCACGTTCGTCGTCACCGCGTCGGCGGCGGGCCTGCTGACCATGCTCGGCTCGGCGCCCTACTCGGTGACCAAGCACGCGGCGGTGGGCTTCGCCGAATGGCTCGCCGCGACCTACCAGCACCGCGGGCTGACCGTGCACTGCGTCTGCCCGCAGGGAGTCCGCACCCAGATGCTCGCGAACTCCGGGCAGGCCGGCGAGGTGGTGCTCGCGGGCGCCGCGATCGAGCCCGAGCAGGTGGCCGACGCGCTGGCGGCCGCACTGGCCGCGGGCAACTTCCTCGTCCTGCCGCATCCGGAGGTCCACGATTACTACGTGGGCCGCGCCACGGACACCGACCGGTGGCTGCGCGGCATGAACCGGCTGCAGCAGCGGGTCGAAGAGGCGAACGAGAAGGCGCAGAAGGCAGAGGAGAGCAAGTGAAGGCCTGGCAGGTAACCCGGCTCGGCGAACCGGAAGAGGTCCTTGAGCTGACCGAGGTGCCGCGCCCGGTGCCCGGCCCCGGCCAGCTCCTCGTCCGGGTGCTCGCGGCCGCCGCGAACTTCTTCGACGCGCTGATGATCCAGGGCAACTACCAGGTCCGCCCGGCACTCCCGTTCACCCCCGGCTCTGAGCTGTGCGGCGAGGTCGTCGAAGCCGGCGCGGGCGTTACCGGCTTCGCCGTCGGTGACCGGGTGATCGGCAGCGCCGCCCTGCCATACGGCGCGTTCGCCGAGTACGCCCTGATGGACGCACCGGGCGCGTTTGCCGCGCCCGCGGCGCTTGACGACGCCGAGGCGGCGCCGTTCTTCGTCACCTACCAGACCGGGTGGTTCGGCCTGCACCGGCGGGCGCACCTGGTAGCCGGCGAGACGCTGCTCGTGCACGCGGCGGCCGGCGGTGTCGGCAGCGGCGCGGTCCAGCTCGGCAAGGCCGCGGGCGCGCGGGTGATCGGCGTGGTCGGCGGCCCGGAGAAGGCCGCCGTGGCCAGGGAGCTCGGCGCGGACGTGGTGGTGGACCGCCATGCGGAGGACTTCGTGGCGGTCGTCAAGGAGGTCACCGGGGGGCGCGGCGCCGACGTCGTCTACGACCCGGTCGGCGGCGACGCGTACACGCGGTCCACCAAGTGCATCGCCTTCGAGGGCAGGATCGTCATCGTCGGCTTCGCCAGCGGTATCGTCCCGACGGCCGCGCTGAACCACGCGCTGGTGAAGAACTACTCGATCCTCGGCCTGCACTGGGGTTATTACGCACGGGTCGACCGGGAGGCGGTCGTCGCATGCCAGGCCGAGCTGACCCGGCTGGCCGACGCCGGCCTGATCCGCACGCTGGTCTCCGAGCGGCTGCCGCTGTCCGGCGTGCCGGACGCGCTGCGCCGCCTCAACGCCGGCTCCACCACAGGCCGGATTGTCTTCCGGCCCTGAGCCCGCCGGCGGCGCCGGCCAGCCGCGGCCCGCGGGCGGCCCGCGGAACTCGCCGCGGCGGCTGCCCGTGCGCCGCCTGCCCGTCCTCGGGGGCCTGCTGCCGTTGCCGCGCGCCCGGGTATGGCCGGACGTGCTGGCCGGAGTCACGCTCGCCGCGCTCGGCATTCCCGAGGTGCTCGGCTACGCGCGGATCGCCGGGATGCCGCTGGCGACCGGCCTGTACACGATGGTGCTGCCGATGGCGGTCTTCGCGGTCCTCGGCTCCTCGCGGCACCTGGTGGTGGCCGCCGACTCGGCGACCGCGGCCATTCTCGCCGCGGCCCTGGCCGGGCTGGCCGTCCCCGGCTCCGCGCGTTACGTGCGGCTGGCCGGGCTGGCCGCGCTGCTCACCGCGGCGCTGCTGCTGCTCGCCCGGCTGGTCCGGCTGAGCTTCCTCGCGAACTTCCTGTCTCGCACCGTGCTGGTCGGGTTCCTGGCGGGTGTCGGGGTCCAGGTGGCGATCGGCCAGCTCCCCGACATGCTCGGGATCACGGTGCACGGCAACCAGCCGGCACCCGTGCTAGTGCGCACGCTGGGCGCGCTGGCGACCGCCCACGGCGCCGACGTGGCGGTATCGGCCGGGGTGATCGCCCTGGTGCTCGGCACCAGGGCGCTCACCCGCCAGATCCCGGGCGCGCTGATCGCCGTCGTACTCGCGATCGCCGCCAGCCGGCTGTTCGGCCTGGCCAGCCACGGCGTCGCCGTCGTCGGGACCGTGCCGCGCGGCCTGCCGTCGTTCGCGCTGCCCGCGCTCGACACCAAGGACGCCACCAGGCTGCTCGGCACCGCGGTGGCCTTGTTCGTGGTCATCCTCGCGCAGAGCACGGCGACCGCCCGCGCCTACGCCGCGAAGTACGACGAGCCGCTCAGCGTCCCCGATGACCTGAGCGCGCTCGGCGCGGCCAACGTCGCGGCCGCGTTCTCCGGCACCTTCGTGGTCAACGGCAGCCCCACCAAGGCGCAGATGGTGGACAGCGCGGGCGGGCGGAGCCAGCTCGCCCAGCTCGCCGCCGCCGCCGTGGTGCTGGTCACCGCGGCGCTGCTCACCGGGCCGCTCGCGTACCTGCCGCGGGCGGCCCTGGCCGCCGTCGTCTTCCTGATCGCGGTGGAGCTGGTCAACCTGAAGGAGCTGCGCCGTATCTTCGCGCTGCGCCGGGACGAGTTCGCGGTCGCGCTGCTCGCCGCGGCCGCGGTGATCGCGTTCGGTGTGGAGTACGGCATCGTGCTCGCCATCGTCGCCTCGGTCGTCGATCACCTGCGGCACAGCTACAACCCGCTCAACCACGTCCTGGTGAAGTCGGCGGCCGGCTACTGGGAACCGGTCGCGGTCGCGCCCGGCGCGCGGACGGAGGAGGGGCTCGTCATCTACCGGTTCGGCACCAGCCTCTATTACGCCAACGCGGCCAGGCTGCTCGCCGACCTGCGGGCGATCGTCGAGTCCGGCGGGCCGCTGCGCTGGTTCGTCCTCGACTGCGCGGCCGTCGAGGACATCGACTACACCGCGTCCACCGTCCTTGCCCGGGCGGTGGACCTCGCCAGGGAGCGGCACGTGCGGTTCGCCGTGAGCACCGTGCTGCCCCAGGTGCAACGGCAACTGGACAGCTTCGGGATCGGCAGGGCCCTGGACGCTGACGCGCGCTACGAAACCCCCAGGGACGCGTTCGACGCGTTCCACGCCGCGGCCGGCGGCCAGGCGGAGGGTTCGGAGGACCCACGCCCCCGTTCTGGATGATCATGTGGATGATGCAGAACGAGCGCGGGTGACCCCGGGCGCCTCCCCGGATTCGCGGCGGCAGGTCAGAGCTCGATGCGCGCGCCCATGATGACGGTGCGGTCGCGCGGGAGGTTGAAGTACTCGGCGGCGTCCGCCGTCAGCCGGGTGGTGGCGATGAACAGGCGCTTGCGCCACCTGCTCATCCCGGGCATGGTCCCCTTGCGCACCTCGATGGTGGACAGGAAGTAGGAGATGCGGTCGATGTCGAGCACCTGCTCTTCCCCGGCCGCGCGGGCGAGCGGCAGCAGCGAGGGGACATCGGGCGGGTCCATGTACCCGAAGCGGGCGGTCACGTGGGAAATCTGGTCGTCCTTGTAGCCGAGGTCGTCCATCTCCAGCCGCTGCGACTCGGGTACGTGCGGCACCGGGAGCGTCTCGATAGACAGGATCAGCACGTGGTCGTGCAGCACGGCGTTGTGCTCGACGTTGGCGCGCATGGCGAGCGGGGTGGTCTCCTTGCCCCGGTTGAGGAAGACCGCCGTGCCCGGTACCCGGGGCAGCGGCGGCTTCTTCGCGTGCAACTGGTCGATGAACTCACGCAGCGGTCCCTCGTCGTGCGCGCGCTGCCTGCTGACCAGCTGGCGGCCCTTCTGCCAGGTGGTCAGGACGGTGAACACCAGCAGGCCGATGACGATCGGCAGCCAGGCCCCGTGCGGCAGCTTGACGAGGTTGGCGCTGAAGAACAGCAGGTCGAAGGCGAGCAGCAGGGCGGCGCTCGGGAGGACGAGCCAGAGCGGCTTCTTCCAGTGGCTGCGGACGATGTAGAAGTAGAGCAGCGTGGTGGTGGTGATGGTGCCGGTGACCGCCACGCCGTACGCGTAGGCGAGCGCGGTCGAGGTGCGGAACGTGAAGACGAGCGCGAGCACGGCGGCGCACAGCGCCCAGTTGATCCACGGGACGTAGATCTGGCCGACCTGTTCCTCCGACGTGTGCGCGATCCGCAGCCGCGGCAGGTACCCGATCTGGGCGGCCTGCTGTGTCAGCGAGAACGCGCCGGAGATGACCGCCTGAGAGGCGATGACCGTGGCGGCGGCGGCCAGGATCACCATCGGGATCCGCGCCCAGCCGGGCACGAGCAGGAAGAACGGGTTGGCGATCGCCTTGCCGGGATCGGACAGGACGAGCGCCCCCTGGCCCATGTAGTTCAGCACGCAGGCCGGGAACACCACGAGCAGCCAGGCCCGGGTGATCGGGCCGCGGCCGAAGTGCCCCAGGTCGGCGTAGAGCGCCTCGGCGCCGGTCACCGCGAGCACCACGGCCGCCATCGAGAAGAACGCCGTGCCGAAGTGCCCGAACAGGAACGCGACCGCGTAGGTGGGGGACAGCGCCCGCAGGATGCCCGGGTTGCCGGTGACGCCCTTGATGCCCCAGGCGGCGATCACCACGAACCAGGCCAGCATGACCGGCCCGAACAGCCGGCCGACCGCTCGTGAGCCGAACCGCTGGATCATGAACAGGCCGACCAGGATCACCCCGGTGACCGGGAGCACGATGCTGCCCACGGACGGCGCCGCGACCTGCACGCCCTCGATCGCGGAGAGCACCGAGATCGCCGGGGTGATCATGCTGTCGCCGAAGAACAGCGACGCGCCGAACAGGCCGAGCAGCGCCAGGATCGCCGCCGTCCGCCGTCCGCTCGGCGCGCCGCGCCGGCGGATGAGGGTGATCAGCGCCATGATGCCGCCCTCGCCGTCGTTGTCGGCGTGCATCACCAGGATCACGTAGGTGATCATGACGACGATCATGATCGCCCAGAAGATCAGCGAGACGACGCCGTAGACGTTCTGCGTCGACACCTGGACCCGGTGCGGGTCGGACGGGCTGAAAACCGTCTGCACGGTGTACAGCGGACTGGTCCCGAGGTCACCGAAGACCACTCCAAGCGCGCCGAGCTCGAGTGCCCCCCGCGCAGTGCCGTACTTCATCGCTCTCCTAGCTGCACCGATGCCGCACGCCAACCCTAGTCGCAGGCTCCGGTCAACCCGCTGGCGGCTGCCCGGCAGGATCTTAGCGGCTCACGGCGCGGCCTTATGCTGCTGCGCATGAGCGCGCACGCGCCCGCGTGGGTAGTGGCGGGGCCACCGGGAGCGGGCAAGAGCACGGTCGCCCAGCTGCTGCTCGCCCGCCTTGACCCGGTCCCTGCCCTGCTCGACAAGGACACGATGTACGGGCCGTTCGTCGCGGCGGTCCTCCGCGCGGCCGGCCGCCCGCCCGGGGAGCGCGAGGGCCCCTGGTACGACGAGCACGTCAAGGCGCACGAGTACGCTGGGATGACGGCGACCGCCCGCGAGATACGTTCTCACGGCTGCCCGGTCCTGCTGTCCGGGCCGTTCACTCAGCAGATCCACGACGGGGGGCGCTGGCGGGCCTGGGCCGCCGAGCTCGGCGGCGGTGACGTAAGGCTCGTCTGGGTGCGGTCAGACGTGGCCACCCTGCGGCAGCGGCTCGCCGCCAGGGGATCAGCCAGGGACGCGGGCAAGCTCGCGGACTTCGCTGCCTTCACGGCCCGGATGCGGCTTGACGACAGCCCGGCCGTCCCGCACGCGGTCATCGACAACCGGCTCGCCGCCGCGCCGCTCGGCGACCAGCTAACCGCCGTGCTCGCCCACCTGCCGCCCCCGGCTGAGCCTGGCCGCTGAGCCGGCGGCTTCCGCTTAGCCGACCGGGCTTAGCCGGCCGCCCGGTTTGCCGCCATCGCGGTCACGCCCGCCATGAACATGTCCACGCCGAACTGGTAGTGCGCTTCCGGGTCGTCGCACGCGGTCATCGGGACGGCGCACTCCACCAGCCGGGGGTACCTGGACGGCGGCAGGGTCGCGAGCACGACCTGCTTCTTGCGCTGCAGTTCCGCGCGCTCCGCGTCGTCGATCAGCTCGATACCCGGCTCGCTCATCACCAGCATGATGCCGGTCCACAGGGCGGCACGGGCGAGCGCGCTCGCGTCTCGCGGGCTGAACCCGGCCGTGCGCAGCAGCTCGAGCGCGACCTCGGTGGCGGTGAACGCGGCCTCGTTGTTCTTCTCCGACTGCGCAAGCAGCTGGGCCGCCGCCGGGTGCGCGCGCAGCACGCCGATCAGCGAGGTGAGCAGCGCGCGGAGCTGATCTTGCCAGGGGAGCGCGGCGTCGAGGGACGTGTCGATCTCGCTCCAGACCCGCTCGGCGAGCCCTTCGAGCAGCTCGTCCTTGCCGCGGAAGTGCCAGTAGAGGGCCATCGGGGTGACGCCGAGCTCGGTGGCGAGCTTGCGGATGGTCAGTGCCTCGAGACCGGACGCGTCGGCCAGCGCCAGCGCCCGGTCCACGACCGCGGCCCTGGTCAGGCGGGTGCGCTCGCCCTCGTCAAGAACGCCGGCGCTGTCGCCGCCGGCCTGCCGCGAAGAAGTCACTTGACAACTATACGGCGTACAAGGCACGATGGGCAACGATAACTTGTACGACGTATAGGAACAGCATACAGGTACGGCTTACAGGTACGTCGTATATGACCCTTCAGGGAAGGACGAAAGCCATGAGGGATCGGGCGCGGTGGTGGGCGCTGACGGCGGTCAGCCTCGCCACGGTTATGGTCTATCTCGACAACAACGTCGTTAATGTCGCTCTCCCGACCATCCAGCGCAGCCTGCACCTGTCGGTCAGCGGCCTGGAGTGGATCGTGAGCAGCTACCTGCTCGTGCTCGGCGGCCTGCTGCTCGTCGGCGGCCGGGTGGCCGACATCTACGGCAGGCGTCGCATGTTCCTGGCCGGGCTGGCCGTCTTCACCCTGTCCTCGCTCGCGGCGGGCCTCGCGGGCAACGGCGGCGAGCTGATCGCCGCCCGGGCGGTGCAGGGACTCGGCGCGGCGCTCGTGCTGCCGGCGTCGCTGGCGATCGTCGTGGCGACGTTCACCGACGCCAGGGAGCGGACCATGGCGATCGGCATCTCCGGGGCCATCGGCGCGCTCGGCCTCGCGCTGGGCCCGGCGATCGGCGGGGTGGTCAGCCAGCACTTCCACTGGGGCTGGATCTTCCTCATCAACGTGCCGATCGGGGTGATCACCGCCGCGATCGCGATCCCGTTCACCACCGAGTCGCACGGGCGGACGGAGCTTTCGGCAGTGCCGGGCGCCCGGCGGCCCACCGCCGCCCTGCTCGACATCCCCGGCCTCGTCACCTCCGCGATGGCCCTGTTCGCGCTGACCTACGCCCTGATCGAGGGGCACGACAAGGGCTGGACCTCCGGGCTGATCCTCGCCGCGTTCGCGGTGGCCGCCGCGGCGGCCGCGGTCTTCCTCGCGATCGAGGCGCGCAGCGCGCGCCCCATGCTGCCGCTGCCGATCTTCCGCTCCGGCGCGTTCAGCGGCGGCCTCGCGACGATGATGATCTGGGGATTCGGCGTGCTCGGCATCTACTTCTTCACCTCGCTTTACCTGCAGAACAACCTCGCGTTCTCGCCCTCGAGGGCGGGCCTCGCGTTCGTCCCGATGGCGCTGTGCCTGGCGTTCGCCGCCACGCAGTCGCCCCGGGTGGTGACGCTGATCGGCCAGCACCGCACGGTGGCGCTCGGCATGGCGGTCATGACCGCGGGACTGGTGCTGTTCGCCAGGCTCGGCGCGGGCGCGACGTTCACCTCGCTGCTGCCCGGGTTCGTGCTGTTCGGCCTCGGGGCCGGCCTGATGAACGTCCCGCTGACCAACGCGGTGATCGACGGCGCGCCCGCGGCGCAGGCGGGCGTCGCGTCCGCGATGCTCAACGCGTCCCGCGAGGTCGCCGGCCTGCTCGGCGTCACGGTGGTCGGCGCGGTGCTCCGGTCAAGCCAGGGGAGCGCGCTGCGCTCGGGCGCGACCCAGGCGCAGGCGTTCATCGACGGCTATCACTCCGGCCTTTGGCTGACCATCGGCCTGCTCGCGGCCGGGGTAGTGCTCAGCTACCTGACCCTGCGGCACCGGCCGGAACCGGCTGATGCCGCGCTGGCCAGTGCGTCGGCCGCGCTCGGCATGGCGGAGGCCGGCGCGGTGCCGGAGGCCGCGCCGGTGCCGGCCGCCGTCCGCGACGTCACCCCCGCCGACGGTCCCGCGCTGCGGTAACCGCGGCCGGCGACCGCGATCACGCCGAGGCCGCGTCCGTTCGGGATCCCGAACGGAC
>DASWAE010000034.1:0-26731 GCA_036391275.1 Trebonia sp.
CTGTGGGCGCTGCGCGCGCTCGGCGTACGGCGGATCCTGGCGCCGACCGCGGTGGGCTCGCTCACCCCGTCCTACGGGCCGGGCACGCTGGTCGTCCCCGACCAGTTGGTGGACAGGACTACGGGACGCGGCCAGAGCTTCTACGACTCCTACGCGGTGCACGTTCCGTTCGCCGACCCCTACTGCCCCTCGGTCCGGACGCACGCGATCGAGGCCGCGCGGACGGCGGGCTGGATCCCGGCCGGGTCGGGAACGCTCGTGGTCATCGACGGCCCGCGCTTCTCCACCCGCGCGGAGTCGCAGTGGTACGCGGCGCAGGGCTGGACGCTGATCGGGATGACCGGGCACCCCGAGGCGGTGCTCGCCCGCGAGCTCGCCCTCTGCTACACGGCGCTGGCCCTGGTCACCGACACCGACGCGGGCGTGGACGAGGGCGACGGAGTCACCCAGGCCGAGGTTTTCGAGGTATTCGGAAAGAACGTGGGGCGGCTCCGCGGGCTGGTGGCGGACATCGTCGCGGCGCTCCCCGCCGAACGCGAGGACGACCTGTGCGCGCACGCGCTTGACGGCATCAAGCTGCCGATCGAGCTACCCTGACCCGTCTGTCCACGTCATCCCCAGACTTCACAGGACGGACATTTACCACCTATCGCCACTGGGTATGGTCTGTCCCGTGACCGAACTCGATATCCCGGCGGCCGGCACCGCCCGGGTGCACGTGCTCCACGAGGGCTACGTCGGGCTTGACGGTGACGACGAGCGCGTGAGCGGGACCGTGACGCTGATCACCGACGGCGACGCGGTGATCATCGTCGATCCGGGGATGGTCGCCGACCGCAGCGCCCTGCTCGCCACCCTGGCCGGGCACGGCCCGGGGCCAGCGGACGTCACGGACGTGGTCTTCAGCCACCATCACCCGGACCACACCGTCAACGCCGCCCTGTTCCCGAACGCGCGGATCCACGATCACTGGGCTGTCTACCACGGCGACCGGTGGATGAGCAGGGACGCCCACGGTGCACAGCTCGCCCCGTCGGTGCGGCTGCTGCGCACCCCCGGGCATACCGGGGAGGACATCTCCACGCTCGCGTCGACGCCGGACGGCGTGTACGCGTGCACTCATGCCTGGTGGTCGGCCGAGGGCCCGGAGGAGGACCCGCTCGGCACCGACGCGGCCGCGCTCAAGGCCAGCAGGAGGCTGCTGCGCCACCTCGCCACGGTGATAATTCCAGGCCACGGCGCGTCCTTTGGTATTGGCACAGGTGCGTAACATCAGGCGGCATCCCGGCGTTCCCCCTGTTATGGGGTACTGCGCCCGGTGGCCGGGCCATTCCGCGCCCATTGCCCGGCAAGGCGGCGAATTGCCGCGATCGCACGCTAACGGCGGTACGCCCGGCGGCGGAACGGGTACTGTAACGTGCCGAGCGGTTAATCGTCCGCTCGGTCCGGTGCCGCAACCGGGACCGCCGCGCCCAGAATCAAAGCGACGAGTTTCCCTTGGCTGACTGGCTGCTAAGTTCTGATCTCGGTCCGCTCGGAGCCCTGCCGACGGCCCCGAGCCTGGCCCGCGGCTTCGTCGGCGTCACGCTGCGTGACTGGGGACTCGACGCGCTGACAGACGTCACCGAGCTGCTTGTCAGCGAGCTGAGCACCAACGTGGTACGCGCCGCCACTGGTCCGGACGGCGCCCTGAGGTACGACGCGGACGGCCACCTCCCGCTGCTGTGGATCCGCGTGCTGTCCGACGGCTCGCGCTTGATGATCGAAGTCTGGGACACGGTGCCCGCCGCGCTCGGCGCTCCGATAGCCCGCCACCCGGAACCAGATGAGGAGTCGGGCCGCGGCCTGGAGATCATCGAGATGCTGGCGGAGGACTGGGGATGGGAAACCGTCCCCGGGTGGCCAGGCAAAAAGGTCTGGGCAGTCCTTAAGGCCATCCCGTTACCAGGCCCGGTTCCCATGGCCGGAGGCAAGGTGCGCGGGGCGACCGGGGTGCCGTCACCGTCGCGGCGACCCGGGCTGCGCTAGCGCCGGCCCCGGCCGAAGTAGCTTGCCCTCACCCGGTCGAGGAGGATCGCGATGCCGAGCACGATGCCCTGGACGACCTGCTGGTAGTACGGCGAGACGTGCAGCGCGAGCAGGCCGTTGGCGATGAACTCAAGCAGGATCGCGCCGGCCGCGACGCCCAGGATGCGGCCTTCGCCGCCGAAGAGGGAGACGCCGCCGACGACCGCGGCCGCGATCGCGACCAGCTCCCAGCCCGGGCCGACCGACGGGTCGGCGACGTTCATCCGGCCGATCGTCACCATGCCCACCAGGCCCGCGAGCAGCGCGCTGGCGACGTAGGTGCCCACGATCCTGCGGCGTACCGGGATGCCGGCCAGCCGGGCAGCTTCCTTGTTACCGCCGACCGCGTAGACCTGCCGGCCGACGTAGGTGCGCTCGAGGACGAACCAGGCGATCAGCGCGGCGCCGAAGAAGAACAGCGCGGGCACGGGGATCTGGAACAGGTAGCCGGAGGACACGTTGGCGAACATGGAAGAGATGCCGTTGATGGGCGTGCCGCTGGTAATCGCGAGCGACAGGCCCTGCGCGGTGGTGAAGGTCACCAGCGTGATCACGAACGGCGGCACGTTGAGCCGGGTGACCATCGAGCCGTGCCAGAAGCCGACGACGCCGCAGATGGCCAGCGTGATCAGCAACGCCACGACCGGGGGCAGGCCCTGGTTGACGTTGAACCAGGCGGCGAGGATCCCGGCCAGGCCGGCCAGCGCGCCGACCGACAGGTCGATGCCGCCGGTCAAGATGACCAGCGACTCGCCGATGGCCAGGATGCCGGTCTGCGACAAGTCCCGGCCCATCACCTGGAGGTTGCCGACGCTGGCGTAGGTAGCGGCGTTCAGCGCAATGGCGATGAACACGGCGATGCAGGCGATGACGACGCCCGCCTCGGGTGATTCTGCGAGCCGCCGCAGCAGCCGGCCAGCCACGCCGGAGGCGGATTCCCTGAGGGCGGGCGGCTCGGTTTGCGGTGCGATGCTCGGGGCGCTCATTCTCAAGCTCCGTTTCTGGGGGCCGGGGTCGGCACGGCGGCCGCGGCGGCGGCGCTGACCTGCGCCGCTCCGGCCGCGGCGGACATGATGCGTTCCTTGGTGGCGTCCTGGTGCGGCAGTTCCGCGGCGACCCTGCCGTGGTTCATGACCACGATCCGGTGACAGATGAGCTGCAGCTCCTCTAGCTCTGACGAGGCGACGAGCACCGCCATGCCGTTCGCCGCGGCTCGCTCGATCAGCCCGTAGATCTCGGCCTTCGCGCCGACGTCAACGCCCCGGGTGGGCTCGTCGAGCAGCAGCAGCCGCGGCTTGGTCGCGAAGGCGCGGCCGAAGATTGACCGCTGCTGGTTGCCGCCGGACAGCGAGCCGACGGGCTGGTCCACGGACTGCATGCGGACGTGCACGTTGGCGGCCGCGTCCTGGGCCGCCGCCCGCTGCCGCCTTGGCGTGAGCAGGCCGGCCCGGCTGGCCAGCTCGCGGAGGATGGAGACGGTGATGTTGTCCCTGATCGGGGCGAACAGGACGAGCGCCTGCTCCTTGCGGTCTTCCGGGATCATCACGAGGCCGGCCGCGGTGCCGTCTCCGGGGTCACGCGGGGAGTACGGCTTGCCGTTGACGCTCATCTCGCCGCCGGTGGCGGGCTGCGCGCCGGCCACCGTGTGAATGAGCCTGCTCCGGCCGGAGCCCATGAGCCCTGCGACGCCGACGATCTCGCCGGCTCGTACCTCCAGGTCCACCGGACCGAGGCCGTCAGCGGTCAGGCCGCGCACTTCCAGCCGGACTGGTGCGTCCTCCGGAGCCGGAGCCGGCTGCGACCGGCCGATCTCACCGCCCACCATCTCCCTGATGAGACGTTCCTCTGTCGCCTCCTGCGGGGTCAGGTCGGCGACTAGCTTGCCGTTGCGCAGGACGATGATCCGGTCGCTGACCGATCGCACCTCGTCGAGCCGGTGGCCGATGAACATCACCGTGCCGTTCCTCCTGGCCACCTGCCGGGCGAGGCCGAGGACCATTTCCGCCTCGACGGGCCCGAGCGCGGAGGTCGGCTCGTCCAGGATCAGCAGCTTCGGGGCTCTTCCCCAGGCCTTGGCGATCTCGATCAGCTGCCTGGTCGGCACCGCGAGCGTGCGCACCTCGCGGTTGACCCCGCCGATCGAGCGCGGGTCGAGGCCGATGTCGTGGAGCATCTCCTCGGCTTCCGCGCGCGTCGCCGCCCGGTCGATCAGCGCGCCTGCCCGGGCCTGCCTGGGGCGGCGGCCCAGCAGCAGGTTCTCGGCGACCGAGAGCTGCCCGACCAGAGGGAATTCCTGGGAAACCATCGCTATCCCGAGCCGGCCAGCGGCTTCGGTGGAGCCCGGTGGCAGATGGACGCCGTCGATTTCGATGTCACCGCCGTCGCGGTGCACCGAGCCCGCCAGCATTCCCATCAGTGTGGACTTGCCGGCCCCGTTCTCCCCGACGACGCCGACGACCTCGCCGGCGTAAAGGTCGAGCTCGGGGAGGTCGAGTACGCGGACCGGCCCGTAAGACTTGTGGACGCCCCGCAGCCGCGCGGTGACCGCGCGGCTGGGGGCTTCGGTTTCCTGCGTCACGGTCAGCCGCTGATACCAAGGGACGACATGAGCGAAGTGTAGGAGGACATGTCCGACTTGGTAACGAGGCCGACCCCGGAGGACAGGGTGTAGCCGTCCGAGGACAGGTACGGCTTGATGATCGCCATCGTGGCCGCGCTGCCGAGCACCTTCTCCGCCGCCAGGATGTAGGCGCCGGTGAAGCCCTGCTGGTAGGGCATCTGGACCACGGTGCCGCCGATCACGCCGGAGTTGATGAAGGAGAGGGTCTGCGCGTCCGAGTCGTCGGACACGATGGAGACCGAGCCGACCTTGTGCGCCGACTGGACGGCCTGGGCGAGTGCCGGGCCGTCGTAGGAGTAGACGCCGTACAGGCCGTTGACGTCCGGGTTGTTGGCGAGGATGGTCTCCGCGTCCGACTGCGCGGTGGCCGGGGACAGGTTGTCGTTGACCTTCTGGACGACGGTGATGTTAGTGCCCGCGATCGCCTGCTCGAAGCCGGCGATCCGCTGCGTGGCGTTGGCGGCGCTCAGCGAGCCGACGAGGATCGCTACCTTGCCCGTGCCGTTCAGCAGCTGCTTCATCGCCAGGCCGGCCTGGTAACCCGCCTCGGTGTTCGGCGTGCCCAGGTACAACCCGGCCGCGGCCGTGCCGGGCAGCGGCGAGTCAATGGGCAGCACGAAGACGCCCTTGCCCATGTCGGTGGCGATGGTGCCCTTCGCGGACGCCGGGTCGATCGCGGAGATCGAGTAGCCGGTGATGCCCTGCGACCGCAGCGTCTCGAGCTCGGAGGCCTGCTCGGTCAGCTTGCCGTTCGGCGGCGCGAAGTAGGTGCACTTGTTGGACGGCAGTCCCAGGGCCTTGCAGCCGGCCAGGAAGCCGACCTGGCCGGCCTTCCAGTAGTCAGCGGCGACGTTCACGACCATCGCGATGTTGACCGCTGACAGGGGCTTGCCCTTGAGCGCGGCGGCGAGCGCGGCGTCAAGCTTGGCGAGGTTGCCCTGGTTGAACCCGAGCGAGCCGCTCAGCGCGGGCGCGCTGCTCGCCGGCGCGCTGCTCGCGGCCGCGCTTGTCGCCGCGGGCGCGCTGCTCGCGGGGGCGGTCGACGTGGACGACGAGGTGGAGCTTGAACAGGCGGCGGCGAGAGACAGCGCCGCGACCGCGGGGATGGCGGCGAGCGCTCTGCGATTGATCCTCATTGCGATGTGCCCTTCTTGGCTGGTTTCGGGAGGGGGATCTTCGTTGGTCGCTGCTGTCCTCCCGGACGGACCGCCGACAGGGCCCGAGCCGCCGGTGTCCGAGAAGCTATAAAACCGTTATGAGACTCTGCCGGGGGAGGTTACTTAAGTGCCTGGCATGGGGGTCGCGGTTATTGAGGGCTACGGCCTCTGTGCTGAGCGGTAATTTACTTTGTCTTCCGTTGTCGCGAAACGTATGTCGGTTTTACGGGTCGTGTCAAGGCCCTATTTTCGCGGCGTTGTAATTGAGGTTCATAGCTGCTCGATAAGCCTTCTATCAGCCGTTTGAGCAGGGAAAACTCTACTATTGAGCGAGTCTTGCAGTGTGCTTGCGGAATGCCGACGCGACCATGAAAGAAGGCTCGAAGGCCACGGTGAATGGTGTCAGCGCGATCAAAGCGGCACAGGCTGAAGCACTGTTAAGGCATAAGAATGCCATTGCCGCAAGGCGGATTAACCCAGTAGCTTGGGTACGGTGAATTCGTGTGCTATCTGCTATTTGATCATGGTCGGATATGGCCTCCCGTGCCGCTTAGATGCCGCGGGCGAGCCGGTAGTAGGCGGCGTTGGCGCGAATCTCAGCTTCGAATGCGCGGACCGTGGTGGCCGCGTCAATGACCAGGAGCTCGGTGCCGGCCATACGGGCGAAGTCCTCGAACGCCTCGAGGCCGACGGCGGTGGACATCACGGTGTGGTGCGCCGCCCCGGCGGTGAGCCAGGCGGTGGCGGAGGTGGTGAAATCAGGTTCCGGCTTCCAGACGGCACGGCCGACGGGAAGGCGGGGCAGGGGCGCGGACGGCGCGACGACCTCGACCACGTTGGCGACCAGGCGGAACCGGTCGCGCATGTCGGAGAGGGCGGCGACGACGCCGGGTCCGGGGTCGGCGGTGAAGACGAGCCGGACGGGATCGTCCCGCCCGCCGATGGACAGCGGGTGTATCTCCAGGCGGGGGCGGGTCGTGGTGAGGGTGGGGCAGACCTCGAGCATGTGGGCGCCGAGGATCTTCTCGTCGCCCGGGGTGAGGTCGTAGGTGTAGTCCTCCATCAGGGAGGCGCCGCCGGGCAGGCCCTCTCCCATGACCTTGGCGGCGCGGACCAGGACCGCGGTCTTCCAGTCGCCCTCGGCGCCGAAGCCGTACCCGTCGGCCATCAGCCGCTGCACGGCCAGGCCGGGCAGCTGCCGCAGCCCGCCCAGGTCCTCGAAGTTCGTGGTGAACGCGCCGAACCCGCCGTCCTCGAGGAACGACCGCAGCCCGAGCTCGATCGACGCACCGTAGCGCAGCGACTTGTGCCGCTCCCCGCCTTTGCGGAGGTCGGGTACGACATCGTAGCGGTCCTCGTACTCGGCGACGAGCGCGTCGATGTCGGCGTCGGACACGGCGTCGACCGCGGCGACCAGGTCGTTGACGCCCCAGGTGTTGACCTGGACGCCGAACACCGCCTCCGCCTCGGTCTTGTCCCCCTCGGTCACCGCGACGTAGCGCATGTTGTCGCCGAACCGGGCCAGCTTCAGCGACCGGGTCGCCGCCCACCCGGCCGCGGCCCGCGCCCAGGTGCCCACCGCCGCGGTTACCCGCGGGTCCGACACGTGCCCGGCGACTGTCTTGCGCCGCGTCCCGAGCCTGGTCTGGATGTAGCCGAACTCCCGGTCCCCGTGCGCCGCCTGGTTCAGGTTCATGAAGTCCATGTCGATGTCCGCCCAGGGCAGCTCGACGTTGGCCTGCGTGTGCAGGTGAAGCAGCGGCTTGCCGAGGGCCTCGAGGCCGCCGATCCACATCTTCGCCGGGCTGAAGGTGTGCATCCACGCCACCACCCCGGTGCACGCGTCATCCGCCGACGCCGCGAGGAACAGCCGCCTGATGGCCTCCGCCCCGGTCAGCACCGGCTGCCAGACGACCCGGACCGGGATCTCTGGCGCCGCGTCGAGCGCTTCCGCGATCAGCCGGGACTGGCTGGCCACCTGGCGCAGCGTCTCCTCGCCGTAAAGACCCTGGCTGCCGGTGACAAACCAGATCTCGCGGGCGGTGGGCTTGCTCATATCGCGGCGGCTCCGTTCGGGGTCAGTGCGTGGTTCCGGCGGGCGGGTGCCAGTGCTCAGGGCTTGCCTGGCTGGCCGTAGACGTTCTGGTACCGGTCGTAGAGGTGATCGATGTCGGACTTCGGTATGGGCAGCGGATCGCCGAGCTGGCGGGCGATGTGCACGCTGCGGGCGACGTCCTCGCACATCACGGCCGCCTTGACCGCGGCGCGGGCGTCCTTGCCGATGGTGAACACCCCGTGGCTGCGCATCAGCACGGCGGGGGAGCGGTGGCCGGAGAGCGTCTCGACGATCCCGCGCCCGATGGAGTCATCGCCGATCAGCGCGAACGGGCCGACGGGTATCTCCCCGCCGAACTCGTCCGCCATCGCGGTAAGCACGCAGGGGACGGGCTCGCCGCGCGCCGCCCACGCGCAGGCGTAGGTGGAGTGCGTGTGCACGACCCCGCCGACCTCCGGCATGTGCCGGTAGACGTAGGCGTGCGCGGCGGTGTCGCTTGACGGGGCGAAGTCCCCGTCAACCACATTCCCGTCCAGGTCGCAGACGATCATCGAATCGGGGCTCAGCTCGTCGTAGGAGACCCCGCTCGGCTTGATCACCATCAGGTCATGGCCGGGGATACGGCCGGAGACGTTGCCCGCCGTCCACACGACGAGCCCGTACCGGACGAGCTCCGCGTGCAGCGCGCTGACCTCCTCGCGGACGGCCTTGATCTCCGTGGTGAGCGGCCTCATGCTCCGGTCACCTCGTTCCTGCGGTCGCGGAGGCGGTGCAGCACGTCGTTGCCGCCCCGTTCCGGCCGGCCGGAGAAGTAGTCGTGCAGGGTGCGGTATTCGGCGAACAGCTCGTCGTAGGCATCGGCCCGGGCCGGGTCGGGCAGGTAGGCCGCCTGCTCGCACCTGCCCATGACGGCCGCGGCGCTGGCCACGTCGGCGTGCAGGCCCGCGGCGACGGCGGCGTGGATCGCCGACCCGACCGCGGGGGCCTGATCCGAGCTGGCGACGGACACCGGCCGTCGCAGCACGTCGGCGTAGATCTGCATCAGCAGCCGGTTGCGCTTGAGCCCGCCGGCGACCACGAACTCGGTGACCGGGACCCCGGCCGCATCGAACGACTCGATGATCACCCGGGTGCCGAACGCGGTGGCCTCAAGCAGGGCCAGGTAGACGTCTTCCGGCGTGCTCGCGAGCGTCAGCCCCGCGATCACCCCGGACAGGTGGTGATCGACGAGAACCGAGCGGTTGCCGCCCATCCAGTCGAGTGCGATGAGACCGTGCGCGCCGACCGGCTGCCCCTCGGACCTGCTCGACAGGTACTCGTGCAGGTTCTGGCCGCGCTCCGCGGCCTCCTTGAGGTAGCCCGCGGGGACGCCGAGGCCGGTCCACCAGGCGAAGATGTCGCCGACCGCGCTCTGGCCGGCCTCGTAGCCGAACTTTCCCGCGATGATCCCGCCGTCGACCACGCCGCAGATGCCAGGCACGTCCGCGAGACCGTCGCCGTTCATCACGTGGCAGGTCGAGGTGCCCATGATCGCGAGCATCTGCCCGGGGCTGATGGCCTGGGCCGCCGGGGCGGTGACGTGGGCGTCGACATTGCCGGCAGCGACCGCGATGCCTTCTGGCAGCCCGGTGAGCTTCGCGCCCTCAGCGGTCATGGTGCCGGCCAGGCTGCCGAGCGCGGACAGCGGCAGGCCGGCCAGCCGCGTCTGCGCGAAGTCGGCGAAGCCGGGGTTGAGCGCCGCGAGGTAGCTCTCCGAGGGATAGCCGCCGTCCTGGAAGATCCCCTTGTACCCCGCGGTGCAGGCGTTGCGGGTCTCGCGGCCGCACAACTGCCAGATGATCCAGTCGGCCGCCTCAATCCACCGCTCGGTCCGCCGGTAGGTGTCCGGGTCCTCTTCGAGCAGCTGCAGCCCCTTGGCGAACTCCCACTCCGAGGAGATCCGCCCGCCGTACCGCCCGATCCAGGGCTCGCCGCGCTCGTGCGCGAGGTCGGTGATCCGGTCGGCCTGCGGCTGCGCCGCGTGATGCTTCCATAGCTTTGGCCAGGCGTGCGGTCTCGTCCGCAGGTCGGGAAGCTCGCAGAGCGGAGTGCCGTCCCGTAGCACCGGCAGCACGGTGCAGGCCGTGAAGTCGGTGCCGATGCCCGCCACCGCGGCCGGGTCCGCCCCGGCGTCGCGCAGCGCCTCGCGGACCGCCGTGCCGAGTGCGTCGCGCCAGTCCGCCGGGTCCTGGAGCGCCCAGTCCGGCGGCAGTTGCTTTCCAGACGAGGGCAGCGTCCGCTCGATCGACCCGTGCGCGTACTCGCCGAGCCCGCTGCCGAGCTCGGCGCCGTCGCTCGCCCGGACCACCACGGCGCGCGCGGAGAGCGTGCCGAAGTCTACGCCGATTACCAGGGCCTGGTCGGGTGCGGTATCCGCTGTCACGTCTCGTCTCCCTTGACGGGGCTATGGCGGCTCGCGCTGCCGCCGTTGTACGGCTGGAACCCGGCTACCCGGCCGTGACGTATCTAACGCCGATGGCTCAGATTGTTAACGTGCTCAATCTGGGGTGTCAATACCTCGATGTCATCTCGTTATCCGCGGTGTCGGCGCAGGCTGCCGCCTGACGAGCAGCCGCCGAACCATGTTGGGCTGTGTAGATGCAAGAAAGTGGCGCGATGGAGCAGTTGATGCGTTGACAGGTGAATCTGTTAGCGCTCACAATCAATGCGTCCGGCCTGCGCGGCGGCGGTCGCGGGATCCCGGCATGAGCCCGGCGAGCATAGAACAAGAATCGTGGTGCTACTTGACACGTTCACTCGTGATGCCTAATCTCCTCGCGGAGAAGCCCGGCGGTGGCGAGCCGGAGCAGGCGCACGCAAGCGGCAAGGCGGTAAGGCCGCGTTCCCGCGCGAGGATTCCTGGCGGGCCAGGCAGCCCGCGGCCCTGGGTGGGACACCCGCAGGCACCGGCCGCGACACGGCGGGAAACCGCAGGTTGACGCCTGAGCGCCACCCTCCGCAACGGTAGAGTGTGGATGCAGCGAGATGTACCAACGCGACAATCAAGTGGGGAACTTCGTGGTCAGACCCGCCCGCGAGCCGGCGATGACCGACGTCGCCAAATTGGCCGGCGTTTCTCATCAAACCGTCTCCCGGGTGCTGAACGACCACCCGAACGTGCGCGAGCAGACCCGGATCCGGGTGCAGGCGGCCATCAACGAGCTCGGCTACCGGCCGAACAAGGCGGCTCGCCTCCTGGTAACTGGCACGTCGCAGGTCATCGGCGTGGTGTCGCGGTCGTCGACGCTGTTCGGCCCGGCCGCCACGTTGAGCTCGCTCGCGGAGGAGGCTGTCCGCCGCGGCTTCACTGTCAACGTCGAGAGCGTCCGGACGCTGGACCGGCGGCCGATCGCCGACGCCATCGGCCGTCACCTGGACCAGCGGGTTGCGGGCCTGGTGATCATCGCCCCGGTGGAGTCGGCCAACGACGCCCTCGACGACCTGCCCGAGGACATCCCGCTCGTCACGATCGACGGCGACCCGGAGCGGCCGACCGAGCTGGTGACCGTGGACCAGAAGGCCGGCGCCTACACGGCGACGCGGCACCTGCTTGACGCCGGGCACTCCACCGTCTGGCACGTCTCGGGTCCCGACGACTGGTTTGACGCCCGCGGCCGCATCGCCGGCTGGCGCCGGGCCCTGACCGAGGCGGGCGCGGAGATCCCCCCGCTCATGTCGGCGGACTGGCTGGCCGCCTCCGGGTACAGGAACGGGCAGATCATCGCCCGGATGAGCGACGTCACGGCGGTCTTCGCCGCCAACGACCACCTAGCCCTCGGCATCTTGCGCGCCCTGCACGAGCGGGGCCGCCGGGTACCGGAGGACGTCAGCGTGGTCGGCTTCGACGACGTACCGGAGGCCGCCTACTACATACCGCCGCTCACCACGATCCGGCCGGACTTCGACGCGGTCGCCGCCGCCAGCATTGACCTGCTGCTCGCCCAGATCAGCAGCGGTCACCGGCTAGGCGACCGCCGCGTCCTCACCCCGACCCTCGTGCCCCGCGAGTCGGTCGCCCCGCCCCGTCAGTAACCATAACCACTCTATTCGCACCAGACACCGCGGCCGCTGGAGTCCCGCTGGTTACCTCGCCCCTCCAGACTCGCTCGTACCAGCCCGCGCAACTGCTCTGCTGATGCCGGTTAACTGCGGTAGCCGGCTGACCGCCGTGGCCGGTCAGCCGCCGAGGGCCTCGGCGACGTGCCGGTGAGCCGCCCAGATCGCTTCGGGGAGGTTATCGAACTGCTCCAGGTACGCCTGCCGGAAGCCGATCTCCTGCTTCCACCGCTCGACGTCGATGGTGAGCAGCTTGTCGAGGTCGGCCGGGTCGATCTCCAGGCCGTCGGTGTTGAGCTCGTCCTTGGTCGGGAGGATGCCGACCGGCGACTCCACGCCTGACACCTCGCCATCGCGCAGCTGCATCAGCCACAGCAGCGCGCGCAGGTTGTCACGGTAGCCGGGCCAGAGGAAGTGGCCGTCTTCGGCGTCCCGCTGGAACCAGTTGACGTGGGCGAAGATCGGCTTGTCGGTGCACTCCCCGATGATCTTGAGCCAGTGGGCGGCGTACGGTCCCTCCGGGTAGGACATGAACGGGCGCATGGACATCGGGTCGTAGCGGAGTTGCCCGTCGAGCCCGTCGGCGGCGAAGGTCGCCTCGGCGCCGAGCGTCAGGCCGTCGTACACGCCTTCGGCGACGTCGCGGATCGCGCGGATCAGCGGCTCGCGGTCCCGGGTCCGGCCGCCGAAGATGATGCCGTCGATCGGCACGCCCTGCGGCTCGGCGTAGTCCGACGCGACGTTCGGCACGTTGGCGAGCGTGGTGGTAAACCGGGAGTTCGGGTGCGCCCAGGGGTCGTTTTTCTCGGCGTCGGAGCGGCCCGCGATCGGGTTGCCCTTCCAGTCCAGCCACCCGTCGAGGTCCTCCGGCGGGTTGGCGGTGCGGCCCTCCCACCAGACCTCGTGCGTCTTCTCGTTGTAGGCGACGTTGGTGAAGATCGCCCTGGTGCCCGGCGCGATCGAGTCGATCGCGGTCGGGTTGGTGCTCTCGTTGGTGTCCTTGGCCACGCCGAACACGCCGAACTCGGGGTTCATGCCGTACAGCCGTCCGTCCTCGCCGACCCACATCCAGGTGATGTCGTCGCCGTAGAACTCGACGTAGTAGCGGTCGCCGAGGGCGTCCGGGGACAGTGTCATCGCGAGGTTCGTCTTACCGGAGGCGGAAGGGAAGCCGCCGGCGATGTGCCACTTCTTGCCGGTCACCTTGTCGGTGATGCCGAGCAGCATGAACTGCTCGGCGAGGAACTTGCGGGACGCCCAGCCGTCGTAGGCGGACTGGCGCAGGCCGTGCGCGATCTTGCCGAGCAGCGCGTTGCCGCCGTACGACGAGCCGTAGTGCAGGATGGTCCGCTCGTCGGCCACGGTGACGAAGTACCGCTGGTCCTCGGGGGTGCCCTGGCCGAGGCTCGCCAGGTCGCCGGTTACGTGCACGGCGCGCACGAAGCTGTCCGGGTCGGCCAGGTTGTTGATGAACTCGGCGCCCACCCGGGCCATCCGGTTCATGTGCAGCACGACGCTGCGGTTGTCGGTGAGCTCAACGCCGGCCGCGTACCGCTCAAGGGGGGACCCGGGGGCGGACATCAGGTAGGGGATGACGTACATCGTCTTGCCCTTGGACGCCCCGGTCATCAGCCCGATGAGCTTCTCTTTCATCTCGGACGCCGGGTACCAGTTGTTGTACACGCCCTGGTCCGCCGGATTGTTCGTGGCCACGATCGTGCGCTCCTCCGAGCGCGCGGTGTCCTTGTGGTAGCTCCGCGAGTAGTAGAGGTCATCGCCCGCCGGCATGATCTCGCCGGCCGCCAATGCCTCCTGGACCAGCCGAGCGTCGTCGTCAGCGCTGACGACCTCGATGTTGTCCGCGCCAGTGACCTCGGCCCAGTAGCGAACGTACTCGCGCACGTGGTCGTTCTTCAGATGGGCGGCTTCCAAGATGGCATCAACATCGACCACGTACTTGGTCCTCTCGGTTGGTCAAGCTCATCGCTTGTGAAGTTGGCGATTTATTCATCTTGACAGGTCTACGGCCGCTCTTGCACCGCGACATCGATCACGCTCAACGCATAAAGAATTACGAAGAGTAATCATGACCCTGTCCTCGGGGAGTCCGCCAAGGTGACGGCCTACGGCCCCCGCTTTGGTCTAGGCCAAAGCGCCTGACCTGGCACAACGTGATTTCTGTGACATTGACGTCGGAGTCCGTGACTGCTTGTGCGGCGCTTCACAAGGGATGGCAAAGGGCGGGTCAAGGGAGCCTCCGGTCAGGCCTCGGCGATGGTCTTGCTCACCTTGAGCAGGCGCGCCTCGAGGTAGGGGGCCGTCGTCAGCGCGTAGGTACTGGTCAGGTGGTGGCTGTCCTGGTAGACGAGCACGTTGCCGATGACCGGCTGGCAGTTGTCCGGTCCGCAGATGAGCGGGTTCATGTCGACCAGCGGGACACGGCCGGACGCCGCCTTGGTCGCGTACACCGTGGGCAGGTTGGGCTTGAGTGCCTTGGCCGCGGGCACGGTGCACTTCCCGGGCACCGCCGGGTTCTTGGAGACGCAGTCGGGGACGTTGAGCCCCATATCCGGCGATTCCTTGATGGCCACCACCGAGATGCCGTGACCCTCAAGCTGGTCCCAGTACGCGTCCATCCCGGCGCCGATTTCCTGCTGTGCGGCCGCCCCGCCCTTGGGATGCCTGACGGTGGCCAGGCCGGGCCAGTCGCTGGTGATCACGACGTCCGGCCGGACCTTCGTGATGAGGTCGCGCAGCACGGCGGTGCCCCAGGAGTGGCAGGACGCGTAGGGGCCGCCGGTGTTAGGGGTGATCATCATGGCCGAGGTGAGCGGGCAGATCGAGTGCAGGTCGGTGACCAGTTCCCAGTGCCGCTCGGCGGCGATCTTCTCTAGCGGCGTGAACCAGTCGCCGGCCATCGAGTCGCCGACCAGGGCGACGGTCAGCGCCGGGTGCGACGTGTCGCCGTAGACGCACTCCCTGGGGGTGGGCGAGCTCACCGGGACCAGGCAGCCCTGCTGCCAGTACGTGGGGAGCTTAATGGCGTTTGGCTGTGGCACGACCGGGGCGGGCTTGACCTTGGTCGTCTTGTCAGCGAGTTTGGCGGCGAGCACCGCGGCACCGGGATAGTTCGGCCCGAGACGGCCGTCCCAGGGCGCGGGCTCGGCAGCGATGAAGAGCGACACCAGGACCACCGGCACCACGGCCGCGAGCGCCGTGGACACCGAACGCCAGCCGTGCCCGGACAGCAGGGTCGCCGTCCGCACCTTGTCCTCTACCCAGACCTTGCTCAGCCAGGACAACAGGACGGAGACCGCGGCGATGGCCGGGCCGGAGAACGGGCCGACCGGGTGGCCGCGCCACGCTGTCCACAGCACGATGACCGGCCAGTGCCACAGGTAAAGCGAGTAGGAGATACCGCCGATGAACACCAGGGGCCTGACCGAGGTCAGCCGTGACGGCCCGAACCTGGCCGCCGCCGAGCCGCCCAGGATCAGCAGCGCGGCCCCGCCCGCGGGCAGCAGGGCGAGCACTCCAGGGAAGGCCTGCGTGCCGCTCAGCGCGAACGCGGACGCGATCACCAGGCCGAGCCCTGCCCAGCCGAGCAGGCCGAGACGGCTCAGCCGCCGGCCGGGCCGCTCGGGAAGCAGCGCGATCAGGCCGCCGAGCCCCAGTTCCCATATCCGGGTGGTCGTCACGAAGTAGGCGCCCGACGGGTTGACCCGCGTGTAGTAGACCGAGTAGCAGAGCGAGCCGGCGACCACCGCGCTCGCCAGCAGGATGAGTGTGCGATGCCCGCGGGTGCGCCGCGCCTGCTCGACGTCCACCCTGGAGTGCCGGGGGCGCCGTCGCACGGTGAGCGCCACGAGCGCCGCGAAGACGAACAGGAACGGCCAGCCCAGGTAGAACTGCTCCTCGACGGAGAGCGACCAGAAGTGCTGCACCGGGCTCGCCGCGCTGTCCGACTTCAGGTAGTCGACCGCGTTCCAGGCGAGCTGCCAGTTCTCGTAGTAGAGCGCGCTCGACCTGACCTGGCCGGCGGTGTCCGCCAGCCGCGTCGCGGGCAGCAGCAGCCGGGAGGCCACCCAGGTTACGGTCAGCACCAGCGCCGCGGCGGGCACCAGCCGCTTGGCCCGCCTGCCCCAGAACTCGAGCAGCCCGATCCCGCCGGTCTTGCGGTACTCGCGGAGCATGTGGCCGGTGATCAGGAACCCGGAGATCACGAAGAAGACGTCCACGCCGGCGAAGCCGCCGGTCACCAGCGACGGGTACAGGTGGTAGATGACCACTATGCTCACCGCCAGGGCGCGCAGCCCTTGGATATCGGGCCGGAACTCGCGCTGCTTGGGCTTGCCCTCGGGCGCCGCGGTGGCGATCACCGCGGGCTTCTCCCTGGCGGTCACCTGCTGTGCTTGATTTCGCGGCGGCATTGTTTCCTCCACGCTCAAGACCGCAGGTCCTCCCGGTTAGCCGTAAATGTGCCCTAGATCCTATAGAAAACCTGTAGCTTCCGGGGCAAGAACGGGGCACGCCTGAGCGCGATGTGGCGGGCCTCACGCGGGACTGCCCGCAACCATGCACGCCAAACGTTTTGTCATGGTTTGCTCTCGGTGGCCGTCGCCGGAGACGGCCGGCCCCTCGCGGATAACCGCGAGATAAGCAGAACGGGGGCGTGGTTCACCCTACCGCCTTCATGGCCGGCCGGCGCGCCGCGGACCATCCGGGCCTGGGCGGCGAGCCCGGCCCTGGGCATCACCCCGGACGGCGGCGGGCACGCCTTATCCCAGGTAAGCTTGGGATGCCGTAAGCCCCGATAGCTCAGTGGATAGAGCGACCGCCTCCTAAGCGGTAGGTCCCGCGTTCGAGTCGCGGTCGGGGCGCTCGCCGAGTCGCCGCTGTCAGCCCTCTCACCTGCATCAACGCAGGAAGCGAGAGTTCTCGATGTCTGAAGCACTAGCCGCGGCATCCAAGATCCCCACAGATTCCCCACAAGCGGCACTGGACAGGGCCGCGAAGCCCTCGAGACGAGCAAGGAAGGCTCTAGGCGAGGGCCGGGGCGTAGCGTTCGTGAGCGGCACCGGGCGCGCAGCCATCCGGGGTGGCGGTGAGGTGATCGAGCTGGAGTGCGGGATCACCGTTTACCCGGCCCGGACCGAGGGATGCCGGTGGCGGGCGGTCTGGTACGAAGACGGCCAGCGGCAGCAGTGCGAGGCGGCCTGTGAGGACAAGCTGGCCGCGAAGCTGGAGGACGTCAAGGTCCGGCTGGAAGCGGACGCGCCGAAGATGCGGCAGCCTGGCGCCGCCCTTATCGCTCACTACCTGGATCCTGGCCGCCTTCCGGTCAGCGAGCGGTGGTCGCGCAAGCACGCGCATACCCAGGGGCGGCTGTGCGCGCTGTATGTCGCTCCCGTGATCGCTGGGGTGATCTGCCAGGACATCAAGACTGGCCATATGCAGCGGATCGTCAATGCTGCGCCAACGGCCGGAGAGGGCGACCGAGTGCAGCGGATGATCTCCGCGCTGGTCACGGCGGGGATCGATGCTGGGTACCTGGTGAATTCTCGGCTGGCGAAGGTGCACTGGCAGGCCGGTGAACGGGCCCTTCCCGCGACCGCGGTGAGCGTGGCGGGGAGTCCGCTCAGTGGGTCGATCCGGCTGAGATTCCCTCTGATGCGGACATCGCTAGGTTCGGTCGGGCGCTGGCTGCCGGGGTGCACGGGGAGCGCGACGAGTTGATGGCCGACACTGCCGCCTTTAGTGGCTTGCGGTGGGGCGAGCTGATCGCCCTCACGGTCTCCCAGGTTGACTTGGCCGCCCGGGTCATCACCGTCGACCGCAAGGTCGTCGAGGTAGCAGGGCACCTGTTTCGCTGCGGCATGTGTTCTGTACTACGGCGCTGTTCACCTGGAAGCTCGACCCCACCGACGTATCCCGCATGGCCGGACACGCCAACTACCGCACCACCCTCGACATGTACGTTGGCGCCACCGCCGGAGTCCTCGACCGTGCCCGAGCAGCCGCTGAATAACCGAGGCCTGACTCCGACGAGTACCACGGCCTTCGCCATGAACGCGCGAGGACTCCAGGCGAGCGTCGGTTGGCAGTATGCGCATCCGTTGGACGCCTCCGCGGTGCTCACGCTGGCATCGAACGCTCGCTGTTGGGCTTCACTTAGCGCGTTGCTACGCCGATTCTTCACGGACTGTGGTTGGCGACTGAGATATGGGGCGCAAGATCCGCCGATCTGCACGCTGACCGGCCGCCGATCGCCATTGCCGCCATGCCGCGCTGAATTGGTGGTTCTGTGCCAGTGCCTCTGCCGTGAAGTCGGCCGTCGGTCCCTGCCGCTGAGCGCGGCCTCGGCCATGCCGCTGCTTATCGGAGGAATCAGGACACAGGCCTCGGCCGCGGCGGGCTGACGGCCATGCCCTCGATGGCCGGAGGATGAGGCCGGTGAGCTGTTGTTGGGTGGCTATGGCTGGGTCACGCGTGGCTGGTCAGGGCGGCACGTACGGCGAGCAGATCGTTTCTCTCGCAGGCATAGTCCCGTGGCCGCGGGGTGTCGGGGTTGGGGTCGACGATGATGAGGTCGGCTCCCAGTCCGGCCAGGAACCGGATGTCCCCGGTGATCTGGGTGATCGTGCCGACGCCGAGCGGCCGGTCGCGGCCGGGTACGGGTGCGGTCGCCGGCCGGAACTTGATCCTGGGCACGATGCCCGGCATCGGGGCGCCGGCGCGCTCGGCTTCCCGGCGCAGGGCCGGCAGCCCGGTCTGTTGCAGCCAGCTGCGCCCGGGGTTGATCGGGTGCCAGGCGGCGCCGAACCGGACCGCACGCCGGATGGCTGGGCTGGCCGAGCCACCGACCCACAGCGGGACGCTGCCTTCGGCCGGGTTGGGCCCGGTGGCGACGTCGGTAATGCGCAGGCCGGCCAGTGCGGCGTCGATTCGCCGCTGCCGCCACGCGGTGGTGATCACCTGGAGGTATTGATCGGTGATCTGCCCCCGGCGGGAGTAGTCGGCGCCGAGCGCCTGGAACTCGGTGGGCGACCAGCCGACGCCGACCCCGAGGGCGAACCGGCCGCCGCTGATCTCGCCCAGGATGGCGCTGACCCGGGCGGTCAGCAGCGGGTGCCGGTAGGGCACCACCAGGACCGACGTGGCGAACAGTAGGCGCTCGGACTTGCCCGCGAGCCAGGCGATGGCGGTCAGAGGGTCATAGAACGGCGGCGGATAGACGTCGGTGACCTCCCTGGTCGGGGCCACGTGGTCGGACAAGACGATGGCGGCGAAGCCGTTGGACTCGGCGAACCGGGTCCAGTCCAGCAGGGCCCGCGCGTCGGTCTGCGGGCCGAAGTTGGGGACGTTAATGCCGAGCCGGATCACCGGCCGCCGCCGTTGGCCACGAACGTGGTGAACGGCCGGGCGAGCCGGGCGTCGGTCATCGGCGTCGCGCCGCGGCGGGTCTGCCCGGGCAGGACGGAGTCGACCGCCTGGATCAGCCGCACGGTATCGTCCGGCACCGAGCCCATATCTGACGGGATGAGCTCTTTCGGCGCGGCGAAGACCACCTTCCCGATCCCGGCGGCGTGCGCCACGGTCCGGCAGAGCGCGCAGGGCTCGCAGCTCGCGTACAAGACGGCGCCTGTCAGCCGCACGTCGCGGGCCCGCCGGGCGGCGTCACGGATCGCACGCACCTCGGCGTGCGCGGACGGGTCCAGGTCCTCCTCCACCGTGTTGACGCCGGCCCCGGCCACCTTGCCGCCGCGGGCTATCAGCGCGGCGAACGGCGCCCGGCCCGCCGCCGCCTGCGCTTCGGCCAGGGTCAGCACGGCCTCCAGCAGCCCGGCATCACCACCCAGCTCCGCCACGGTCATCCCGACGAGCTGGCCGGGCCGGTCCGGGTCATCGAGCCGACTGGGCCGGGCGTCGCCGGGGGAACCAGCCTGTCTCGGCCAAGCCTTGTCCTGCATGAGATTGACCATCCTTCCCGCCGTCTTCCCGAGCCTGGCTCGGCTGGCGGCGAGCTGCGGCGGCGTCCGGCACGAGCTGCTCCCCGGCGGGGTCAGGCGGCGCCCGCTGGGCACCATCCTGCGCAACGTTTCCGCCCAAACACCGATTCCGGGTGACCACCCTGCGGTCCGGGCCACCGAGATCTACGCCCTCTGCCTCGGTACGCTGTCGGCGGGTGAGGCAGCGGGTGGGGTGAGAGGGCGAGCCAGCTCACGACCGGACGAGGTCCTGGTATTCGGCCTGGCAGGCGCCGAGGTGGCGTCGCACCGCGGCACATGCCTGCGGGTTTGAGGGCGCCAAGGGCGTAGGTCACGCCGAAGCGGATGATCTGCGCTCCTCCACGCTGCTGAATCCTGTCGGTACTGGACGCTCGTAATCGGCGTTTTCGAGCGCGTCCCGATCGCGGTCGAGATTGTCGGCATCAGCTACGGATCGTGGCATGGCTTGTCGCCACCGCGAGGCGTACGTTGCGGTCATCGTTCATCGCCGGGACCGCAGCCCCGGCCCTCCGGGTCCAGCTTCCCTGGAGGTGCCTGATGGCATTCCGGGGTGAGCAGGCGGGTTTGCGTGTGGTTACCTGCCTAGGTGAAGATGTTCCGCCGTTAGGCGCGGCGTGCCGGAGGGCCGCCCGGCAGGTAATCATGAGGCCGGAGCAGCGGTGCGGCGCTATCCTTCCCGGCGTGGCCAGCAGCGAAGGAGCACGGCTGGGCGGGGATGCCGCCCGCCGGCTCGCCCGGACAGGGCAGTACGAGATCGGGCCGGGCCTGACCGATGCCGAGTTCGCCCGCATCGAGGGGACCACGGGTTCGAGTGCGCCGATCGGGCGAGCTGGCGGAAGTCCTCGCCGACGCCGACCTTGGCCTGGGCCGCGGCGAGCTCGGCACCGGCTCCGGTGACCTGGGGCGCCTGATCGGACCAGCCGACCACGTCCCTGGCCCACGCGCTGCGCTGAACAGGGGTCCCGGCACCAGAACGCCGTCCAGGTCCTCGCGACCACCGTGCCATGCTCAAGCGGCTGAATCACCCTGCTCCGCCTTCCCACCGCTCAGGACAGCCATCCGAACTCCGGGCGGCGGAACGGCCTGATCTGCGGGTTCACCACCGGGCGTGGATGTCGGCGCGGAAGTACCTGTCGTACAGGTCCTCGATCTGGCCGAGCGCCGCGTCGCTCAGCGGCGGGAGCAGCCCGGCGGCTGCGTTCTGCCGGGCCTGCCCGGGGTTGCGCGCGCCGGGGATGACGGTGGTGACGCCCGGCTGCTGGGTCACCCAGCGCAGCGCGGCCTGGGCGGTGGTCACCGCCGTGCCCGGATCGGCGGCGAACGCGCCGGGTGCGGCCACGATCGCGGCGAACTCGGCGGCTGCCCGCACGCCGGCCGCGTAGTCGACGCCGGAGAACGTCTCGCCGGCGTCGAACGCCTCGCCGTGCCGGTTGTAGGTCCGGTGATCGTCGGCGGCGAAGGCGGTCTCCGGCGTGTACCGGCCGGACAGCAGCCCGGACGCCAGCGGCACCCGGACGATAATGCCAACCCCGGCGGCCGCCGCCGCGGGCAGCACCTCATCGAGCGGCTTGCGGCGGAACGCGTTGAGGATGATCTGCACGGTGGCCACGGCGGGATGCGCGATCGCCGCGAGGGCCTCGGCGGATGTCTCGACGCTGACTCCGTACGCGGCGATCCGCTCTTCGGCGACCAGCGTGTCAAGCGCGTCGTAGACCGCGTCGGTCGAGTAGACAGGCGCGGGCGGGCAGTGCAGCTGCACGAGGTCCAGGCGGTCCACGCCAAGGTTGACTCGCGACCGGTCGGTCCAGGCACGGAAGTTTTCCAGGACGTAATTCTCCGGCACCTGCGCGACGCGGCGCCCCATCTTTGTGGCGACCGTGACACCACGCGCGTAGATGTCGGCGGTGAACCGCCCGATGATCCGCTCGCTGCGCCCGTCGCCGTACACGTCGGCGGTGTCGAAGAAGGTGACGCCGGACTCGACGGCGGTGCGCAGCACCGCGAGCGCGTCGGCTTCACTGACCAGCCCCCAGTCAGCGCCGAGCTGCCAGGTGCCGAGGCCAACGATCGAGACGGGCCTGCCGGTCTTGCCAAGAACTCGCTGCTCCATAAGCTGCGATCCTAGACCGGGCACTGGCCGGCGAGACGCGCCCGGGTACAGCGGGAAACGTACGGCGTGATGTTTATCAGGACCTTGCCGACCGTGACGCTTTCCACGGCCCGGCGGACAGCGCCTCCGTTGCGCGGTCAGCCGTTCCCTGCTGGCTGTGGCAGCACTCCCGCGACGGCCGGGTCTTCCTGCCCCTCCGGCACCTGCTTCCCGAGCGCGAGTGAAAACGACCCCCGGAACCGGATTTCTGTATACAGGGAGCCTGGGCGGCCAGGCCGACCCGCGGCGCAACGCTCCCACCCCGGCGGCCCACCCAGGTCGCGAGGCGGGGCAGGGCCGACCTTTCCTCATATCTGCCGGTGGCGAGGCCGACGGCGAGCGGGCCGTAATGGTCGTTCCGCGCGTCACCGCGGAAGCGCGCCGGGACGGCATCCGCGGTAGTCCGGCTCGGGAAGCTCGCGGAACCGCCTGGCCCAGATCGTCGCCCTGCTCTCCGGAAGCGCCCGGGCGACGCGGTGCATGCCGTCCATGACGCGGTTACCGGGCCCGAGGATCACCGGGCACGACAGGTCCGCCTCAGCCACGCGCCGGAAGTGCCCGGTGACCTTCCGGACCGTGGGCCGCTCCAGAATCATAGGGAACCGATACAAGGGATCATCTGGCTAGCTGCGTGCGCACCCAGAACTGGGTGCTCAGCACTGGGTTTGCGATGGTACAGAGTCCACCTCCATCAGGCATTGCGCGAACCATACGGTCGAGCCGTAATGGAGGACACGGGCTGCTTGCTGCGCGTAGCGCGAGACCTCAGGCCCGGGAGGGACGGGAGGGAGCTGTCATGACTCAGGCGCTGTCACCTGAAGAGGCCCTGGCGGAAATCAGAGGTTACACCGGCCTTGAACTTGCCCTGGATGAGATCCGGTCGCTCCACGAGATCCTCGCGGTGAAGAGGAACGACACGGCCATCGTCGCGCATCTGAGGAAGGCCGGACATCCGCTGGCAGGCCTGAAGCATCTCCCAGAAGGCGAGAACTGGTGGGACAAGGTCCACGAGGACATGCTGGTGGCGGACGTCCCCTACGTCGAGGAACAGCCGGGTACCCACAAAAGTCCGGTAGCACATGACCGGAACGCGGTGGTCTTCTGGCTGGAGCACAAGATCCTGCCCGCGCTGACCGCACAGGCCGCCGCGTCCGACGAGCCGGGGCAGGCGAAAAATGGGCAGCTGAGGTTGCCCCGTTTTGACGGACAGGGTTGATGGCTAGGTCAGGCTACTCGCCTGATCTTTTCCTGGTGGTTGTTTTCGTAGTCGGCAGGGCTTTGGTAGCCGAGGGACGAGTGCAGCCGGGTGCCGTTGTACCAGGCGATGTACTCCACGACGGCCCGCCTGGCCCCGGCCCGGGTGGGCCTGAGTGTGATCACCTGAACTGGCCCCGGTTTGGCCTGTTTTCGTCGCGAATTTCGGCCCCGCCTGGGTGGTGATCTCGCCTGACGGGTGGGCCGGCGTGTCGTCGCGAATTCTGGCCCCACCCTGGATCTGATCGTCACGTCGCTGCTGTCGGCGTGGAGGTCGGGGATGGCGAGGTCAAGGGTGGAGCTGTTCGAGCAGATCAGGCGGGACCGGCGGAATGGCGGCCTGTCGGTCCGGGAACTGGCGGTCCGGCACCGTGTGCACCGGCGGACGGTGCGGCAGGCGCTGGGAAGCGCGGTCCCGCCGCCGCGGAAGGCGTATCCGCCGCGGCCCCGGCCGGCAATCGGCCCGTATGAGGCGGTGATCGACGAGTGGCTGGTAGCGGACCGGGACGTGCCGCCCAAGCAGCGGCATACCGCCCGCCGGGTCTGGCAGCGGCTGGTCGCCGGGCACGGCGCGACCGTGGCGGAGGTGACGGTGTCGCGGTATGTCGCCCGCCGCCGCGAAGAGCTGGGCCTGGACAAGGTGCAGGTCACGGTGCCGCAGGCGCACGCGCCGGGTGCGGAGGCCGAGGTCGACTTCGGCGAGTTCCACGCGGCCGGTCTCATCCATCGGGACCTTAAGCCGGCGAATGTCCTGCTCGCCGCGGACGGCCCCCGTGTCATCGACTTCGGAATCGTGCATGCTGCAGATGTGTCCACGCTCACCGGCACCGGCCAGGTAATTGGGACGCCGGCGTTCATGGCTCCCGAGCAGATCAGCGGCCGCCGCGTAACCGAGGCAACGGACGCGTGGGCCTTCGGTCATCTAGCGGTCTACGCTGCGACTGGTCACGCGGCATTCGGCGAGGGAATCCAGTCCGTGCTGATTCACCGCATCATTAACGACGAGCCCCAGCTTGAAGACTGCCCGGAGCCTCTCCGCGAGCTCGCGCGGGGTTGCCTGGCCAAGGACCCGGCTGATCGCCCCGCTATCGATGCAATCCTTCAGTACACGAGTAGTGCCCTCCGCGGCCAGACTATGCGCCTAGTAGGCGAGTCATGGCTACCGAAACCGATCATGGAAAGTCTCCAGGGCTACGACAGCCGAACCGCCCCGCTACTGACGCAGCCGCTGCCGTTGGTACCGCCGCCTCATCAGCCGACGGCGCCGGCACTTCCGTCACGCCAACCTCGGCCCGGCCGGAAGCCTGCCCTAGCCCTAGCGGGAGTTGCTGTCCTGGTGGCCGCGGCGCTGTTGATTGCGCGGCCGTGGCAGGGAGCCTCGGCACAAGCACCGCCGCCAAGCACGCACCCGACCGCCCCGCCGTCCTCAGCCCTGAAGCCGACGGCCGGCAGTCAGACCACGAAGTCGACAGCTTCGCCCACGGCCTCTAATGCGGCTGCTACGACCGCGGCGCCGACAGCCTCTCCATCCAGTGCCCTGAGCACTCCGCCGGTCGTCGCGGAATATCTTTCTGATGCAAGTCCACTACCAGACGACATTCCGGACACAACACCACAGCAGATGGGCGGAGTCTACTACCTGCATTCCGTGAGCACGGCCAGCGGCGGATGCGCGCGCGATTACCAGAATACCTTCAGCTATGTCATTAATCGCGAATTTCGTACCTTTAAAACCGCAATAGGTCTGAACGACCAGTCACTAGATAACATACCCGTGGGCGTAGAGATCGATGGAGACGGTCGAACTCTCTATTCGGGAGTCTTTAAATCCGGTACACTCGTCAATATCGGCCTAGACGTTACAGGAGTCCGCGAGCTGGTTCTGAAGCAAACCTATCTAGGCCCAAATCCGAACATTTGCAGCTCAAGTGTCACCATAGTATGGGGAAATGCGGAGCTTCTTCCCTAATCTCAATGCTCTCAGACGACTTGCAAAGTAACGCGGACGCCAGCACGCACCCCATCCACGTGCTCGCGGATAATTCGCCGCAGTCCGCGCCATGCATTCCATCTTCCCATCCCTGGCCACGAGTGTGCCCGAGGGGCGGCTATGCCCAGGACCGGCCTGCAGGCCGCCGAGGTCGGCCGCCTCAGGCCGGCCCGCACGGCGGGAGCGCCGCGATCAACGAGACGCGACAAGCACTCGGCCAGCTCCTGGAGAAGACGCGCAACCTCGGAAACGCTCAGCGGCGGATGCTGCCGGACATCGCCTCGGAGACGACCTCGGCGTTGGAAATGGGCGTCACGGTTGCGGCGGGCACCCTCACCGGTGGCGTAATGGCGGTAATCGGGGCTGCGGCCATACCTGCAACGGTGGCCAGTGGTGGCCTTGCCGCTGCACCCATGCTGATCCTGGGCGGCATCCACTGGTGGCGTCGCAACAAGGACCGCCTTACTCCAAGAGACTTTCATTTGAAACTAAGTTAGTAGCGCCGCGCAATCAGCTGTCCTCCTGCATCTCACTGCCATCGTGAACCTTAACAAGTGCCCTGTTGACGAGAACCCTCAAGCTCTCCTAGATCTGAGCGACCACCTTCAGGAACTCATCGACATCACACGCCGCTTCGGGGCAGCAATTCTCACCTGCGTACAGAAGCAAGACAGAGAATGGACAAAGGTAACGACGCCTTTGCCTTCGACGTTCTGGTGCAGCTGACCAAAGTGTTCGAGGCCGCCGTGAAAGCCAGGGGCAGCCTTGACGCCGGCGAGCAGATCGGCCAGGAAATCCGCGCTGAGCTTGAAGAGCAACGGAAGGTTATCGAGAATCTCGGACCGCGATTTAGGGAGAGGCCACCCAACATTAAGCCGTCATAAGACTAGGCGCATAATCTGCCGTCGCGCTCGACGGCCAAGCGCCAGAATGATTGTTCTGCTCGAGCTGACCGACGCAATGGCCGGTCAGGACGTTGAGACATAGCATCGATCAGGTTGGTTCTCTTGCTGTAGTTGTGGTTACGCCTCGTCATCAAACCTCATGGGCCGACGCGCGTAACTGCGTCGGCGCGAGCGCCTGCACCTGTCGGTCATCTCTGGTCGCGGCGCAGCGGGTGGCCGACGGGAACTTCAACCAGCACGATCGGGACGCCATCGGGATCCTCGATCCACATCTCCAGCAGCCCCTGGCCGAGGAAGAACACTACGGCGGGATTCAGTGCAGGCCCGAACTCGCGGTAGACCGCCAGGCCCAGTACGTCGCGGTAGAAGTGCCTGCTCCGGCCCAGGTCGGCCGGGCGCAGCAGGATGCGGCTGCTGAGTACCTCCACC
>DASWAE010000035.1:0-42557 GCA_036391275.1 Trebonia sp.
CAGGAACCGCCCGCCCAGGGACCGCCCGCCCAGGAACCGCCCGCCCAGGGACCGCCCGCCCAGGGACCCTACGGACAGGGTTCCTTCGGGCCGAACCCCTACGGCGGGGGTGACACGCCCAGGTAAGGCTGGACCTGCTCGGCGGCGAACCGGATGAAGCCGACCGGGTCCTGGTTCCCGGGGTCGGGGTGCAGCACTACCTTGTCCGCGCCGGCCCCGGCCCAGAACCGGACCGCCGCGGCGACCTCGGCCGCGTCGCCCGCGACGGCGGCGCTGCCGGCCGCGTGCGTCGCCGCGAGCCGCCGCGCCGCGTCCGGTCCCGTCACCGTCATCAGGTAGACGACGACCTGGTGCGGCGTGGTGCGCCCGGCTGCCGCGCGGGCCCCGGCGATGATGTCGCGGGCGGCGTGCAGCCGGCCGGGCGTGGTCGACGCGGAGTCGAGGATGGTGCCGTCGGCGTGCCGGCCGCTCACCTGGAGGGTGCGGTCGCCGGTCGCCGCGGCGAGCAGCGGCGGCGGGTCGCGCGGCGGCAGGCCGAGCGCCACGTCGTCCAGCTTCACGTAGCGGCCGTCGGTCGTCACCCGTTGCCCGCTCAGCAGGCCGCGCAGTGCCTGCAGGTACTCGGCGAGCAGCGTCAGCGGCGAGCCGGCCCGCGCACCGACCTGGCCCATCCACTCCTGCACGCCGTGGCCGACGCCCACCGTAACCCGGCCGGGGAACATGCGCTCGAGCGCGGCGACCTCCATCGCGGTGAGCGCGACGTTCCGCAGCGGGACCGGGAGCACCCCTATCCCCACCGCCAGCCGGTCCGTCCAGGCGAGCAGCGCCGACGCCAGCGCCATCGCGCCGCCCCAGAAGCAGTCCTCCCAGATCCACAACTCCGCGAGCCCGGCATCCTCGGCCGCGCGCGCCACCTCGCGCAACCGCTCGGGCGGAACCTGGGGCACGCAGGTGGCGGCGAGAATCGTCATGGCTCCCATCATGCCGGTAGCGACTTGCGGCCCGGAGGAGAGACAGCCGCCGCGATGGCCCGGCGGGGGAAAGGTTTTGGTGCTGGAAGGGTTATGGGCGTGATGACAAGTACAGCCCTTCATGATCTTGCCCTCGGCGGGGAATTGCGAGGCCGGTACTCCCGAGGTGGCCGGCGGCGCGGTGCGCGGTTACTTCCTGACCACCTGCCGCTACGAGTAGTGGTTCTGGCAGATGGGTATGCCATGAATCCTGGCCCGTGAAAACGGGCGATGCGGGATTGCTAAGCCTCCCCCGCCCCAACACGCACGATTTGTCGGCAATCCAAGGCGCGCTTACCCGTAGAGGTGAGTTATGCTTAAGTCGGCTCAGCGCGAGCACAATGCCGAGCGGCCGGACGCGGGGAGCCGGCTATTTACCAAGCCTTGTGCAGGACGGGGTGGCGTCCTCCTGGCGCGTAACGCTGCAGGCATCGCTATGATGGCTGTCGATACGAGGAAAGGCGGATTCCAGTGGCCCAAAAGATCACAACACTCTTCATAGACGACATTGACGGCGGGGCAGCAGAGGGGACCGTGCGGTTCGCCCTGGACGGTACTGAATACGAGATCGACCTGAACGCGAAGCACTCGGAAGAGCTTCGGGCGGCCCTCGGAAAGTACGTCAGTCACGCTCGCAAGGTCGGCGGCGCTTCGCGCCGCGCTGGTCGCGCCGCAGGTCGGGCCGGTCGTGGCTCCGGTTCGACGCTGAACACGACCGAAATCAGGAGCTGGGCGCGCGAGAACGGGTACGACATTAAGGATCGTGGCCGCGTCCCCGCCGATCTGGTTGCGAAGTACCAGGCCGCCACCGGCAAGTAGGGGACACGTAGGAATACCTACATTCCAGCCTGGCTGCCAGCAGTCTTTGCTTCCTAAAGAACGACGCCCCCGGCGATGACGCCGGGGGCGTTTTTCCGCGCCGCCATCTAGCCTGCGATCGGCACGCCGTAACGCATTCAGGCGTATGCGGATTGTCCCTCACCGTCGGTTCCCATGCCGGTATCGGCCGCTTCGCTATCCGTGCCGACTGCGTCTTCCGGGTCTTCGCCTTCGCTCGCGTCGCTATCCGCGTCTTCGCTCACGACCGCACCGTCGGCGTCCGCTGATCCCTGAACTCCCCCGGCCGGCAGCCACGGTGATCCCGGGAATCCGGGCAGCACCGGATGTTCTGGCTCGGTGAAGAGCCAGGCACACGACACGATGAGTGAAATCACGAACACAAGGAATACCCAGAAGATTCCGGTGAGTCCAGAGGAGATGGTCAGTCCCGCGGCGGCGGCTTGCGACGGCGATATTCCGAACATGGCGGGCGTCGCCTGCTGGCTGGCCTGGATCATGGCGGCGGGCACCTCGGCGGCAAGCGGCACGATCGCGCCCGCGAGCAGCAGTGCCCCCTGCCGGGCCGGCCGCCACAGCGCCGCGAGCACGGCCACGGCGACGAGGCCCAGCATGACAAGGACGTTGCCGGCGATCACCATCGCCGGGTTGTCGAACGCGTTGCCCGCGGTGATCGTCTGCGACGTGCCCGTCGTGGTGACCACCAGCGTGTAGCGGTCCCAGGACGGCGCGAAGGCGGCCGCGGTCCCGATCGCGGCCAGCACGAGCAGCGCCAGCGGCCCGGCGTGGCCGCGACCCGGGCGGGCCGGCCCCCACCGTCCGGCCTGCCGTCCCGAGGCCACGGCGGCGGTAGACCCGGCGGCGGTAGACATGAGCACGAGGGCCGAGCCCCCCGTGCACGCGGCCCAGCCGAGCATGCTCACCACCAGGCCGGAGCCGATCGCGGCCTGGCCGGAGACCACCTCGCCGAGGTCGGCGATGAACAGCCCGAGGGTGACCGCGCCCAGCCCTAGCCCGAACAGCGCGCCGAGCCGGGCGGCGTTGCCCGGCCGGGCAACGCTGAACGCGACGAGCGCCGCGGTCACCAGCCAGCCGATCACGTAGCACAGGTGCGGTATCACCTGGTCCCACTGGGACAGCAGGCTCTGCCCGCCCAGGTAGCCGGGGAACAGGCCCGCGAGCCCGAGCACCACGCCCAGCACGAGCAGCCCCTCGCCGGCGAGCAGCGCGCCGCCATGGCCGGGTCGCGGGCCGGCGACGGTCCCGTCGGCCGCGGCGCCGGCGGCGGTGTCGCCGGCGGCCGCACCGCCAGTCACGCGGCCGCGCCGCCGCAGCCGGGCCCGCAGGCTCTTACGCTCGCGGGTGACCGTGGTGATGGTGCCGGGCACCTCGATCATGACGAACCGTGCCCACGCCTGCCGCCAGCCGTCGTCGTGCTCCGGCCAGCGGTCGACCGGCGCATCGTACGGCGCGCCGATGGCCCAGATGCCGTAAAACCGCTTTCCCCGCCCGATTTCGTACTTCTCGCCGCGATGCGAGATGATTGCCTTGTCCGGCACGGTTAAAGCCTCCATGCTCCCGGTTAACGCCTAATGCCCCCACCGTAGGCAGCGGAACTGGAAGATTCCTGAGTGTCCGCTCAGCGCACAGCGCAAATCCACCGCCGTGACGGTTTCATCCCCTGAGGGTGAGGCGGGCCAGCTCCCCTCGCGGCATCGTCGTAGTGCAGCAGTGCCCGCGGCTCCGGGGAGCAAACGTTGACTGACCAGACGACCGTCATGACCGTGCGGACCGCGAGCCGGTGCCGGCTCGACGCGGCCGCCGGCCGGCTCATGCCCGCCGAGCGCTGCCCGGCCCCTGGGAGCGGGACGTCGAGCAGCTGCGCGCCCAGTTCGAGGCCACGCTCAGCGCCCGGCAGCGCAAGCGGCTTGACAAGGGCCGGGCGAAGGCCATGACCAGAGACAACCGGCAGGCGTTCGGCAAGCTGACGTGCGTGGCCGAGGGCCGCGTGCGGCTGCTTCCCGACCCGCCGGTGCTGGTGCCCGTCGACGAGCTTGACCTGGGCGACAAGGACCGGGCGGCCATCGAGGCGTGGCCAGCGGCTGATGCAGGCGACGAGCGACCTGTTCCTCGGCTGGCAGCACACCGACGCGGGGCTGCTCGATGACAAGTCACGGGACTTCTACGTCCGGCAGCTGCGCGACTGGAAGTTCTCCGCCGACATCCAGCTCGTGCTCCCCGATGACCTGCGACGATACGGCGCGCTTGGCGGCTGGACGCTAGCGCGGGCCCATGCCAGGTCCGGCGGCCGGATCGCCATCGCCGCCTGCCTGGGCAGCGCCGACGTCTTCGACCAGGCCGTCACGGGGTTCGCCGGAGCCTACGCCGGCCAGACCGAGCGGGACCACCAGTCCCTCATCGACGCGTTCACCGCCGGGCGCATCGTCGCCGGGCGCGGAGTGTGACCACAGGACGTGCACCGGTCCGTCGCCGCCGCCCAGGCCGGCCAGGCCGTGCGCCACCGCGTCGCCCGCCACCGCGGCCGCCTGGCGGGCGGCGTCGGGCAGCGACAGCCCGGCCGCCAGTCCCGCCGCGAGCGCCGCGGAATGGGTGCAGCCCGCGCCGTGCGTCGCGGCGATGTCATGGCGCGGCACGGGGATCGTCAGGTGGGTCCGCCCGTCGAACAGGTGGTCGACGGGCTCGGCGCCGTGACCTCCGGTGACGAGCGCCGCGGCCGCGCCCATCGCCACCAGGCGCCCGGCGAGCACCGCCCGGTCCTCGGTGTCCAGGCCGGTGAGCGCCTGGGCCTCCATCAGGTTCGGCGTGACGACCGTGGCGAGCGGGAACAGCAGGCCGGTCAGCGTCGCGACCGCGTCAGCGCGCAGCAGCCTGCTGCCCGAGCTCGCCACCATCACCGGGTCGACGACCAGCGGCAGCCCGCGGCCGGCCAGCTCGCCGGCGACCGCCTCGATGACCGGCGCGGAGAACAGCATGCCGGTCTTGACGGCGTCCGCCCCGATGTCGTCGAGCACCGCCCTGATCTGATCGCGAACGAAGGCGGGCGACTGCTCCGCGATCGCTGTCACGCCCAGGGTGTTCTGCGCGGTGAGGGCGACGATCGCGCTCATGCCGTGCGCGCCGCAGCGCGCGAACGCCTTGAGGTCGGCCTGGATCCCCGCCCCGCCACCGGAATCGGACGAGGCGACGGTCAGCACCCGGGGGATCATGCGCTCAGGCACCTGCCGCCTTCCCGTCGCGCAGCGACATCGGGGGGTACGGGGAGTCGTCCCCCCGGAAGATGGAGTGCTGGGGGTCCGATGCGGCGGCGGTTTTTGCCATCGGACCCGCAGCACTCGGGCTGGACGCGACCGCGTGCCAGCGGCGCGGGATGCGGCCCGCCTGGTACGCGGCGCGGCCCGCGGCGACGGCGAGCGCCATCGCGGCGGCCATCTTCTCCGGGTCGGCGGCCCGGGTGATCGCGGACGCGACCAGCACCCCGGCGCAGCCGAGCTCCATCGCCAGCGCCGCGTCGCTCGCGGTGCCGATGCCGGCGTCGAGGATCACCGGGACGGTTGACCGCGAGGTGATCATCGAGATGTTGTGCGGGTTCCTGATGCCGAGCCCGGAGCCGATCGGCGAGCCGAGCGGCATCACCGCGGCGCAGCCCGCCTCCTCGAGGCGCAGCGCGAGCACCGGGTCGTCGTTGGTGTACGGCAGCACGGTGAACCCGTCGGCGACCATCAGCTGCGCCGCCTCCAGCAGCTCCACCGGGTCGGGCAGCAGGGTGATGTCGTCGGCGACCACTTCGAGCTTGACCAGGTCCGTCTCCAGCGCCTCACGGGCCAGCCGGGCGGTGAGCAGCGCCTCCGCCGCGGTGTGGCAGCCGGCCGTGTTCGGCAGGACGGCGACGCCGGCGTCGCGGATCGTGCCGATCAGCGACCCGTGCCCGGCCCCGCTGACCCGGCGCATCGCGACCGTGGTCAGCTCGGTGCCCGAGACGGCGAGGACCCGGCCGAGCACGTCGAGGGACGGCGCGCCGCCGGTGCCGACGATCAGCCGCGAGGACATTTTCCGGCCCGCTAGGTGCCACGGGTCGGCTGCGGGCGAAGTCAGGCTCCCGTTCGGATTGTTCACTGTGTTCCTATCCTCCCTGCACGGCGGTCACGATCTCGACGACGGACCCGTCGGCGAGCGGGGTACCCGGCCAGGCGCGGCGGGGGACGACCTCGCCGTCGACGGCGGCGGCGATGCCGCGGGCGGACTCCGTCAGCTGGGTGATCAGGTCCGCCAGGGTGGTGCCCGGCGGGAGCTCGCGGTTGTCCCCGTTGACGGTCACGCGGGTCATCGCAGCCTCCCGGGGCGGAACGGGGCCCACGCGGCGTGGGCGTCCTTGCCGTCGAGCAGCGCGGCGACCGCGTCCGCGGTGACGGCCGACAGCATGATGCCGTTGCGGTAGTGGCCGGCCGCGATGATCAGCCGGCCGTCGCCGACCGGGCCGAGCACCGGGCCGTTGTCGCTGGTGCCCGGGCGCAGCCCGGCGGCCGCCTCGGCGAAGACGAGCTCGCTGACCGCGGGGACCGCCGTGGTGGCGTCGCGCAGCAGGTCGTGCACGGCGCCGGCGGTGACGTCCCGGTCGGCGCGCTCCTCCTGGGTGGCGCCGACCACGAGCTCGCCGTCTGTCCGCGGGACCAGGTAGAGGTCGTGACCCATTACCAAGGCACGGACGGTGCGGGTGAGGATGTGCGGCAGGCCGGCGGGGTGCCGCAGGCGGAGGATCTGGCCCTTGACCGGGCGGATCGCCTCCCGGACGGCCTTAGGCACGCCGTCGAGGTGGCGGGTGGCGTGGCCGGCCGCGACCACCACGCGGGCGGCGGCGAGCTCGCCGGGCGGGCCGGGCTCGTTTATGGCGGGCTGGCCGGACAGGGTGACACGGCCGCCGTCGACCTGGGCGGCGGCGGCGCGGACCGTGCGCACGCCCGCCTTGGCGGCGGCGGATCGCAGGGCGGCCAGGTAGCGGCGGTTGTCCACCGACAGGTCGCCGGCCGCGAACACGCCGCCCCGCGTGGACGGGGCGAGGAACGGCTCGCGCCTGCGGCACTCGCGCGCGTCGAGCCGCTCCGCCTTGAGGCCGATCGAGTGGCGGAACTCGGTGAGCCGGTCGAGGGCGGCGAGGTCGCCGTTGTCGTAGGCCACGGCCAGGGTGCCCTCGGTGCGCAGCCCGGTGCTCGTGCCCGCGGCCCGCTCGAGTTCCGCGTTGAAGGACGGGAAGCGGTCGACGGCGTGCAGGTTGAGGCTGAGCAGGTCCTGCTCGCCGAAGACGGACTCGGAGACCGGGCCGAGCATGCCCGCCGCGACCAGGCTGGCCTTGTCGTCGGTGGCCGGGTCGTCGCCGCCGGGGTCGACGATGATGACGGCGTGCCCGGCCAGGGCCGCCCGCCAGGCGATGGCGGTGCCGATCACCCCGGCGCCTACGACGATGACGTCCGCGTCCACGCGCGCTCCCTTCGCCGGCATTACCCGGATCAGGTTCGACGGTCGGAGGCCAGCCGCCTCCCTCTCAGCCCTCTGACGGGCTCCCGTGCTATTCACCTCAGTGTAACGCGGGCGCCTGATATGTCCCGAACCGGGCGCATGGCGGG
This sequence comes from Trebonia sp., assembly GCA_036391275.1. Classification (GTDB taxonomy): domain Bacteria; phylum Actinomycetota; class Actinomycetes; order Streptosporangiales; family Streptosporangiaceae; genus Trebonia. Next base: position 7,487 of record DASWAE010000035.1, read on the forward strand.
GGCGCGGAGCGCGCGCCTGCGGCGCGGAGCGCGGAGCGCTTGTTGCTGTTATCCGCTTGGCGTCTGGGGCGAGCTATGATCGGGGACAAGCCCTGACGGCGCGGCAGGCATACTAGCCCGCATGGAAATCTCGGCGGGACGACGCGGTTGGCGGGCTTCCCCGCTCGCCGTGGCGGCGGTCTTGGTCACCGTCGTGCTCACGCTTGGCGGCTGCGCGAGCACTGCCACGACGACCGGGGTCCCGGCTTCTTCGGCGGTTACGTCTGCTTCGCCGGCATCCGCGGCCTCGTCTGGCTGCAACGCGGACTACTGCACACCGCGGGACTGGGAAACTGCGCGGGCGTCGACGCCGCTTGCCCAGATCCCGCCCTTCGTCGAGCCGCTCAACGTGATCATCAGCGGCCGGTCGACCGTGTCCCTCGCCGATATCCAGCAGGCTCTCGGCGACTGGCGCACCGTCTCCACCACGACAACGGTCAGCGTTCTTGGCATCCACATCAAGTGCATCTCATCGGAACAGGCGGACGTGACCGGCGGCGGCTACGTGCCGCAGCACGTGGCCTGGCGGCTTGGCGGCTGCGTGGGCGGCAACGAGCTGTCGCTGAGCGGCGATGAGGACCACGTGCGGATCTGGAACCAGCCGGCAGCGGGCAGCAGGTACGGCGCCTGGTTCATCGCCGCGAGCTACGAGACCATGTGCGTCGTCCGCGACGGCACGCTGGTGCCGGCCACCGGCCACAAGGCATACGCGGCGCTGCATTCCGGCAGCACCTATCACTGTGTCGACGGCGGTCCAGGGAGCATCCGCACCAAGCATCCCGACGGGTATGACGACGCGGCCAGGGACTTCTCCGCCGCCATCGTCGCGGCCGCCCGCGGCCACGGCTGGCAGGCGGCGATGCGGACAGTCACCGTCCCGCGCGGGGCGAGCGCCGGCGAGGGCGGCGTCCCGTTCGGCTCCGCCGTCTACGTGGTCACCGTCACCCGGTGAACGGGCGTGCGGCACGATGGGAGGATGACGACTGACCTGCGGGCGCGGCTGGCCGCCGCACGGCTGTACCTGTGCACTGGCGCGCGCCGGGAGCAGGGGGACCTGGTGCCGTTCCTCGACGCGGTGCTCGGCAACGGGGTGGACATCGTCCAGTTGCGGGAGAAGGGGCTCGAGGCGGGGGAGGAACTGGCGCTGCTTGAGGTGTTCGCCGCCGCGTGCCGCCGGCACGGGGCGCTGCTCGCGGTCAACGACCGGGCGGACATCGCCCTGGCGGCCGGGGCGGACGTGCTGCACCTCGGCCAGGACGACCTGCCCGTCCCGGTGGCCCGGCGGATCCTCGGGCCGGGGCCGGTGATCGGCCGGTCGAGCCACAGCCAGGAGCAGGCGGCGGCCGTGGCGACCGAGGACGGCACCGACTACTTCTGCGCCGGGCCGTTGTGGGAGACGCCGACCAAGCAGGGACGGCCGGGCACCGGGCTCGGGCTGCTGTCGCGGGTGGCGCTGCTCGGCGCCCGACGGCCGTGGTTCGCGATCGGCGGGATCAGCCTCGACCGGCTGGATTCCGTGCTCAAGGCGGGCGCGACCCGGGTGGTGGTGGTGCGGGCGATCACCGAGGCGGACGACCCGGGGGCGGCGGCGGCCGCGTTCGCGAAACGGCTCAGCGCCGCGTAGCCCGCTCCCCGCTAAGTCAGGCGTCGCGTAGGCGGAGCACGGCGGCGCCGAGTGCGAGCGCGCCGGCGGCCCACAGGGCGGTGACGCCGAGGCCCTGCCACGGGGTGAGCGGGAGGGATCCGACGCCGACGGTCGCCTCGATGTACAGGCCCGCCGTCATCGGGGCGATCTGCTCCAGGTGGCGGGCGAGGACGTGGTCGGGAATGACCGTGGAGGCGATCGGCAGCAGCAGCAGCAAGCCGAGCACGATGCCGGTCCCCGCGGCCGAGTCGCGGACGGCGGCGGTGACGCCGAAGGCGAGCAGCGCGATCAGCGTGAGGTAGAGCACCGAGCCGCAGGCGGCGCGCAGGCCGGCGGCGTTGCCGAGTGACATGGGCAGGTAGCCGTTGGCCGCGGTGAGGCCCTTTCCCGGCAGGATCAGCCAGCCGGCCAGCGCCGAGCCGCCCACCGCGAGCACCGCCGCCGCGCAGGCCGTGGCCAGGGTCACCAGGGCCTTGGCGGCGTAGGCGGTGAGCCGGCGGGGTGTCGCCGTCAGGGTGACGCGGATCATCCCGCTGCCGTACTCGCCGCCGATCGCGAGGACGGCGAGCAGGGCGATGATCACCTGGCCGAGGAAGACGCCGGTGAGGCTGAGCTTCGCCGGGTCCGCCCCGGTCGCCGCGGCGGCGCAGCCACCGGTCGCCGGCGAGCAGCAGCCACCAGCTGCCTGTCAGGGTGCGGAACTTGGTCCACTCGGCGTGCAGCGCGTGGCTCACGCGTCCCTCCGGCGCAGCAGGCAGGCGGCCAGGGCGAGCGCGGCCGCGGTCCAGGCCGCGAGCACCGCGAGTCCGGCCCACGGGGCGAGCGGGAAGTACCCGGAGAACGGCGCGTAGAACATGGTCACCTGGCCGTAGGCCGGGTACGGCTGCTGCAGCGCGAAGCCGGCGGCCGGCAGGATCCGCAGCAGCCAGTCCCCCGCGCTGAGCGGCACGGCCGCGAACACGGCGACGAAGTACGGCAGCACGATCACGACGATGGCGGCCGCGATCGTCGCCGCGCTGCGGCGCACGATGGTGCCGATGGCCAGCGCGAGCACGCCGAACAGCGCCGTCAGGAGCCCGGTGCCGACGATCACCCGGGCCTCGGCCATCCCGGAGACGGGGAACGCGTAGTAGCCCCTGGCCCGGGTGATCGCCTCGCCCGCGAGCACCGCCACCGCCGCGCCGAGCAGGCCGGCGACGAAGCCGACGGCGGCGACGACCACCGCCTTGGCCGCGAGCACCCGGCCGCGGGCGGGGGTCGCCGCGAACGTCAGCCTGATCAGCCCGCGCCGGTACTCGGCGGTGACGAACAGGGCGGCGACCACCACGATCGCGATCAGGCCGGCGAACGTGCCGACGAGGTAGTCGCTGACGGTGACCGCGGGGTCCGCCGGGCCGCCGTGGCCGGCCGCGATCGGCGCGATGTCGCCCATTCCGGTGAGCGTGAAGGTGCCGCCCGCGTGGTGGTAACCGACGATCCCGGGTATTTCCGGCGTGCCGACGTACCGGCCGGCCCACGGGCCCGCCGTCCAGCCGTCCGCCGTCGTGAGGCGGTCGAAGACCGCGGTGTCCCGGGTGGGGCCGCCGCCGGAGCTGGTGCCGCCGCCGAACCCCTCGCCGACGTGCGTGTAGTCGGGCGACGCGGCGAACAGGCCGGCCTGCGGTGCCCGCGGGAGGCCGGCCAGGGTCACGGAACCGACCCGCGACCAGCGCGTGCCGTCGGCCGAGTCGTAGCCGGTGATCACGTCGCCGGAGCGGCTCAGCCGCAGCCAGCGCGGGCTGTCCGGGCCGACGGCGCCGGTCATGCCCGCGGTGTCGCCGGTGTAGTTCCACTGCATGCGCACCCCGTGCCCGCCGGCGACCATGATCGCCGCGTACGCCGACCCCTGGATCAGGTTCGCCTTGATGATCAGGCCGGCCTTGGCCCACGGCTCGACGCCGGGGACGGTCCCGGCCCCGGCGCCGTTGTCGGGGCCGCTGGCCGGCTGGACGAGCCCGGTCAGCGAGGTGACCCGGACGGTGATGCTGCCGTCGCCGGCCAGCGGCTGGCCGACGAAGTAGAAGCTGTCGGAGACCGGCTCGCCGTCCGGGCCGAGGGTGAAGTACATGCCGTGCTGGCAGGAGCCGCCGCTGCCCTGTCCCTGGGAGCCGGCCGCCTGGCAGGCGCTCTGGCCCCCGCTTGAGGCGAGGACGCCCAGCCCGGCCGTGGCGAGCACCGCGACGAGCGCGCCGATGACCCAGCCGCGGACGGTGCGGAACTTGGTCCACTCCGCCCGCAGCGCCGCGCTGGATCCAACCGGGCGGAATCCCGCGCCGCCGGCGCTCGCCGGCGAGCGGTACGGTGCGATCGCGGTCATGACGGCGCCCCCGCCCGGAACTCCACCGCGTCCCGGGTCAGTTCCATGTAGGCCTCCTCCAGCGACGCCCGGTGGGCGCTCACCTCGCTGAACGGAACCTGTTCGGCGGTGAGGGCCGCCACCACTCGTTCGGATGAGAGCCGTGCGACCGTCAGGACGTCGGGAGCGGTCGCCGCGACCTCAGCCCCCGCGTTGGCGAGGACGCGCATCGCGTCGGCGCGGGCGGTGGTGCGCAGCCGCACCCGCTCGCCGGAGGCGGCGGCGATGAGGTCGGCGACGCTGCGGTCGGCGATGACCTTGCCGCGGCCGGCCACCACCAGGTGGTCGGCGGTGTCCTGCAGCTCGCTCATCAGGTGGCTGGAGACCAGGACGGCGCGGCCCTCGGCGGCCAGGCCGCGCAGGAACGTGCGCATCCAGGCGATGCCCTCGGGGTCCATGCCGTTGAACGGCTCGTCCATCATCAGCGCGGGCGGGTCGCCGAGCAGCGCGGCGGCGATGCCGAGGCGCTGGCGCATGCCGAGCGAGTAGCCGCCCGCCTTCCGCTTCGCCACGGCGGCGAGGCCGGTCAGGCCGATGACCTCATCGACGCGGCGGCCGGACAGGCCCTGGGAGTGAGCGAGCCACAGCAGGTGGTTGCGGGCGCTGCGGCTCGGCTGGAGCGCGGCCGCGTCGAGCAGCGCGCCGAGGTGGCTGAGGGGGCTCTTCAGCTGCCGGTAAGGCTTGCCGTTGACCAGGGCGGTGCCCTCATCGGGGGCGTCGAGGCCGAGGACGACGCGCATCGTGGTGGACTTGCCCGCGCCGTTCGGCCCGACGAAACCGGTGACCTGGCCGGGCGCGACGGTGAAGGTCATCCCGTCGAGGGCCTGGGCCGGCCCGAACCGCTTGCGCAGCCCGGTCACTTCGATCGTTGCTTCCATGGCAGCACACGCTACGGTCCCCCGGTGGTGCCGGTCGTCACGGCGCGGAGCGGTCTTCGCCGGTCCTCTTCCCGGGGTACCGAACGGTGCGGCGTCCCTCTTGAGAGCTACCCGGGATTGCGCTTGCGGGGAGGACGCGGCGGCGGGGCCGCGGCGCGGACAATAGGCGACATGGGATCGGAGTGGCGGGCCAGGCTGGCGCGCGCCGCGGCCGGGCCGGCCGGGGTGCGGGCCGGCGTCGCGCTGCTGGCGCTCGCCGGGGTGGGGCAGGCGATCGGCCAGGCGGCTGACCAGGGGGGCGGACGGACGGCCGGCGAGCTGGCCACGCGGTACGGGCTGCCGCTGTGCGTGCTCGCGCTCGCGTCGACGCTGCCGCTGCTGCTGTCACCGCTGCCGTCGGCCGCGGTGATCGCGGCGGCGAACGTGCTCGCGTTCGTCTCCTTCTCCGGGCCGACGGCCGCGGGAATGATCGCGCTGCTCGTCGCGGCGGCCCGGCTGGGCGCCGCGGGCGAGCCGGCCGGCCGGGCGGCGCTCGCACCGTTCCCGGCCTCGTCCCCGGCGTCGTTGCCGGCGTGGTTGCCGGCGTCGTTGCCGGCCCTGGGGCTCGGCCTGCCGTTTCTTGTGATCGCCCAGGCCGGGCACGCGGGCGCGGCGGCGGTGCTGCTCGCCGCGCTCGCGCCCGTCGCCGCCGGGTCGGGCCTGGTGGCCCGCTCGACGCGGCAGGCGAAGACGTACTCCGCGGCAGGCGAGGCGCTCGCGGGAACGCTGGTGGCGCACACCGCGCGCGGCGAGCGGGCGCGGATCGCCCGCGAGCTGCACGACGTGGTCGCGCACCACCTCTCGATGATCGCGGTGCTCGCCGAGACCGGGCGGCTGGCCACGCCGGGGCTGCCGGAGGCGGGGGCGCGGCGGTTCGCGGAGATCGGCGACACGGCGCGGGGCGGGCTGACCGAGATGCGGCGGCTGCTCGGCGTGCTGCGCGAGGACGCGGCCGACGCCGGGCCGCCGGGCACCGAGGTGGCCGGCGCGGGGCCGCCGCCGTCCGCTGGGGCCGCGAGCCGGCACCCGCAGCCTGGGCTCACGCAGCTCGCGGAGCTGGTCGACGCGGCGCGCGAGGCGTCTGGCGCCACCGCCCGGCTGATCATCTCCGGGCCGGTGACGCCGATCGATCCTGGCGTGGAACTCGCCGCCTACCGGATCGTGCAGGAGGCGCTGACCAACGCCAGGCGGCACGCCGCCGGCGCGGCCATCGACGTGGAGCTGCGCTACGCTCCTGACGTGCTGCGGCTGCGGGTGCGGGACAACGGGCCAGGCCCGGTGCCTTCCAGCGCTGTACCTTCCAGCGCGGGGCCGCCCGGCATCGGGCCGCCCGGCGCCGGGCCGGACCCGGGCGGGCACGGCCTGCTCGGCATGCGGGAGCGGGCGTTCTCCGTGGGCGGGTCGCTGTACACCGGGGCGGCGCCGGGCGGCGGCTTCCTCGTCGAGGCGGTGCTGCCCGCGGCACGGGACACGGACGGCGCGCGGACGGTAACGACGGGAGCGAGCGGGGCGAGCGGGGCGAGCCGGACCAGCGGGGCCAGCGGGGCCAGCGGGGCGATGGGACGAGGATGAGTGAGACGATCGGGATCCTGGTCGCCGATGACCACGAGGTGGTCCGGGCGGGGTTCGCCGCGCTGCTCGCCACGCAGCCGGACTTCAGCGTGCTCGGGACGGCCCGCGACGGCGGCGAGGCGGTGCGGGCATGCCGGGAGCTGCGGCCCGACGTGGTGCTGATGGACGTGCGGATGCCGGGCACCGACGGGATCGAGGCGACGCGGCAGCTCCTCGGGGAAGCCGGAGACGCGGCCTGGGTGCCGCGGGTGCTGATCCTGACCACTTTCGACCTGGACGAGTACGTGTTCGACGCGCTGCGCGCGGGCGCCAGCGGGTTCCTGCTCAAGGACGCGACCGCGGAGCGGCTGTTCGACGCGGTCCGGGTGGTCGCCGCCGGCGAGGCACTGCTCGCCCCCGGGGTGACCCGCAGGCTGATCAGCGAGTTCGCCCGGCTGCAGCCGCAGGCGGTCACGGGGCCGGCGGCCGCTGGCCGCCCGGGGGCGCTCACGGCGCTCACCCCGCGGGAGACCGAGGTGCTGCGGCTGGTCGCCGAGGGGCTGTCCAACACGGAGATCGCCGGGCGGCTCGTGGTCACCGAGGAGACGGTGAAGACGCACGTCAGCCGGATCCTGGCCAAGCTCGGCCTGCGCGACAGGACCCAGGCGGTGGTGGTCGCCTACGAGTCCGGCCTCGTCATTCCTGGCCGCTAGGAGAGGCGCTACCTCCCTTACTCGGACGCTCCCAGTGAAAGCCAGCATGCCGCGTTACAACACCCCGGACGCCACGAGCCCCAAGGGAAACCTCCCATTGGCGCTACGAAGGGGACGTGTCATGATCATGAAGCGTTTTCAGTGCGATAGCGCCTAAAAGGCTTCATAACACCAAAAACCTTCACCAAAATCGTGCTCCCGGGCTGGGCGCGGAGGCCAATGCGTCACGCGCGCCTCAGCCGTCTCGGCGGCCGCCGAGACCGACGGGGTTGTCGAATGCAGCACGGCGGCAGCGGGACGACGGGTTACCGCGCACCGGGCAGCCGGGATAACGGGCACCTGGTGGTGCCGGAGTCAGCCGCCTGCGTTCGGGATGGCTACCTTGATGCCCTGGGCGGCGAGTACCCGCGCGCTGATCGCGCCGAGCTGCTCGAATTCCTCCTTGGTGAGGACGTCGACGAGCAGCTCGCGGACGGCGGACACGTGGCCGGGGGCGGTGGCGAGCACCTTCTGCCAGCCCTCGTCGGTGAGGACGGCGTTGATGAAGCGGCCGTCGCCGGGGCACGGCTCACGGCGGACCCAGCCCTTGGCCTCGAGGCGGGTGACCACGTGGCTCAGCCGCGACAGCGAGCTGTTGGCGATCGCCGCGAGCTCGCTCATCCGCAGCGTCCGGCTCGGCGCCTCGGAGAGGCCGGAGAGGACGAGGTAGTCGAAGTTGGTGATGCCCGCGTCCCGCTGCAGCTGGGCGTCAAGGGCCGCCGGCAGGCGGCCGAGCAGCGCGATGAAGGGGCGCCAGGCCGCCTGCTGTTCATCGGTGAGCCACTCCATGGACGCTATTCTATGACATTTGGTTGATGCTTCAATAACGCTCGTCCTTATGTTATACTTGAAGCGTCAAGTTTGTTCCTTGCAGCATCGGAGGCGGTTGGTCATGGCCGGGCGCTCGATCTTCGACCCGCTGGTGCCGGCGGGCGCGTACGACTCGTTCGTTACCGAGGCGGGGCCGCGATCGGCGGCGCAGCGCCGCTGGGAGCCGTCGGACGGGGCGCTGCCCGCGCTTTACCTGGGGCACGGCGCGCCGCCGCTGCTCGACGACGCCGAGTGGATGGCGCAGCTGGCCGCGTGGACGCATGCCATGCCCAAGCCGCGGGCGGTGCTGATCGTCTCCGCGCACTGGGAGGCGGCGCCGCTGATGCTGTCCGCACCGGGCGCCGGCACACCGCTCGTGTACGACTTCGGCGGGTTCGCCCGCCGTTACTACACGCTGACCTACCCGACACCGGACGCCTCGGCGCTCGCCGCCGAGGTGGCCGCGCTGATGCCGCTTGCGGCGCCGGCCCACCAGCACCCGAGCCGCGGGCTCGACCACGGCGCCTGGGTGCCGCTCAAGGTGATGTACCCGCTCGCCGACGTGCCGGTGCTGCAGCTGTCGATGCCGACTGGTGACCCGCTGCGCCTGCTGTCGCTCGGCGCGCGGCTGCGGCCGCTGCGGGAGTCCGGGGTGCTGGTCATCGGGTCGGGGTTCCTCACCCACGGGCTGCCGTTCGTGACGCGGGCGATGGTCACCGAGAACGCCGTGCCCGGCTGGTCGGCGGAGTTCGACCGGTGGGCGGCCGAGGCGCTCGCCCGGGGTGACGTGGAGACGCTGGCGAACTTCCGGCGGGCGCCGGGGATGCCGTACGCGCACCCGACGGCGGACCACTTCCTGCCGCTGTTCGTGACGCTGGGCGCGGCATCCGACCCGTCCGCGCCGGCGCGGACGGTGATCGACGGGTACTGGATGGGGTTCGCGAAGCGGTCCGTCCAGGTCAGCTGACCAGGTCAGTCGCTCGCGAGGAACTCCCTGACCCGGGCGACGTACGGGGACTTGTCGTAGCTGGCCGCGTAGGCGATCGCGGTGCGCACCGGGTCGCCGAAGAAGTAGTACTCGTACAGCGCCTGGCGGCTGGCGAACGCGGACGCGCAGGTGTCCCAGACCAGGCGGAACAGCCTGACCCGCTCCGCGCCGGTGAGGGCGGCCGCCTGCAGGTAGGTGCCGATGTCCGCGGCCGCGGGGCCTGCCACGTCCGCCTCGGTCGGGATCGCCATCAGCCCGGAGGCGCCCAGCTTGCGCAGGATCTCCGGGAACCGCTGGTAGAGCTTGGGGTAGAGGTTGCGGGCGGTGTTGAGCGGCGGCCAGGCCGGAGTGAAGACGCCGTAGGAGTTGACCGACGCGTCGGCCTCGGCGGACCGGCCGAGGGCGCGCAGCGTCTCCAGGGTGGTGATGATCTCCGCCAGGTCGGCCTGCACGTGCGGGAACTGGCCGATGCCGATGGACTCGATGAGCAGGGTGGTCAGCCCGACCATGAACTCGGTCTTCGCCGTGGTGCGGGTGACGACCTGGTGGGTCATGTGCTGCAGCGCGTCGGTCTTGGTGTAGAAGCCGTTGCACAGCTCCGGGTCGCCGAGGGTGAAGCAGCGCTCGTACGGGACGTGCACGTCGTCGAAGACCACCACCGCGTCGGACTCGTCGAACCGGGAGCCGAGCGGGTGGTCGAAGTGCGAGCGGCCGTAGTCGAACGCCTCGCGGGCGATGAACCGCAGGCCCGGGGCGTCGACAGGCACGGCGAACGCGAACGAGTACGGCTTGTCCTCCGGCGTGCCGCGCAGCACGGTCGACGGGAACACCAGCAGCTCATCGGCGAACGGGCCGATGGTGGCGAGCATCCGGGCGCCGCGCACCACGATCCCGTTGTCGTCCTCGCGCACCACGTGCGCCATGAGGGCGCCGCCGCCCTGCTGGCTGCCGGCCACCGCGCGGTTCGCCTGGGGCGGGATGAGGGTGTGGGTGCACAGCAGGTCCTCTTCGCGGACCTTCTCGTAGTAGGCGGCGACGTTACGGGAGAAGGCGGTGTCGGCCTGCCCGAACCAGTCGGCGGCGGACGCCAGCGCCATCAGGGCGCTGTTCAGGTAGTCGCCGGTCCGGCCGAGCATGCCGAGCGACGCGTCCGCCCACACCTTGAAGGCCTGGCGCCGCTTGGCGAGGTCCGCGGCGGTGCGCGGGACGAGGAACGAGGTGGCCACCGGGTCGCCGCTTCGCGGTGACGGGTAGGTCAGGATGTGCCGGTGCTCGGGAGCGTGCTGCATGTCGAACAGCGCCGCGTACGTCCGCACCACTCCCGCGAACGCCGGGTGCGACGTGATGTCGCCGGTCAGCGTGTCGCCCTGGATCTCCACGTGCCTGCGGGTGCTGGCCAGCCGCTGGAGGAACTCCGTGCCGGTCCGTGCGGGCATGCGCACACCTCTTCCCTGTTGGGTTCTCCCGGACCGTAACGCGCCGCCCGGCTCGCCGGCAACCTGGGATCACGGCTCAGGGGCGACCCTGGTCGCAGGGGACGGGGCATACTGTCACCGTGAAGACGCCAGTGAGCGGCAGGTCGCCGGCCGAGTGGGTCTCCTACCTGCTCGAGCCCAAGAACTGGATCATCGTCACCACCCTCGCCGTCGGCTGGCACGCCGACGGCGCCGCCGGGCTGGGCTGGGGCGCGGTGGCCGCGCTGTTCGCCGGGGTGCTGCCCATGGTGTTCATCAGCCGGGGGGTGCGGCGCGGCCGGTGGGAGGACCGGTACGTGGGCGCGAAGCGCCCCCGGCTGATCGTGCTCGCGTTCATCATCGCGTCGGTCGCCACCGGACTCGGGCTGCTCGTCGGGCTCGGTGCGCCGCGCGAGCTGTCCGGCTACGTCGGGTGCATGCTGGGCAGCGTCGCGCTGCTCGCCGCGATCAGCACGGTGTGGAAGGTCTCCATCCACTGCGCGGTCGCCGCGGGCTCAGTGACGATCCTGGCGCTGCTGTTCGGCCTTTGGCTAGTTCCCGCGTACCTGCTTGTCGCGCTCACCGCGTGGTCGCGGGTCGCGCTCAAGGACCACACGACCGCTCAGGTGATCGCGGGCTCGCTGCTCGGCGTCGCGGCCGCCGTCGCCACGTACGCCGTCATCTCGCGTTAGCCGTTACAGCGCCCAGATGCGGGCGGTCTCGTCCGTGCTCGCCGTGGCCAGCTGCCGGGTGGCGGGGCTGAACGCGACGGAGCTCACCGCGCCGGCGTGGCCCTCCAGGGTGCGGGTGCACCTGCCGGTCGCCGCCTCCCACATCCGGACGGTGGTGTCCGAGCTCGCGGTGGCGAGCAGCTTGCCGTCCGGGCTGTAGGCGACCACGAAGGCGGAGTCCGTGTGGCCCTCGAGCGTGCGGATCACGGTGCCGGACGCGGCGTCCCAGATCTTGGCGGTGGCGTCCTCGCTCGCCGTCGCGAGCACCCGCTCGGCCGGGCTGAACGCGACGGACCACACGGTGTCGGCGTGGCCGCTCAGCACGCGCAGGCAGTTGCCGCTCGCCACCTCCCACAGCCGCGCCGTGCCGTCGAAGCTCGCCGTGGCGATGAGCGAGCCGTCAGGGCTGCAGGCCACGGCCGACACGATGCCGGTGTGGCCGGTGAACACGCGCACGCACGCGCCCGTGGCCACGTTCCACAGCCGGGTGGAGCCGTCGCCGCTCGCGGTGGCGAGCAGCCTGCCGTCCCGGCTGAACGCCGCGCCGTAGACGATGTCGCTGTGCCCCCGCAGGACGTGCTGGCAGGCGCCCGTCGCCACGTCCCACAGCCGGATGGTCTCGTCGTAGCTGGTGGTGGCGAGGACCTGGCCGTTCGGGCTGAAGGCGACGCCGAACACGCCGAGCGTGTGCCCGGCGAGCTCGCGCGTGCAGGCACCCGTGCGGGCGTCCCACAGCCGCGGGGTCAGGTCGGCGCTGACCGTCGCGACCGCGGCGCCGTCGGGGCTGAACGGCGCGGCGAACACCGCGTCCTCGTGCCCGGACAGGGTGTGCAGCAGCTCGCCGGTGGCGGCGTTCCACACCCGGGCCGTCTTGTCCTCGCTGGCCGTGCTGAGCCGGGCACCGTCGGGGCTGAAGGTCACCGAGTTGACGGCGCCCGTGTGGCCGGCGAGTACGCGCGCGCCCGCCGTTTCGATAACAGTCAAAGTAACCGCCTCTGGGATCCCGCCGTGACCCGGTGTCGTCGTGAGGTGTCGATCAGCTGCGGGCAGGCATCTGTACGTTAATGCGCGCCTCATTGTCTACTCTCCAGTGCCGCAAGTGGCGGCTTTTAGCGTGTTTGCCACCCGTGTTGCACCATTTCGTGACATAGCCGCCCCACTCGGAACCGCGCCCCGTCCCGTCGCGCCGGTCCACTTTCCCGCCGGGAGCCGGCCCGCTGGCCGGCGCGGCCTGCGTGCTTGTTGTGACCTGGGGGATCTCCGTCGCCGTGGCCGCGCGGCGCGACAACTGGTCGCCGGGCGCCAGCTAGATTGCTGCTCCGCCGCATGCTGGTGCGGCCGGTGGCCGGGCGGGTGGCGCCCGTCCCGCGGAGCGGGGCTCCTGCCGCGAGCCGGAAACGCTACGCTCGCTTCCGTGTCCCCCAAGAAACGAAGTGGCGGCAAGGGCCTCAGCGGCAACCCCCAGCGGCGCGCGCAGCAGTTGCAGAGCCGGAACCTTGGTAAGACGAGCAGGTTCGACGCGCCATCGTGGGCGCAGGGCCTCAGCCTCGATGACCGGCGGGCGTTCGCCGACCTGGCCCGCAGGCTCGCTGGCGGGGCGCCGGCGATGCCGTGGTGGGCGGAGTCCCACGACCGCATTATCAGGGCCTTCCTCGCCGGGCCGGTGCCCGGGCGGCTCGTGGACATCGAGGCGCGCACCTGCGCGGTCGTGGGGGACGAACTCTACGCGCGGCTTAATTCACCGGACACCGGCCTGGCGCCGGCCCAGTGGCTCCGCGCCCTCATCGAAGAGGCCGGGGCCCGGCTGCAGGCGGCGATCGCGACAGCCACGGCCGAGTGGCCGCACCTGCTCGCGTTCCTGTGGGCCCTGTCTCGCATCGCGCCCCACCAGGACGCCAACCCCGGTTTTCCCGACATCAGGTTTCCCCGCCAGGCCGCTGCCGCCTGCCTCGTTGCGGCGGCCAAGGCCGTCGCGGACGGTGGCCTCTCGGGCGCCACGGTCCCGGATGAGGACGATGACTGGCTGCCAGGAGAGGCGCTGCTCGCCCGGGACGCCTACGGCAGCCGCTTCCTGCTAGCCGTGCCGTTCATGAGCGAGGCCGCTCCAGAGGCCGTCGACCACTGGTACGCGTGGGACATTGACGCCTGCTGGCTCGTTACCGTGGTGAGCGCCGGGGCGTTCGGGTCGGCCGAGGCTGCCCTGGCCGAGTGGCGTGACGCGGTCGGCGTGACCGCGGCCGACGCCGGGCTCTCGCGATGCCGGAGCGGCCTCGCCGCGTGGCTGCTTGGCCCCGCCGTGCACGCCGGCCCGCTCGGGGAGATGTTCACCGGGTACGAGCACCGGGAACTGATCCGCGAGTACTTCCGGTCACGGCGCCGTGGCCAGCTAGTCGTCGATCTCCTGCCCGATGGCGGAGAGCCGGCCGAGCCGGTCAGCGCGGCCGGGATAGACACTGGTCCCTTCATCGACTGGTACGCCGGGCGGCACGGCGATGTTCCCAAGCCTGGCAAGTTCCGCAAGGTGGCCGCCGAGACGGCGGCGTCCCTCCTGGATGCGTGGGGGCCGAGCGAGCACCCGGCCGAGGAGTCGTTTTACGCCTGCCCGCCGCACCGCATCGAGATGCTCGGCCGCCGGGTCCGCGACGACTTCTGGCCGGCCGAGGGTAACGCGGTCCTGCGGATGCTGCCCGACTGGGTGCAGTGGTGCGCCGATCGCGCTGGCCTCTCCGATGAGCTGGCCGCGCGCGCCCTGGAAGCCGCCCGCGACGAGGCAGCGCGCCCGGTCGCCGAGGACCGCGCCCCCGGCGACGACCGCGACGATGCCCCGTTCCGCCGCCGGGAACTGTAACGGACCGCCCCTCGCAGTTCGCCGGAGTGACCTTATGATCCTGCGCTGCACGAAGAAGCTCCTCGACGTCATCAAGCCGCGCAGCCTGGCCGGGAACGTGCCCGACGATCACGACTGGTACGCGACCCTCCTGTGGCCGGACGGCCGCGCCGATCTCAGTCAGCAACTCCGCCGACACATCTGCAGCGCCCGTGGCTACGCATACCCCATCGAGCTGGTGCAGGAATACCTGCGGGCCACCACCGACAGTGACGGCCCCGCCTCGGGCTAGCTGTCGTAGCTGGTTGGCGTGGTGACGTGGATACGGCCGGAGGGCAGGGTCCAGCGGGTGACGCCGGGGGCGAGCTGCTCGACGTTCCAGTCGGGTGCCTGTTTGGCGCGATGGTGCGTGCGGCAGCGCGGGGCGAGATTCGACTGGCCGGTCGGGCCGGTGGGCCACGGGATGGTGTGGTCCAGGTCGGTGTTCATCGCCGGGGCCTGGCAGCCGGGGGCGTCGCAGGTCGCGGTGCGGGCGCGGACCAGGTGCCTGAGCTTGCGGCTGGGGACGTAACTGTCTTCTGCGGGTGCTGGGTCGCGGGAACTCGTGGCGATCGGGGTGAAGGTGAGGTTGAGGCGGCGCAGGAGCACGGCGAGCTGCTGCGGCGGCGGCTGGGGTCCCAGCTGGTCGAGCAGGCGGGGGCGGGGTCCGCGAGCGCAGCCGTGGGCGAGCGCGGTGCCGTCTTCACTGGTCAGGGTCACGCACCAGCGGGTCCCTGGGTGGGCGGCCGCGGCGGTGGCGACGGTCCGGGTCTCGTCGCGGTCCAGCAGCCCCCAGGCGCCGGCCTGCGCGGGCGCGGCGGACCGGCCGAGCAGCGTCCCGGCGGGCACGATGAGGTTGATCAGGGCTGGCAGCGGGGCCGGGTGCCAAGGTTCCCGGTTGGCCGGCCGGCGGGGCCGTGAGGCTGATCCGCATGGCCGGTCGCGCTGGTGGAAGACGAGGCGGCGGGTGCGGCGGGAGACGGGCGGCGGGCGCAGGGGGCGGCTTGATCCGGTCCAGCGGGTCACGGCCCTGCGTCAGGGTCAGGAGCGGCCTGGGCAAGGACCGCATCCGCGTGTGCGACGTCGGCCGGGTCGAGGCTGCGGGTGTACACCGCGATCCAGCCCGCCCGCTCGGCGACGATCTGGCCCGCCGCCATCCCGGCCAGTGTCAGCGGAAGGCGGCTGGTGAGGTCGAGCGCGTCATCGATCCGGCGGCCTGCCTCGGCGCGGGTGACGGCGAGCTCGACCGCTAGCTCTTCCCCGGGGAATCCGCCCGGCCGGCAGGCCGCCGGGACACCGCGGGCGAGCGCCTCCTTGAACGCCGCCTGCCTGCGGCGGCCGAACTCGGAAATGACCAGTACCTGCTTTTCGATCACAGAGGCGGCAATGGCGTCTAGGCCGTGGCCGCGGCCAGGGCATCAGTGCGTGGACGCGGACCGTCACGGTTCCCGCCGGCGCGCCGTACGTGCCGGGCCGAGGAAGCCGGATTCGAGGAAGACGCACAGTTGGGATCTCGTCCTTCACGGATTTGAGTGGTGGGCGACGAGGAGCTTGAGCAGGCGGGTGAGCTCTGCCCGGTCGGCCGGCGACAGGGGCGCGAGGAACTCTGCCTCCGCGTCGGCTAGCAGCACGTCGAGGCGTTTCAGGTGGCGGCGGCCCTCGTCGGTGAGGGTGATGGCGTTGCGGCGGCGGTCATCTGGGTCGGGGGCGCGCACGACGAGCCCGCGCGCGGTGAGGTCGTTGATGGTCGCCACCAGGTCGCTGCGGTAGATGCCGGTCCGGTCGCTGAGTCCCGACTGGCTGTCCGGGCCGAACTCCTCAAGCGCCGCGAGGGTGGCGTAGTGCCACTTGCGCGAGTCGAGGGTCGCCAGCCGGTCCCCGACCAGGCGCTGCGCATAGCCGGCGGCCAGGTTGAGCAGGCGGCTTGGCAGTCCCTGCAGCCGCCCCGGTACCTGGGCCTCGTCGTGGCCGTGCCAGCTTTCCATGCGCCCGAGCTTACCCCTTGCGTTAGTCGGACTAACAATATAGCTTCGTTAGTGCCACGAACGTTAGTGTCACTAACATTCATGATCAGGAGGTACCGCATGTCCGCCATCACGCCCTTCCGCGTCGAGATCCCGCAGGCCGACCTGGACGACCTGCACGAGCGGCTGGACCGCGTCCGCTGGCCCGACGAGCTGCCCGGCGTCGGCTGGGACCTCGGCATCCCGCTGAGCCGGGTCCGTGAGCTGGCCGCCTACTGGCGCGAGAAGTTCGACTGGCGCGCGCAGGAGGCCGCGCTCAACGCCTACCCGCAGTACACCACCGAGATCGACGGGCAGAACGTCCACTTCCTGCACGTCAGGTCGGCCAGTCCCGGCGCGCTGCCGCTGGTGCTCACCCACGGCTGGCCCGGTTCCGTCCTGGAGTTCCTCGACGTGATCGAGCCCCTGTCGGCCGACTTCCACCTGGTTATCCCGTCCATTCCCGGCTTCGGGTTCTCCGGTCCCACCCGGGAGAAGGGCTGGGACATCCACCGGATCGCCCGCGCCTGGGCGGTGCTCATGGAGCGGCTCGGTTACCAGCGCTACGGGGCGCACGGCGGCGACTGGGGCTCCGGCATCTCCCGCGCCCTTGGCGCTGTCGCGCCCGGCCGCGTCGTCGGGGTGCACCTCACCTACCTGGTCACCCCGCCGCCGCCCGGCGCTGACGAGCCCGCGCTGTCCGCTGCTGACCTAGCCCGCCTGGCGAAGATCAAGCAGCTCCAGGCGCGCCAGCCCGCCTACCAGGCCCTGCACGCCACCCGGCCGCAGACGATCGCGTACGCGCTGACCGACTCGCCGGTCGGGCTGCTCGCCTGGATCGCCGAGAAGTTCACCGAGTGGACCGATCCCCGCTCCGTGATCACCCCCGACCAGATCCTGGCGGACGTCTCGGTCTACTGGTTCACCGCCACCGCCGGGTCTTCGGCCCGGCTCGCCAACGAGTCCCCGCGCGGTAAGGTGCCCTGCCCCGTGCCGGTCGGGGTGGTCGTCCTGCCCTACGACATCACGCAGTCCGTCCGGCCCCTGGCTGAACTGGACTACGACATCGCTGCCTGGACCGAGTTCGAACGCGGCGGGCACTTCTCCGGCCTGGAGGTTCCTGGACCGCTGGCCGCCGACATCCGTGACTTCTTCCGCAAGCTCCAGGCGGATTAGAGCGCCCGGATTGCGCGGTGGCGGCAACGGCGGGTTAGCGTGGGGCTGGCGCGGGTCGTTCGGAAAGGGGCGGGTACGTGGCGTTGCGGGCCGTGGTGGTCGGTGGCGGGATCGGCGGGATCGCGGCGGCGGTTGCGCTGGCGCGGGCCGGGATCGACGTCCAGGTGCATGAGCAGGCACAGCAGCTGACCGAGGTCGGCGCGGGCGTGTCGCTGGCGCCGAACGGCCTGCGGATGCTAGAGCGGCTCGGGGCCGGGGAGGAGATCAGGCGGGCGGGCGTCCGGTACGCCTCGACTCAGCTGCGGCTCTGGGACGGGCGGCTGGTAGCGCATGAGCCGTATCAGTTCACCATGGCCGGGCAGAACGTCGGGATCCACCGGGCCGACCTGCTCGGGCTGCTGGCCGGGCTGCTGCCGCCCGGGACGGTGCGGACCGGGCAGCGGTGCACGGGATTCCGCCAGGATGCCGACAGTGCCACGGCCGTCTTCGCCGACGGGAGCACCGCCACGGCCGATGTGGTGATCGGTGCGGACGGTATCCACTCCGTGCTGCAGGGATTCGTGGTTCCCCCGGCCGAGCCGGTGTTCTCCGGGGTGGTCGCCTACCGGGGCGTGGTACCGCGCCCGGAAGAGCACCCGGCCGGCACGATGCGGATGTGGGTGGGCGAGGGCAGGCATTTCCTGGTGTTCCCGGTGCGCGCCGGGCAGCTGCTGAACTACGTGGGATTCGTCTCCGCCGCCACCGCGGTGCGCGAGTCGTGGTCGGCGCCTGGTGACCCGGTGGCGCTGGCCGCGCACTTCGCCGGCTGGGACCCGCTTATCGGGCAGGTCATCGCCGCGATCAGCGGGCCCGGCGGCAGCGGGTTCCAGTGGGGGATGTACGACCGTGCGCCGCTGCCCCGGTGGAGCAGCGGGCGGCTGACGCTGCTCGGCGACGCGGCGCACCCGATGCTGCCGCACCTCGGCCAGGGCGTGAACCAGGCCCTGGAAGACGCGGTGACACTGGCCACGCTGCTCGGGGCGTGCACGGGTCCGGCCGGCGTCCCGCAGGCGCTCGCCGTCTACGAGGCGCTGCGGCGCGACCGGACGGCGCGCGTCCAGCTCGGCTCACGGCGCCAGGGCGCCGGCTGGGACAGTTCCGGCAGCCAGCTGGTCGACCGGCGGTGGATCTACGAATACGACGCGTGGGCCGCAGCCGTCGCGCTGACCTGACGCTGGAGGCCGGGAAGGACCCGCGTGCCCTCGACCTGAACGGCCCGCAGCGCGTCCGGGTTGAGCCCAAGGAGCGAGAGGATCGTTGGCGCGACCTGGGTGGTCTCGACGGAAGCGGACTCGACCCGAGTGGAGATGCCCGGGCCGTTGACAACCATCAGGACGTGACGGTCGCCAGGGTTCATGCCACCGTGCTCGGCGAGCTTGCTGGGCTTGGCGTAGACGATGCCTTCCTGGACCTCGCCGAAGACGTCCGGGTAGTGGCCGTTGCCGACCGAGACGCCGAAGAAGCTGGCGGCTTCGGCGCCGGCCCAGATCCGGGCGAGGCCCGAGTGCTGGACGGTGACCGGGTTCTTGCTGACGTCGTAACCCTGAGCGGTGTGGTCCCACAGGTAGCTCTTGACGAAATCATCAGCGGCCTGCGAGTTGTCCGACAGGTAGGACTGCCACAGGTCGTCGTCGGTTCCGGCGACGATCAGCTTCGTGTTGCCCGGGTGCGTCTTCGCCCAGGCGGCGTTGATCGCGCTGATGATCGGCCCGTCCTGGACCGTGACGAGCTTGTTCGGGTCCAGCGGCGACTGGCCGTGCTTGGCGGTGACGATGATCGTCGTCGAGCCGGCGAGGCCCGCCTTACGGATGGCGGAGACCATGCGGCCGAGTGATGAGTCGACGTACTCCAGGGCGCTGGAGAGGACCGGGCCGGGGACGAGCTGGCCGTTGACCCACTGGTAGCCACCTGGTTCCGGGGCGCTGGTGGTGTAGTTGCCGTGCGCGTCCGGACCGATCAGCGTGGTCGGCGTCAAGCGGATCTTCTGCGCGACCGAGACGGTCTGAAAGTTCATGCCGAAGATCGCGGGCGTGCCGGCCCGGGTCTTGCCTGAGTGGTCGAGGCCGTTGATCTCATTCAGGATGGCCTGGACCTTGTAGCCGTCGTACTGCTTGGTGGCGGCGTCGATGTGGGCCCAGTCGTCGTCCTGCGGGTACGGGACACCGTTCGGCTCCACCGCCTGGGAGTCGATCTCCGGCGAGAAGAGGTCGTCGATGCTCTGGCCGTTCGAGCCCGGACCGTTGAAGGATGCGTAGACCTCGTGCTTGTCAGACCAGGCGGTGCGCAGGCCGGCGTTGTGGATGACCTGGAAGATCGTGTTGTCGCCGAGGTAGTCCCATGGCGTGATCGGCTGGCAGGTCCGCGGGTCGACCGGGAACGTGGCCGGGTTGAACGCCGTGTTCGGGTCGAACTTCAGGTTCATGATCGCGGCCGGGTTCTTGTCGGTCCCGCCGGGGAAGACCGAGCCGTTCTCGTCGAACGACGGGAAGGTGCCGTTGGCCGGGTTGATGAAGTCGTTGACGCTGGCCAGCGCGTCGTCTGGCGAGTCGTAGATGACGTCGCCGCCGGTGGCCGGCCGGCCCGGGGTGCAGGCAGCGCCCGGCTCGTCGACCTTGTGGCTGTACTCGACGTCGTAGTAGACGCCGGTCGACCTGGGGTTCCCGCCGGTCATCAGGGCGGTGCCGCCTGGGTCAGAGTCCGACGGGTTGGAGGTCTCCGCATTGGTGTACTCGACGCCGCCGTGCGTCAGCTTGGCAAGCGCCGAGCCGGGGTGGTTGGCGATGTACCAG
This sequence comes from Trebonia sp., assembly GCA_036391275.1. GTDB lineage: Bacteria > Actinomycetota > Actinomycetes > Streptosporangiales > Streptosporangiaceae > Trebonia. The sequence goes on from DASWAE010000035.1 coordinate 27,642, forward strand.
TCAAGGTCGCTCTGGTGCATGCCGTCGACCGAGATCAGCAGGACGTGCTTGCTGCTGTGCGCGCTCTCCCGGCCAGCCGGCTGGGCGCTCGCGGGCAGCACGGTTAGCCCGCACAGCGCCGCGGCTGACGCCGCCGCTAGCCCGGCGCAGGCCCGACGGGTGTACTTCGACAAGGTGCTCTCCTTGAGCCGGAAGTGCATGAACTCGCACGGTTGTGCGGTCCCCTCATGCCTATCGGCCGAGGTGAACCTGCAGGCAGACAGCGGGTGTCCACTATTCAACTTTTGGGTTATGGCCGCGTTGCCGGGAGCACCTTGTGGAATCGGGTATGGCAGGCGATCGTTCGGCTTGGACAGCATTTTTCTTCTTGACAATATTATTTGTCGGTGGGAGGGTGGGCTCATGCAGGACGTCGCCGTGATCGAGGACGCCGCCGCCGCGGAGGCCTCGCTCGATCCCATCCGGGCCCGGATACTCGCGGAGCTCGCCGAGCCGCACACCGCGACCACGCTCGCGACGCGCCTCGGGCTTGCCCGGCAGAAGGTCAACTACCACGTGAAGACGCTCGAGCAGCACGGTCTCGTGGAGCTGGTGGAGGAGCGGCGCAAGGGCAACATGACCGAGCGCGTGGTGCGGGCGTCGGCCGCCGCCTACGTGATCTCGCCGGCTGCGCTCGCGGCGGTCGCGCCGGATCCGGCGCGGTCGCCCGACCGGCTGTCGGCGCGGTGGCTGCTCGCGCTCGCCGCGCGGCTGGTCCGGGAGACCGGCGCGCTCATCAACGGCGCGGCGCGGGCCGGCAAGCCACTGGCCACGTTCGGGCTCGATGCCGAGGTGCGGTTCGCCCGGCCGGCCGACCGCGCCGCGTTCATCGGCGAACTGACCGACGCGCTCGCCGAGATTGTCAGCAGGTACCACTCGGAAACCGGAAGGCCGCACCGCGTCGTCGTCGCGGTGCACCCGGGCATCACCGAAGATGCCGACCCGCCAGTAGAGGAGAACAAGCCATGACTCACCCCTTCGAGGTCCGCGGCGAGATCACCGTGGACGCCACGCCGGAGCAGGTCTGGGACGCGATCACGACCGGACCGGGGGTCGACTCCTGGCTCATGGGGCGGACCGAGATCGACAGTGACAACAAGACCAGCACGTTCGACATGTTCGGCAACACGTCGACCTCGGCCATCACGGCGTGGGAGCCGGGACGCCGGTACGCGACGCGGGAGGAGCAGAACCCCGACGGCACGTTCATGGCGTTCGAGTGGCTGATCGAGGCGCGCGACGGCGGCGGTGCCGTGGTGCGGTTCGTGCACAGCGGCCTGCTCGGTGACGACTGGGAAGCGGAATACAACGGGCTGTCGGTCGGCGACCAGGCCTACCTGACCAAGCTCAAGGTCTACCTCGAGCACTTCGCGCCGCGCACGGCGAAGCGGTCGACGTTCCTGCCCGGGCCGGTCACCAAGGACTCGTGGGCGGCGATGACCGCGGCCGTCGGGGCCGGCCCCGACGCGGCGAACGGGCAGCCAGCCCGGCTCACCGTGCCCGGTATCGAGCCGGCCGACGGCGTGGTGGAGTTCGTCGCCGCGCCGAGTTTCGTCGGCATGCGCACCAGTGACGCGATGTACGTGCTGATCCACGGGTACAACGACATGATGTTCGCGACCGCGCACTACTTCGACGACCGTGACCGGTCGGCGGAGACCGAGGCGTGGCAGGCCTGGCTGGGGACGCTCGGCTAGCAGGCCCCCCGATTTCTCATCACGAGTGCCGGATGAATAAAGCGGACATTTAAGAGCGCCAAAGTTCCAGAGTCCCGCCACTTTTACTCGCCGGTAACCGGTGTTACAACAATGGTGCGCGCGTGCAACTGGTCATTCGGAGCCTCCCGCTCGAAAGGGAAACCCCATGCGCTCCTCACGCATGCCCACCTTCGGCATCCTGACTGGCAGTACCTCGCTCGCCGCAGCATTCGCCTTGGCTTTCGTCGCAGCGGCGCTGCCCGCGAACGCCGCCACCGTAAACTACGTGGCCCTCGGCGATTCCTATTCGTCCGGCGTCGGGGCCGGCAGCTACTACTCATCAAGCGGCTCCTGCGACCGCAGCCCCAATGCCTATCCGGCGCTGTGGGCGGCGGCCAACTCAGTCACCACATTCACCTTCGCCGCTTGCTCGGGCGCCACGGTGGCCGATGTCATCAGCAGCCAGCTCTCGGCGCTCAGTTCTTCCACCACCCTGGTCAGCTTCACCATCGGAGGCAACGATGCGGGTTTCGCCTCGATCATGGAGAGTTGCATCCTGTCCTCCACCAGCACCTGCGAGAGTGATATCGCCTCGGCCGAGGCGAGCATCAACGCGACGCTGCCAGGGAAACTCGCCACCCTGCTGTCGGACGTGCACGCCGCTGCCCCGGCGGCCCGGGTCGTCGTCCTCGGGTATCCCGACTTCTACGATCTCAGCGTGTGGTTCTGTATCGGCCTGAGCAGCGGCGACCACAAGGCAATCGACGCCGGCATCAACGACCTCGACGGCATTCTCGCGACCGCGGCGGCGAGCAATGGCGCCGTGTTCGCCGACCCGCGGCCGTCGTTCTCCGGCCATGAGCTGTGCGACGGCTCCGGCTGGCTCAACTCCCTTACCATCCCGATCGGCAGTTCGTATCACCCGACCGCCAAGGGCCAGGCGAGCGGGTACCTGCCCACCTTCAGCGCCGCCGCCTGAGGCGGCCTTACCGGAAAAGCCGGTGGCCCGCAGGCTTGGCAGTTGACCTGCGGGCCACTGGCTCGCTTGTGGCGGCGGCCCGCGGCTAGCTGTCGTAGCTGGTTGGCGTGGTGACGTGGGTGCGGCCTGAAGGCAGGGTCCAGCGGCTGACGCCCGGGGCGAGCTGCTCGACCGTCCAGTCCGGTGCCTGTTTCGCGCGGTGGTGCGTGCGGCATCTCGGGGCAAGGTTGCCCTGATCCGTCGGGCCGTCGGGCCACGGGACGGTGTGGTCAAGGTCGGCGTTCACCGCCGGGTTCTGGCAGCCGGGGGCATCGCAGGCAGCCGTGCGGGCGCGGACTAGGTGGCGGAGCTTGCGACTGGGAACGTAGCCGTCTTCGGCGGTCGCGGAGTCGCCGGAGCTCGTGGCGATGGGGGTGAAGGTGGGGCTGGGGGCCTAGCTGGTCGATCAGCCCGGGATGCGAACCGCGGGCGCAGCCATGAGCAAGTGCGGTGCCGTCCCGGCCGGTCAACGTCACGCACCAGCGAGTGGCCGGGTGCGTTGCGGCGGCGGTGACGACGGACCGGGTTTCGTCCCGGTCCAGCAGGCCCCAGGCGCCAGCCTGGCTTGGCGCGGCTGACCAGCCGAGGAGCGTCCCGGCGGGCACGATGAGGTTGATCAGGGCTGGCACCGGGGCCGGCCCGTCAGGGTTCCCGCCTGGCCAGCCGCCAGGGCCATGGGGCTGATTCGGGCGCTTGGGCGAGGCCGCGGCAGACGGACTGGCGGGCGGGGCGAGCTCTGGGGCTTGCCTGATCCGGTCGAGGGGGTTGCGTCCCTGGGTGAGGTCGGTCAGGGCCAGGGCGCGGAGCCGGTCGAGCGGGCCGTCGAACAGACCGGAGGCGCGGAGCTTGGCGGCGATCGCGTCGAGGAACGCCTTCGAGGCAAGCACGTCGGCGGCATCGAGTTCCCGCCCGGCCAGGCTGGCGTTGCCCGATGCCTCCCGGCGCGCCTCGACCCGCTGCCCGCTGCGCTTGGCGTGTTCCTTGCGGGCGGCGACCGCCTCGGGCTGAGTTTCTTCTCCAGTGCGGCGGCCTTGCTGCTCAGCTGCTCGGCTCGCAGGTCGGGTCCCGCCTCCGCGAGGAGCTCGTCGGCCCGGGCGGTGTCGGCGGGGGTAAGGCTGCGGGTGTAGAACGCGATCCACCCGGCCCGGTCGGCGTCGATCAGCCCGGCGGCCATCCCGGCCAGGGTCCGCGGCAGCCGGGCGGTCAGGTCGATCGCGTCGTCGATCAGGTGCCCCGCCTCCGCGCGGGTGACCATCAGCTCGATGGCCAGTTCCTCGCCGGGGAAACCGCCGGGCGCGCAGCCCGCCGGGACGCCGCGGGCGAGCGCGTCCCGGAAGGCGGCCTGCCTGCGGCGGCCGAACTCGGCCGTCACCAGCACCTGCTTGTACTGCTCGCGCGCCACCTGACGGCGCGTCGCGTGCAGCACCCCGATCAGCTCGTTGTCCGACAGGCACTCCAGGCCGAGCACGGCGTCCTCGGTCAGCCCGGCAAGCAGCGGGCCAGGGGGCAGCTCGTCGGCCGCCTCACCCTGCCAGAACCGCGCAGGTACCTCCGCGCCGGGGTCCGACGGCTCTTCCATAGCCGGCGGCCAGGGTTCGGTGTCGGGGTCGCGGCCGGCGGCGACCTCCCGCTCCTTCCACGCCAGGTACTCGGTCCACTCCGGGTCGGGATCCGTGAGGTGCTCCGGCGGCGGGCCGGGGCGACGTGAATAGGAGCTATCCATGGGCCGGCCCTCCTTCCGGATGATCATGGCCGCGAAGCTTTATACGAACATCGTATCGAGTCACGCTGACATTCCGATGACGCCACAGCCTAAATACGATTATCTTTTTCAAGATCTTTTTGAATGAGGTAGAAGTCCCGCTCCCACGCCTTTAAGAGTCGGTCTCTGGCGTGGAATCTGAGGAATTCAGCCGTGGGCGCGTCGGCCGGGTAGAACGACTCGATGGCCAGTTCCGACAGCGTTACCTCGCGGGGCGTGCCGAACACGGTGGTGGTGCTGAACAGCGACAGCACGCTGTCGTGCACGCGCAGCCGCAAGGGGACCAGGATCGCGCGGGTGTCGGGACGGGCGACGGACGGCGGGCAGGGGTAGGCGGCCAGCTCCTCGCGCAGCGCGACGAGCGCCGGGGAGGCGGTGGCCTCGATGTCCCGGCTGAGCCGGTCGAGCAGGTGCGCCCGCCATTCGGGGAGGTTGACGATGCGCGGGGCCATGCCGTCGGGGTGCAGGCTCAGCCGCAGCACGTTGACCGGCGGTTCGAGCAGTTCGGGCGCCGCTCCGTCGGTCAGCAGGGGCACGGCCTCGTTGGCGGCCACCATGTCCCAGCCGGCGTCGATGACCACGGCGGGATATGGCTGATGGGCGTGGAGCACGTGCTCGATCGCCTCGTGCACCGCCCGCATCGGCGGGTCGGCCAGCCGGTTGACCGGGAACGCGGGAGCGTAGCCGCCCGACAGCAGCAGGACGTTGCGCTCGCGCAGCGGCACGTCGAGCTGGTGGGCGAGGCGGAGGATCATCTCGCTGGTCGGCCGCGACCGCCCGGTCTCGACGAACGAGAGATGCCGGGCCGATACCCCGGCCCGCAGCGCGAGCTCTAGCTGGGAAACCATGCGGCGTTCGCGCCAGCGGCGGAGCAGCTTGCCGACCGGAGCCGGCTCCGCGGCGTTCGGCTGGATGACTGTCGTGGAGGTCACCCTGGCCATGCTAGGCAGCGCCGGGAAGGGCGGCGATTACCCGCGAGGTAATGCCGGTCCCCATTACCTGAGGCGTAATCGACCCGCGGCGCGGGGCGCCTGATCCTCGAAGCACCGCACCGGCGCGGCAGGCGCCGGCCGCTGAGAGACAGGAGCAACCCATCATGTCCGACTTCACCAAGCTCGCCGAGCAGTACATCGCCACCTGGAATGAGACCGACCCCGCGGCCCGGCGCGCACTGATCGACGAGGTCTGGTCGGCCGACGGCCGTTACATCGACCCGATGGCCGAGGTAGCCGGACGCGACCAGATCGACGCGGTCATCGCCGCCGTGCAGGCGCAGTTCACCGGGATGACGTTCCGGCTCGCCGGGGCCGTCGACGCGCATCACGACCAGGCCCGGTTCACCTGGGAGCTCGGCCCGGACGGCACCGATGCCCTCGTGGTCGGGTTCGACGTGGCCCAGCGGGACGCGGACGGGCGGCTCTCGCTCGTGCTCGGGTTCCTGGACAAGGTGCCCTCCTAGCGAGCACTGCCCCGGTCCTGCCTGCGGGGGCCGGCTATCGTCGGCCGCGCTAGCGGGCGCCGCCGAGGAGGTGCTCGGCGACGCGGGACAGGTGGACGCGCATTGCCTCGACGGCCGCGTCTGAGTCCCTCATCCGCAGCGCGGCGACGATGACGCGGTGGTCTTGCTGGTACAGCTCGCGCCGCTGGCTGGAGGTGCTGCGGCGCTTGAGGTCGCCCCAGACCTGGCCGTGGCGGGCCGACTCGATCTGGGCGTAGAGGGCGGCGAGCAGCGGGCTGTGCGCGGCGCCGATGATGCACCGGTGCAGCGCCAGGTCCCAGGTCTCGAACTCCTCGAAGCTGGCGGCCGCGTCGCCGCCTGCCAGGCAGCGCTCCATCTCGCCGAAGTCGCGGGCCGTCGCCCAGATCGCCACGAGCGGCATGGCCTGCGGCTCGAGCAGGCGGCGGATCGTCATCACGTCGGCCGGGGCGAAGTCGGTGGCCGACGGCTGCCCCGGCTCCCCGGCGCCGTCGCCGTCGCCGTCGGCCGACAGCGCGACCGCGCGCAGGAACGTGCCGCGGCCGACCTCGCGGGAGATGCGCCCGTCCGCTTCGAGGGCGGCGAGCGCGTGCCTGACGCCGGTTCTGGTGATGCCGAGGTCCGCGGCCAGCTGGCGCTCGGTTGGCAGCCGCGAGCCAGGCCCGAGGCCCGATCGTTCGAACTCGGCCAGGATCAGCTCCGCGAGCTCCCGCCCGCGCCCTGACGGCATGACCCGCGCACCGCCCACATTCATGCAACCAATCCTACCAATCAACATCTATTCGTAATGCTAGATTGCCACAACTTTACTATTAGGCATATTGACCACTTCACCAAGCCGACCTACTCTCCAACCAATCCGCTAGGTTCAACCAATCGGAGGTCCAGGGTGAGGCTTGCGACCATCATTACCCCAAGCGGTCCCCGGCTGCACGTGCGGGGGCGTTCCGGGTACGTGGACGTCGCCGCGGAGAGCGGCAACCCGGAGTTCGCCGCGCTCGCGACGGTGCTGCGCGCGGGCCCGGCCGCGCTGGACGCGGTGCGGGAACTGGCCGGGCGGGACGGCCGCGAGTACGGGCGAGACGACCTCGGCCCCGCGGTCCCCGCCCCGGAGCGCATCCTCTGCCTTGGCGTGAACTACAGCGAGCACGCCATCGAGGGCGGACGGGAGGTCCCCACCTGGCCGGAAGCGTTCGTGCGGGGCCGGGACAGCGTGCTCGCGCCGTATGCGGACCTGGTCAAGCCCGCGCTATCCGGCCGGTTCGACTACGAGGGTGAACTCGGGGTCGTGATCGGCGCGGGCGGCCGTTACATCCCCGCGGACAAGGCGCTTGACGCGATCGCCGGCTTCGTGGTGCTGAACGACGCGTCCGCGCGGGAGTGGCAGCGGGCCGGCACCCAGTGGACCGCGGGCAAGAACTTCGAGGGCAGCATGCCCATCGGCCCCGAGGTGGTCACCACCGACGAGGCGGACGTGACCGACGTTGCGCTGACCACCACGCTGAACGGCACGGTCATGCAGTCCGCGCGGACGTCGGCGATGATCGTCGACATACCGAGCGCGATCGAGTTCTTCTCCTCCTTCACCCGGCTGATGCCGGGCGACGTGATCGCCACCGGCACGCCGGGCGGCGTCGGCTTCGCCCGGCAGCCCCCGGTCTGGCTACAGCCCGGCGACGTCATCGAGGTCTCCATCGAGGGCGTCGGCACCATCAGCAACCGAGTGGTCGCCGAGTCCGGCGCACCTACCGACTGGCGCTGGCGGCCAGTCACGATGAAGAGCGGCCTGTAACTCCCCATGGAGGGATGATGAAGTTCCGGGTTCTGATGGTCGCGGCCGTCCTCGCGGGCGGCGCGGCACTGACCGCGTGCAGTTCAAGCACCAGCACGAGCACCACTCCCCCGGCGGCAGGCAGCTCGGGCGCGGTCCCCGCCACGCCCGCCGGCTCGCCGGTGACCATCGCCGACGTGGCGCCGTTCAGCGGTCCCGACGCCGCGCTCGGCCCCACCTACCTGGCCTCCTGCTACGGCGCGACGTCGGCGATCAACGCCGCGGGCGGCGTGCTCGGTCACCCGCTCACCTGCAAGTCCGTCGACACCCGGGGCGACCCCGCGGACGCGGTGCCCGCGGTCAACCAGATGTTCGCCTCGACCTCGGGGCTCGGCCTGGTGATCGGCTGCACCTCGGACGAGGCGGCCTCGGTGGCGCCGGTCATCAACGCGCACAAGATGGCGATGTTCTGCATGACCGGGCAGTCGGAATTCGACTCGGTGCACTTCCCCTACTTCTTCCGCCTGGTGCCGCCGGACCTCGAAGAGTCCTACGCGATGGTCGCCATCGCGCAGCAGCTGCACTACAAGAAGATCGCGCTCGCGTTCGGCAATGACATCGGGTCGCAGACCTTCATCCAGCCGGCCATCGCCTCGCTGAAGAAGGCCGGGATGACGCTGACCACCAACCAGACCCTCGACCTGCACGCGACCACCTTCCGCACCGAGGCCGCGGCGATCGTCGCGTCCCACCCGGACGCGATCATGACCGAGGCGCTCGGCGCCGCCGACCCGACCCTGTTCCAGGAGATCAAGCAGCTCAACGGCGGCAAGATCATCCCGATCATCGGCACCTCGGCCGCCATCTCGCCAGATTTCTTCAAGTCCGCCGCGCAGGCGGTCGGCGCGGCCGACCTGGCGGCCAACTTCCACGCCGACAACCTGGTCACCGAGACAAGCGGTCCCGCGTACGCCGCGTTCTCCGCGGCGCTGCTCGCCCAGCAGGGCAAGGTGCCCGGCGCGACCGGCAACTTCAACACCTACCTGAGCGCGCCGGGCGGCGTGCACCTGTACGACGGGATCAACCTGGCCGCGCTCGCGATGATCAAGTCCGGGTCGACCGACCCGAGCGTTTACAGCCCGGACATGATCACCATCGGCAACGGCACCGCGGGCGCGACCGTCTGCTACTCCTTCGCCGCGTGCGCGACCGCGCTCAAGGCGGGCAAGGCGATCAGGTACGAGGGCCCGGGCGGGCCGACGAACTTCGACGCCTTCCACGACTCGACCGGCATCTTCCAGGTCGACACCTACAGCGCGGACGGCACGGTGAACGTCGTCGGCAACCTGTCGGCGGCCCAGCTGCGGGCCGTCTCCGGATGACGATCTTCCTCGCGTCGGTCGGCTTCGGGCTGGTCACCGCCTCGGTGCTGGCGATCGCCGCGGTCGGCTTCACGCTCCAGTTCGGCGTCACCGACGTGCTGAACCTGGCGTACGGGGCCGTGATGATCGGGGCCGCGTTCCTCGCCTACGTGCTCAACCAGGCCGGGCTGAACGTCTGGCTCGGACTGGTGGTCGCGGTGGCGGCCTGCTCGATCGGATCGGTGCTGCTCAACGCCGGGGTGTACGCGCCGTTCCAGCGGCGCGGCGCGTCGCCGATCACGATGGTGATCGTGTCGCTCGGCATGACGCTGATCATCGAGTTCGGCGTGCAGGCGCTGGCCGGCGGCACCAGCGTGTCGTACACGATGAGCCAGGGCCCGTCGGTGACCGCCGACGGGCTCGTGCTCTCGGCGGTGCAGCTGGTGGTGATCGGCCTTTCGCTGCTCGTCATGGCCGGCACCCACGTGCTGCTGCGGTATACCAAGCTCGGCAAGGCGATGCGCGCCACCGCCGCCAACAAGACGCTGGCCCGTAACTGCGGTATCCGGACCGCCCGGGTGATCACCATCACCTGGGCGGTCACCGGGGCGCTGTGCGGGCTCGCCGGGGTGGTGTTCGCGATGGACGCGGGCAGCTTCGACGCCACCGCCACCGACCTGTTCCTCATCCTGATCCTCGCCGCGACCTTCCTCGGCGGGCCGGGCCAGGCCTACGGCGCGATGCTCGGCGCGGTGGTCATCGGCCTGGCCACCGAGGTCAGCGCCGCCTACATCACGCCGTCGTACAAGTACGTGATCGCGTTCGCCGCGCTGCTCGTGATGCTCGGCGTCCGCCCGACCGGACTGCTCGGGGAGCGCGCCTGATGAGCTCGTACTACCTCGTCAACCTGCTCATCTACGCCGCCGTCGACGCGATGGCCTGCCTGGGCCTGTCCCAGCAGTTCGGCGTCGCGGGCGTCACCAACTTCGGCTTCATCATCTTCCAGGCGGCCGGCGGGTACGTGGCGGCGATCCTGGCGCTGCCGTCGCCATCGGCCAACGGCGGGTTCCAGTCCTACATCGGCGGGCTCGGCCTGCCGTTCCCGCTGCCCTGGATCGGGGCGGCGGTGGCGGGCGGGGTCATCGCGCTCCCGTTCGCCTTCCTCGTGGGGCGGCGGCTGCGGGGCGACTTCGCCGCGGTCGGACTGCTCGTCACCGCGGTGCTGCTGAACCTGCTCGCCCAGAACTACCGGCCGCTGCTGAACGGTGACGCCGGGCTGTCGCTGATACCCGCGCCGCTGGCGGGCGAGTTCGACCCGCAGTCGTCGGGGTACCAGTGGATCTTCACGGCGGGCGCGATCGTGGTGTGCGCGGGTGTCTACTGGGTGGTCAGGCGGATCACGGCGTCGCCGTACGGGCGCTCGCTGCGGGCCATGCGCGACAACGACGCGGTCGCCGACTCACTCGGCAAGAACCTGCTGTCGATGCGCACCGCGATGCTGGTCACCGGCGGCGCGATCGCCGGCCTGTCCGGCGGCATCCTGGTCTCGTACATCACCACCTGGTCGCCTGCCGCGTGGGGCTACGCGGAAACCGTGGTGCTGTTCGCGGCGGTGATCATCGGCGGCGCCGGCAACCACCTTGGCGCGGTCCTCGGGGCCATCCTCGTGCCGGTCGGCTTCGAGGAGGTGACCCGGTACATCCCCTCCTCGAACAACCTGCCGCCGAACCTGATCCCGTCGCTTGAGTGGGTGGCGATCGGACTGCTGATCGTGATCTTCCTGTGGGTGCGGCCGCAGGGAATCTTGCCCGAACGGAAGCGGGTACTCCCGGTGGCCGGCCGTCTGGGCGGTGGCGGCGGGACGGACCCGGGGGCGCCGGATGCCGTTGCGCAGGCGGGGCCCGGGGCGGCCGTCTCGGAGGCCGGCGCCTCGGCCCTGCCGTCGGCCGTGGCCTCGGCGCCGGACTCGGCCCCGGTTTCGGGCTTGGCCTTGGCCTCGGTCTCGGTGCGGCCGGCCGGGTCGGGGCAGGCGGATGGCTTCGGTGACGTGGTACTCCAGGCCATCGGCGTGACCCGTGAGTTCGGCGGGGTGCGGGCGGTCGCCGGGGTCTCGTTCGCGGTGCGGCGCGGCACGATAACCGGGCTGATCGGCCCGAACGGCGCGGGCAAGTCGACGCTGCTCGCCATGCTGGCCGGGACCCTGCCTGCTTCCTCCGGGGAGGTCCGCTACCTGGGGCAGGACGTGACCGGGCTGCCCGCCTTCCGGCGGGCCAGGCTTGGCCTGGTGCGCACCTTCCAGCTGGCGAGTGAGTTCAAGCGGCTGACCGTGCTCGAGAACCTGCTGTCGGCGGTGCCGTATCGCCCGGGGGGGCGACCCCCCGTACCCCCCGAGGGCCTGTCCGGTGGAAAGGCGCGAGCGTATCGGACAGGCAACCGCGGCGACTCGCTGCGCGGCGCGCTGGCCGGCCCCAGGTACTGGCGCGGTGATGAGACCGCGGCGATCGAGCGGGCGAGCGTGCTGCTTGAGCAGTTCGGCCTCACCGGGCACGCCAACAGCTACGCCGGCGACCTGAGCGGCGGCCAGCGGCGGCTGGTGGAGATCATGCGCGCGCTGATGACCGAGCCGAAGGTGCTGCTGCTTGACGAGCCGATGGCCGGCGTGCACCCGCACCTGGCCCGGCGGATCGGCAACGAGCTGACCGCTCTCGCCGCCGGCGGGCTGACCGTGCTCATGGTGGAGCACGAGCTCGCCATCATGGACGAGTTCTGCGATCCGGTGATAGCGATGGCGGAGGGCGCGGTGCTCGCCGAGGGAACCATGGCGGAACTGCGCGGGCGCACCGAGGTCGTGGAGGCGTACCTTGTCGGCTGAACCTGGCGCGGGCGGGCCCGGCGCGGGCGCATCCGGTGCCGTGCTGCGGGCGAGCGGCGTGACCGCCGGGTACGGCGGCGACCCGGTGATCCGGGACATCAGCGTGCAGGTCGAACCCGGCCAGGTGGTGTCGCTTGTCGGCGCCAACGGGTCAGGGAAGAGCACGCTGCTCAAGAGCCTGGTCGGGGTGATCAGGATGTCGGCGGGCACGGTCACCGTCGGCGGCAGGGACCTGACCGGGCGGCCGCCGGAGGACATGGCCCGGGCCGGCGTCGGGTACGTGCCGCAAGTGGACGACGTGTTCGCGCCGCTGACCGTCAGGGAAAACCTGGAAATGGGCGGCTACCTGCTGCGGCCGGGCCAGGTGCGGGCACGGATCGACGAAGTGGTGACGGTCTTCCCCCGGCTCGGCTCGATGCTCGGCCGGCAGGCGGGCAAGCTGAGCGGCGGCGAGCGGAAGATGCTGGCCATGGGCCGGGTGCTGATGCTTTCCCCGAGCGTGTTCCTGCTCGACGAGCCGACCGCGAACCTCGCGCCGGCCATCGCCCGCTCCCTGCTGCAGGACCAGGTCCGGCGGCTGGCCACGGGCGGCGCGTCGGTTCTCGTCGTCGAGCAGCGGGCTCGGGCCGTGCTCGCCATCTCCGACCACACCTACGTCCTGGCCGGCGGGGAGGTCAGGATGTCGGGGAGCCCGGCGGAGCTGTCGGCGAGCCCGGCTTTCGTCGAGTCCTTCCTCGGCGGCACGGTGACGCGCTTAGCCGGCAGAACCCCAGCGGACGGGGTCCGAGAGCCCAGCGCCCGCGATAAGGAGCCGTCGCGTCACGGCCAGGTTCGAGCCGAGCTGGCAAACGTCTCGGGGTCGCTGTGCACGGGCACCACGCAGAGCATGTGGCCACCCGGTGTGCGCATCGTTAAGGCATCCTTCCAGCGGGACACCTGCTCCGCGCCCAGCGCCGTCAGGCGGGCAACCTCTGCCACCAGGTCATCCAGGCCCAAGGGAAACGGGTACGGGCCTTATGTCCGGAATGCTCTATTAGTAGGGCGGAGCGTGATCATGAAGGCTTTTCGGGGCTATAACGCCTAAAAGGCTTCATAACACCACAACGCTTCATGATCTTGGTGGGTTTCAGTGAGGCGTTAAGTATCACGTGGCTCGCTGGTGTCACTGGTCTCAGGCGTAAGGCTGGGCGGGGACGGCGGGCGGGTGCGGAGCCTGGACGGGGGCGGGCGCGGTACTGGCGCCCTGGCGGGCGCCGTTCCCCGTGAAGCGGCGGTGACCGGGGAGAAAGGCGGGAAGGGTGGTGGCGGTGGTTGGCAGGTCGGGGGCGGGCGGAGCATGCTCTCGTTCGGGGTGATTGTGGTGGCTAGCTTCTTACCAGGAGCCGGGCACCTGGCGGGTGACGCGGTTGAGGCGGTTGAAGACGTTGGTTACGGCGATCTTGAGGATGAGGGAGGCTAGGGCCTGCTCGTCGTAGTGGGTGGCGGCCTCGTTCCAGATCTCGTCGGGGACTGGGTCGGGGCTGTCGGCCAGGCGGGTGGCGGCCTCGGCGAGGGCGAGGGCGGCGCGCTCGGCGTCGGTGAAGTAGGGGGACTCGCGCCAGGCGGCGACGGTGGCCATGCGCTCCGGTGACTGGGCGCTCTTGGCCGCGCTGGCCACGCAGGCGCTGCAGCCGTTGACCTGGCTGACGCGCAGGTGAACCAGTTCCAGGGTGTCGGCGGGGACGCCGCCGGAGTCGCTGGCCTTGTTCAGGGCGACGACCGCCTGCCAGGCGCCGGGGAGGACGGCCGCCGGGTTCTTCATGCGTGCTTCCATGCCGCTTGCTCTCTTTCCTTGTTGGGTATCCTCGGCGGTGGATCCGCTGCCACACGGGTGCCGCCATCGATGGAGACCGTTCCCGCGGAAGGAATGTGACGAGATGGCAGACTCCGAATCGCTTGCCCGGGAGTTCGAGGCGCACCGGGCGCACCTGCGCGGGGTGGCGTACCGGGTGCTCGGCTCGGCGAGCGACGCCGAGGACGCGGTGCAGGAGGCCTGGCTGCGGCTGAACCGCACGGACGTCTCCGATGTGGTCAGCCTGCGTGCCTGGCTCACCACCGTCACCGGCCGGGTGGCGCTGAACATGCTCGAGTCGCGCGGCAGCCGGCGGGAGGACGTGCGGGCCGAGCCGCCGGATCCGGTGGTGACTGGTTCGCCAGGCGGCGGGCGGCCGCTCGGCCCCGAGGATGAGGCGCTACTCGGTGACGAGGTCAGCGCCGCGCTTCAGGTGGTGATCGACACGCTTGAGCCGCGCGAGCGGCTGGCGTTCGTGCTGCACGACCTGTTCGCGGTGCCGTTCGACGACATCGCGCCGGTGGTGGACACCTCGAGCACCGCGGCGCGGCAGCTGGCGAGCCGGGCGCGGCGGCGGCTGCGGGACACGTCACCCGGTCCGGCGGCCGCGTCGCTGACCGCCCGCGCGGAGCAGCAGCGCGCGGTGGTGGACGCCTTCTTCGCGGCGGCGCGGGAGGCGCAGTTCGCGGCGCTGCTGCAGTTGCTCGACCCGGACGTGGTGATGCGCGCCGACGCGGTGGCCGCGCGGATGGGCGCGGACGAGCTGGCGACGGGGGCGGACGCGGTGGCCAGGTGGATCAACGGCCGGGCCGCGGGCGCGGTGGCCGCGACCGTCGGCGGCGAGCCCGGCGCCGCCTGGGCGGTGCGGGGGAAGGTGCGCGTGGCGTTCGGCTTCACGGTCAACGGCGACGGGCGGATCACGGCCATCGACTTGATCGGGGACCCGGACGTGCTCGCAGGGCTGGAGGTCGAACTGGCCGCCTAGCGAGGCGAATAACGCGGATCGGGCGGGGAAGCAAGGTGCGGAGATGAGTGCGCTGACGACCCGGCCGAGGGTGCTGAACGCAGCGAAGGCTTGCCTCGCCGCC